>CAYUAW010000469.1:4583-5700 GCA_964442485.1 uncultured Polyangiaceae bacterium
GCTTTCGACCGCCGCCACGAGGGCATCGTCGTCCGGGGGGAGGCCGTTCATGGGGCGATGACGGTATCAGGTTGGTGGCGCGTAGAAGCGTTCAGGGATGCGCCGTTTGCGTGCAGGTTATCGTTGACGGTCGACGACCCGGGGTGCTTGTTCCATAGTGATCACACCAGAAACGCCGATGCCGCCGCCGTTCTTGCAACGCCTGTTCCTAAGGGAGAACGTCGATCTGCCGCGGGGCGAATTTCCTGGAAATCTACCCTTCGTCCGAACTCTCGACGTGGCGTTCACGAGTACGGTGACCTTCTTCGTCGGCGAGAATGGTTCGGGGAAGTCGACGGTGATGGAAGCCATCGCGGCGCTCTGCGGGCTGCCGACCGGTGGCGGCGGTCGCAATGAGCTTGCAGACCTGAAAGCGCCGCACACTCGCAGCGAGCTTGCCCCATTCGTTCGGGGTGCGTTCCGTCGGAGGCCGCCGGACGGCTATTTCTTTCGCGCAGAGTTCCAGGCGCACTTCGCCAGCCTGCTCGAAGAGCGCCGCGCGGATCCCGACTTCGGAGGTGACCCCTACGCGCGCTACGGCGGGCGGTCTCTGCACACCCGGTCGCACGGTGAAGCGTTCCTCGAGGTCTTTTCGGCGTGGCTCAATCCCGGCATGATCCTGATGGACGAGCCCGAGGCGGCTCTTTCCCCGCAACGCCAGCTCGTCCTGCTGGCCAAGATGGCCCGGCTGGCCAATTCAGGAGGCGTCCAGTTCGTCGTGGCCACGCATTCGCCCATCATCCTGACGTTCCCGAACGCGACCCTCCTGTCCTTCGATGGCGAGCGCATCGAGCCGACGCGTCTCGAAGAGACGTCCCACTTCCACATCACCAAGGGGATCCTCGATTCTCCCGCGCGCTACTGGAAACACCTCCTCGCGGAAGACGAATCGAAATGACCGGACACATCATCGTCGATTCCGTAGCCCGCATGCTCTTCTCGTCGGCTGGCACCGAGATCCGCAGTTCCCGTTCCAGTTCTTCGTTCAAAATGAACGAACCAGAGCATCTGGAAGCGTTCCGTCGTTGAAGTCGAACGAAGCAAAGCATCGGGGAGCGTTCTGTCGTTGAAGTCGAAC
>CAYUAW010000470.1:0-5671 GCA_964442485.1 uncultured Polyangiaceae bacterium
AGCAGTTCGCCGTAGGCGAAGCTGCGGGGGGCCAAGGCCCCCCGTAAGTTGCGGCGGGGGGAGCAGTTCGCCGAAGGCGAAGCTGCGGGGGGCCAAGGCCCCCCTTTGTTTAGTAGCGTGCGCGCAGATGTCGAATGGCTGAAATTGGCTGAAGCGCGATGCTCGAACGAGCGCGAGAGCGATCTTGCCGGTCGATGGGAAGGTCGGTACGTTCACCGACGGTTGGATTGTAAGGGCGCGTGGCCGCGCGTCAGAACGAGCAGGTCTCCATGATTTCGCGAGCTGTCCTGATCGGGGCGTCGATGCTGGGTGTCGCTTGCAGCGGCTCTGAAGGGCAGACGCCGCAGACGAGCGCTCCGACGGGAGGCCTCCCCGCTGCTCCTGCGGGCGCGGTCGGAACGGGTGGCGCGGTTTCCGCGCCGGCAGCGGGCGCCGGCGGCGGCGCGACGGCTGGTTCCGTCGCCGCACCCGGCGGCGGAGGAGCGTCCGCTGCGATGCCGCCGCCCGGCGCAGCCGGCGCCGCGTCGATCGGGGGAAGCCCACCGGCTCCGGGGAGCGGCGGACAGCCTGCGAGCGTCGGAACGGGCGGCGCGTCCGTTGGCGCCGCGGGTGCGGACGGGGCAGGGGGCGCAGCTCCGCCAGCCATGGATCCACCTGGGACGGCCGTCATCAATTCCGACAGCTTCACCGTCCAGCCGGGCGAGGAAGTGTTCAAATGTCAGAACTTCGACAACCCGTTCGCCGGCAAGGACACCGCGGTGCAGACCATGTCGAGCACCCTGGCGAAGGGCTCTCACCATCTGCACCTCTACAACCTCACGGAGGGCACGAGCCGCACGATCGCTGACTGCCCCGGCAGTGATTTCCATGCGCTCCTCTATGCCACCGGGCGCCCCACGGATCAGATGGCGTACCCGGCGGGAATGGCCACCAAGATCCGCGGCGCGACGGGCCTCAGGATCCAGATCCACTTCCTCAACACGGGCTCGGATCCCGCGGAGGGGAAGGCGAGCATCAAGATGATTCCGACCGCCGATCCGTCGACCATCACGAACTGGGTCGCGTCGCTCTACTTCAACCGCGTCTATCTACAGGTGCCGCCCGGGCAGGGGCAGACGGTCAGCACCAGCTGCTCGATCCCCTCGGCCTACGGCCAGATCGGCCTGGTGCGGGGCGTCTCGCACATGCACTCGCGCGGCGTTCACTTCGTGGCGACGACGAGCACGGGGACGCAGCTCATCGACGACACGACCTGGGACGAGCCGCCGCCCCACGTCTACGACCCGCCGATCATGCTGAACCCGGGCGACTCCATCAACTGGACGTGCACGTACAACAACCCGACGAACAACACGTTCACGTTCGGCGATTCGGCCGCCACGAACGAGATGTGCATCTTCGTCGCGCGCTACTACTCGACGAGCGCGAACGACGTGCAGATCGTCTGCATGGCGCCCTCGCAGCAGGGCGGCACGGCCCAGCTCGAGTCGAACTGAGGGCGCCGCTGGTTGTGCGGCCACTCGCCGCTCAACGGAATGCGAGCGCGCAGAAGTCCGCGCTGGGGTTCGATACGGGCGCACGTACATGAACGGACGGCGTCACCATGACGGCACTTCCGTCCGCGGGGCTCGTCTTCGCCACGTCGCTCGCGTCGATCCTCACGAGCGCGTTGCCGCCGCCCGCAACCCAGAGATTGCCATCAGGATCGAGGCCGAGGCAGTACGGGCTCGGATTGCCGGTGACGAGCTTGAAGGTCGTCTCTGGAGTGGTCTGCACGCCCTGGCCCATGGCGGCCACCTGTTTTGCGGAATACCGCGTGATGGCGTTCTGACTGGGAATCAGGATTCGGCCGAGGCCGTCCCTCAGGATGGGCACGACGCCGGTGCCGAAGAGCTGCGGCATGATGGACAGCGCGGGTGGATCGGTGAATACACCGCTACCGACGAGCTGGGCTTCGTCGAAGCGGTTCAAGAAACCTTGTCCGGCAGCGGACTGGTAGTCGAGGTTTGCATACAGGTTGCCCGCCTCGTCGAAGACCATCCCGAGTGGATAGGCGCCGAAACGGAACTTGAGCGGCAGAGAGTCGGCAGCGGTCGTGACGGTCGTCGTGACGGTGAGCGCGCCGGTGGCGGTGCGCACGTCGAGATCGAATCGTCCCACCCAGTTGTCCCCTCCTGCGACCCGGCCTAGCCAGAGCTTGCCGGCGGGATCGAAGGCGAAAGTGTTCACGCCGGCTACGGAGACGCTCAGGGCCGGTGTTCCGGCCATCCCGGGGGCGGCGAGCTGCGACGGCGAGAACCGGACGAGCCCCGGTGTTCCGATCGCCCAGAGCGCGCCGCTCGCGTCGAAGTGGAGCGAGCCGAGCCCTCCATTGGTCACGATGTCTACGGCTGGCTCGTCTCCGGTGGTCGCGACCAGGGTGGTCTGCGCGTAGGCGTAGAGATGGTTTCGCACAGCCACCCAGAGCCGCCAGCCAGGCGGGGTCGACGCATCCGGCGTCTGCGCGTCGGTGGCGGTGCCGCCGTCCAGCGCGGCGTCGAGCCCTGAATCTGGTACGCCGGCTTCCGCCGTGTGCGAGGTTCCACCGCTGCCGTCCGCGCCGCGGCCGCCGCTTCCGGCGTTCCCTGAAGTGCCGCCAGTCGACGCATCGGCGAGTGAGCTTCCGCCTCCCCGCGCGCCGGTCCCGTCGGGGGAAGCGTCGCACTCTGCCTTTCCGGCGCAGCTCGCAGCAGAGTTCGAAGCCGACGAGCACGCATCCAAGGAGGCAGACAGGAAGACGACGAGGGCGGCTCCCGCCCAGCGCGCAAAGGGGAAGCAGAACGAGGAACGGCGAAGCATCGAGTAAGGCATGCCTCTGCTCGACGCTCATCACGCACTCTCGGTTCCATGGAAAGATCCCCCGTCGCGCGGGCTACTTGCAAGTGACCGGAACTGTTCCGTGTGCTCCTGGTCACGCAATCAGAGCAGCGAGGCGCTCGGCCTCGAGCGTATTTGCTCGGCCCTCGAGAAAAGAAGGCGGGTCGGCACCGCCGCCCCCGGGGCTGGCCGTGCCGACCTGCTCGCTCACGCCATCACATGCAGGGCTGGTCGTTCTTCGCCGCGACCTGGGCCCAGACCTTGTCGGTCATGGGGATCGCCTTGAAGGCCGCACAGGCCTTCTGGTCGCCGAGCAGCTTCCACCGGAACCACGGGATGGAGATCTCCTCCTCCTGTCCGTTCGGCACCGGGATGTGCGTCGCGCCGGATGCCGTCCAGAAGTAGGCCTCCTCCGTCTTGCTGGTCGCGTCGTAGGCCTGCTGGACCCACACCTGCGACACGAGGCCGTCCGTGCCGAGGCCGCTGAACATGAACATTGGCGATTTGATCGTGGCGTAGAGCGCCTGCCACGTCGTGCCCGTGGGTTGGACGCCGAAGCCGCTCGCGGGCTCCATGGCGAGGCCCGCGTAGATCATCTTGTCGCCGTACTTCTTCTCGGCGAGCGCCAGCACGGTGAACGCCGCCTGACCGCCCTGGGAGTGGCCCGTCGAGCCGAACTTCATGTCGGCGAGATCCGGGAACATCGCGAGCGCTGCGTCGAGGGCCTGGACGCCCTGGTCGCCGGCGCCGGTGTTCGGGCTCTCGTAGCAGGCTGCCAAGAAGCCGTTCGTCGCCAGGCGCTGGAGGGACGGCAGGTACACGGAGCAGCTCGCGCCGGTGCCGTTTGCCAGGTGGACCACGGGAACCTTGCAACCTGCGGGCACGCTCGGGACGTAGAAGTTGATCGGCCCCATGGTTTTCGTCGTCATCATGAACGGACCGTCTTTCGTGTAGTCCGTGATCATGTCGAGACAGGCGCCGTGCGTGATGGGGCCGCTGCCGCCACCGGAACCCGCGCTGCCGCTCGAACCGCCGTTCGCGACCGTGCCGCCGGCGCCGCTGGTCACGACCGTGCCGCCGGCGCCGCTGGTCACGACCGTGCCGCCCGTGCCGCTGGTCACGACTGTGCCGCCCGTGCCGGTCGGTCCGATGACGCCGGTAGCGCCCGCTCCCGGGGTGCCGCCGCTCCCGACGCCGCTGACGGCTGTACCGCCCGCCCCGACCGCGGGGACAGCGCCCGTGCCACTGACGCTGCTCCCACCTGCGCCGGTGGATGCACTCTTTACGCCGTTCGTGGTGTCTGCGGAGGAGCACCCCGCGGTGACGAACGCCAGCAGCGAAGAACACGCTGCGACCAGAACAAACGCCGACGACGCCCCCAGCTCACCCGAATGGGATCTCATGTGATTCCTTCTCGCGACACCCGCCGAGCAAACGAGCTACGAGCAGATGAGGCACAAAGCAGCAGTTTCTCGGACGAGGCACCCTTCAGTCTCGCGTGCCTGTCAATACATGGATTATAGCACCGTGTGCCTCTCGACAATCTCTGTCTGCCAAAATTCAGGACGAATCCAGATGCGGCAGAAAAATCCTCACCGAAACTGTGTGAGCGCCGGAGTGTAAGGCACACTCTTCAGCGGAGAGCTTGCCTGGGGAAATCCGATACATCGGAGTCGTTGCGCATTGATCGTACACATGAGGATCCGTCTGGCTCGAGCGGCGCGCGGTGCACGCGGCTAGAATCTCATCGTGTTCGAGCTCGTCTGGCTCGCGTTCGAGGACGGCGCGGCACTCGTGGTTCTCGGTCTCGTGTTCGTCCTGGTCACGTTGAAGTGGACGATCGACGCGGGGCGCGGTGTCGCCCTCGCGTTTCGCGAGACGCGACCACCCAGGCCCGATGATTCCGACGCTGGGTGAGGCGGGCTCGCGCCCGCCCCGTTCGCTCAGTTGCATGATTGCTGGTTCTTTGCCGCCACTTCCGCCCACACCTTGTCGGTCATGGGTATCGCCTTGAACGCCGCACAGGCCTTCTTGTCGCCGAGCAGCTTCCACCGGAACCACGGGATGGAGATCTCCTCCTCCTGTCCGTTCGGCACCGGGATGTGCGTCGCGCCGGATGCCGTCCAGAAGTAGGCCTCCTCCGTCTTGCTGGTCGCGTCGTAGGCCTGCTGGACCCACACCTGCGACACGAGGCCGTCCGTGCCGAGGCCGCTGAACATGAACATTGGCGATTTGATCGTGGCGTAGAGCGCCTGCCACGTCGTGCCCGTGGGTTGGACGCCGAAGCCGCTCGCGGGCTCCATGGCGAGGCCCGCGTAGATCATCTTGTCGCCGTACTTCTTCTCGGCGAGCGCCAGCACGGTGAACGCCGCCTGACCGCCCTGGGAGTGGCCCGTCGAGCCGAACTTCATGTCGGCGAGATCCGGGAACGTCATGAGCGCCGTGTCGAGCGCCTGGACGCCCTGGTCGCCGGCGCCCGTGTTCGGGCTCTCGTAGCAGGCCGCCAGGAAGCCGTTCGTGGCGAGCCGCTGAAGGGCCGGCAGGTACACCGCGCACGATGCGCCGGTGCCGTTCGCCAGATGGACGACCGGGACCTTGCAGCCCGACGGCACCGACGGCACGTAATAGTTGATCGAGCCGACGACCTTCGTCGTCATCATGAACGGACCATCCTTCGTGTAGTCCGTGATGGTGTCCAGACACGCGCCGTGCGGGATGTCCCCGGTGCCGCCGCCGCTCGCGCCCGCAGCGCCGCTCGCGCCCGCGGCGCCGACGGAGCCACCGCCCCCGCCAGCGCCGCCCGTGCCCGCCGCGC
>CAYUAW010000471.1:0-5662 GCA_964442485.1 uncultured Polyangiaceae bacterium
CTGCAGGAGGATGTTGAACACGTCGGGGTGGGCCTTCTCGATCTCGTCGAGCAGGAGCACGGCGTGCGGCGTCTTCGCGATCGCTTCCGTGAGCAGGCCGCCGCGGTCGTACCCGACGTAGCCGGGGGGCGCGCCGATGAGCCGGGACACGGTGTGCCGCTCCATGTACTCGCTCATGTCGAACCGGAGCAGCTCGATGCCCATCGTCTTCGCGAGCTGGCGGGCGACCTCCGTCTTGCCGACGCCGGTCGGGCCGGTGAAGAGGTAGCTGCCGATGGGCTTCTCCGGCGCGCGAAGCCCCGCGCGCGAGAGCTTGATCGCGGAGGTGAGCTCCTTGATGGCGCGATCCTGGCCGAACACGACGGCCTTCAGATCCGCTTCGAGGCTCTTCAGCGCGTCCTTGTCCGAGGTCGAGACCTGCTTCGGGGGCACCTGCGCCATCCGCGCGAGCACCGCTTCGATTCGTTCCTCGTCGACGACGGCTCCCTCGCCGTTGTCGAGCTTCGCGTCGGCGCCCGCCTCGTCGATGAGATCGATGGCCTTGTCGGGGAGCCTGCGATCGTGCAAGTGCCGCGACGCGAGCAGCGCCGCTGCCTGGAGCGCCTCCGGCTTGTACGTCACGCCGTGGAACTCCTCGTAGCGGCTGATGAGCCCCTTCAGGATCTTCACGGTGTCCTCGACGCTCGGCTCGAGCACCTCGATCTTCTGGAACCGGCGCGCGAGCGCCGCGTCGCGCTCGAGGTGCCTCCGGTACTCCTCGAAGGTGGTCGCGCCCATGCAGCGCAGCTTGCCGCCCGCGAGCGCGGGCTTCAGCAGGTTCGAGGCGTCGAGGGTGCCGCCGCTGGTCGCGCCGGCGCCGATCACCGTGTGGATCTCGTCGACGAAGAGCACCGCACCTGGCTGCTTGTCCAGGCCCTTCAGGACGGCCTTCACCCGGTTCTCGAAGTCGCCGCGGAACTTCGTCCCGGCGATGAGCGCGCCCATGTCGAGCGAGTAGATCACCGCGTTCTCGAGCGGCTTCGGCACCTTCTTCTCGGCGATGAGCGCCGCCAGGCCCTCGACGATGGCCGTCTTTCCGACGCCAGCGTCTCCCACGAAGATGGGGTTGTTCTTGCGTCTGCGGCAGAGGACCTGGATGGCCCGACGGATTTCCTTGTCACGGCCCACGAGTGGCTCGATGTCGCCGGCCTTCGCGCGCTCGTTCAGGTTCACCGCGAAGCGCGCGAGCGCATCCTTCTCGGGTGACGCCTCTTCTTCGTCCTCGGTGCCGGGGGTCGGCTCGCTCATCTCGTCGTCGCCGTCTTTCGCGACGCCGTGCGACACGAAATTGACGACGTCGTAGCGAGTGACGCCTGCCTCGTTCAGCACCTTCACCGCGTGGGAGTCGAGCTCGGCGAAGATGGCGACGAGGACATTCGGCCCCTTCAGCTCCTCCTTGCCGCTCGATTCGACATGGATCGCGGCGCGGTGCAGCACGCGCTGGAAGCCGCGCGACGCCGTGGGAGTCGCCTCCACGCCCTCCGGGACGCGCGCGATGAAGCGATCGAGCACCTTTTCGAGGCTGCTCTTGATCTTGGGAACGTCGCCCCCCGACTTGCGCAAGACCCTGGCGGTCTCGTCGTCGTGGAGCAGGGCATACAGCAGATGCTCGACGGTGAAGAGGTCGTGCCCGCGCCGCTGCGCCTCGCGCGCGGCGAGCGAACAGGCGATCTCGACTTCTGCGCTAACTTTCATTTCGGTCGGAAAACCCTTCTGGTTCAGCAGTGCACTTGAGCGGGTGACCGTGCTGCTTCGCGTAATCCATCACCTGGGACGCCTTCGTCTCCGCCTCGTCGCGGGTGAAAGTGCCCACGATGCCGTAACCCTTGTGGTGGACATGCAGCATGATCTGGGTCGCCTCGGTTTCGTTCTTGTGAAAGAACTTCTCGAGGATGTGCACGACGAACTCCATCGTCGTGTAGTCGTCGTTGTGCAGCACCACCTGGTAGCGCCGGGGCTCCTTCGTGGTCGTCTTCTCGACGACGCCGAGCTCGCCCTCTTCCTTGTTCTTCTTGTTGGGGCTCTCGGACATCGGCAGATAGAGACTTTGTACACGCCCACCGCCTCTGTCGAGTCCCGGAGGCCCTCTTGGACTCTCGCTGGGTTTGCCTCCGAGCCCGTCGAGCTTGGTTGCGTGACGCCTGGCCCGGAGCGGCGACGCGACCCAAAACCCGGGCAAGAATGGGCTGTTTGCGCTTGCGCAAGCCCCTTCATGGCCCGTGAAGGGGGGTTGGCGGCCAGCCCCTCCAGCCGCGAACCTGCCGCGTCTCTCAAAAACGGGGCGTGCTCGGCCGCTGGAAAATAGTAGGTAGGGAGCCAGGAATTCCGCGTGAAAAAGAGAGACGCACCCTGGATCATGCGGACGTACTCGGGGCACAGCTCCCCGAAGGCGTCCAACGAGCTTTACAAGCAGAACCTGGCGAAGGGCCAGACGGGCCTCTCCGTCGCCTTCGACCTGCCGACGCAGACCGGCTACGACTCGGACCACCCGCTGGCCCGTGGCGAAGTGGGCCGCACGGGCGTTCCCGTCTGTCATATCGGTGACATGCGCACGCTGTTCGATGGCATCGGCCTCGAGCAGATGAACACTTCGATGACCATCAACGCGACGGCCGCGTGGCTGCTGGCGCTGTACATCGCGGTCGCCGAAGAGCAGGGCGCGAACCCGAAGAAGCTCCGCGGCACGACCCAGAACGACATCATCAAGGAGTACCTCTCCCGCGGTACCTACATTTTCCCGCCAGCGCCCAGCATGCGGCTCATCGCCGACACGGTCCTCTACACGGTGGAGAACGTGCCGGAGTGGAACCCCACGAACATCTGCAGCTATCACCTGCAGGAGGCCGGTGCGACGCCCGAGCAGGAGGTTGCCTACTCCCTCTCGACGGCCATCGCCGTGCTCGACGAGGTCAGGAAGCGCGGAGTCTCGGCGGCCGTCCTGACGGATACGTTCTCGCGCCTCTCCTTCTTCATCAATTCGAGCATTCGTTTCGTCGACGAGGTGTGCAAGCAGCGCGCCTTCGGGCGACTGTGGGAGAAGCTCGGTCGCGACCGCTACGGGATCACGGATTCGAAGGCCCTGCGCTTCCGCTACGGCGTGCAGGTGAATTCCCTCGGCCTGACCGAGGCGCAGCCCGAGAACAACATCGTCCGCATCGTCCTCGAGATGCTGGGCGTCACCCTCAGCAAGAACGCCCGCGCGCGGGCCATCCAGCTGCCAGCCTGGAACGAGGCGCTCGGTCTGCCGCGTCCGTGGGACCAGCAGCTGTCGCTCCGCTCACAGCAGATCCTGGCGTACGAGACGGATCTCCTCGAGTTCGGGGACATCTTCGAAGGCTCACCCGTCATCGAGGGGCGTGTCGGTGAGATCGCGGGCGCAGCCTGGGCCGAGGTGGAAGCGGTGCTCAAGCGCGGCGGGGTCGTTCCGGCCGTCGAGTACGTCAAGGAGCGTCTGGTGGCGTCGCATGCCGCGCGTATCGCCGCCATCGAGCGCGGCGACCAGATCGTCGTCGGCGTGAACAAGTTCGCCGAATCGGCGCCGAGCCCCCTCACGGCGGAGGGTGGCGCGGACGCCATCCTTCGCGTCGATCCAGCGGCGGAACAGGAGCAGGTGGCGCGGCTCCACGCGTTTCGCGCATCGCGCGACAAGGCCGCGGTCGAACGCACTCTCGCCGGCCTGCGTGAAGCAGCGAAATCCGGCGAGAACATCATGCCGGCCTCCATCGCCGCGGCGAAGGCCGGCGTCACCACCGGGGAGTGGGGCGGCGCGCTCCGCGACGCGTTCGGCGAGTACCGCGCGCCCACGGGTGTCGCAGGGGCGCGCGCCGTGACGGGCGATCCAGTGGCGCTCGAAGCCCTCCGGGAGAAGGTCGTGGCGCTCGAGCGGATCCTCGGGCGGCGTCCAAAGCTGCTCGTCGGCAAGCCTGGCCTCGACGGGCACTCGAACGGCGCCGAGCAGATCGCCCTGCGCGCTCGCGACGCTGGTTTCGAGGTCGTCTACGAGGGCATCCGCGTCACGCCCCAGCAGCTCGCCCGCGCCGCAGCGGACGAGGGGGTCCATCTGGTCGGTCTGAGCATCCTGAGCGGCGCGCATCTCGATCTCGCGCGCGATTTCATGGCGCAGATGAAGCAGCGGGGGCTCGAGAAGATCCCCGTGGTGCTCGGCGGCATCATCCCGGATTCCGACGCGACGGAGCTCCGGAACTCCGGGGTCCGTGCTGTCTACACGCCGAAGGATTTTCGCATCGCGCGCATCCTGGAAGATCTCGTCGCCTACGTCCGCGAGGCGCACGCGGCGTGATCGGGGCAACCGTTCGCGAGCTCGCACTCCGCGTCGTCGCGAGCGAGCCGGGGGCCGTCGCGCGCGCAATCTCCCTGGTGGAGGATCGACGGCCCCATGCAGAGGTGACGACCGTCGAGTTGCTCCGCGCGCTTTCGGAAGCATCGGATCCGTTTCGGGCGGCGCGCATCGGCATCACCGGGCCGCCCGGCGTCGGCAAGAGCACCCTGGTTTCGGCGCTGGCGAAAGCCACCCGGCAGAGCGGCCGCACGGTTGGCGTCCTTGCAGTGGACCCCTCGAGTCCGCGCAGCGGCGGCGCGCTCCTCGGGGATCGCGCGCGCATCGAGATAGATCCTGCGGATCTCGGGCTCTTCGTGCGCTCCATGGCGTCGGGCGGCGAGCTCGGTGGGCTGGCGCGAGCGGCGTCGGCGGCGATCGACGTGCTCTCCGCGGCGTACGACGTCGTGCTCGTCGAGACGACCGGAGTCGGACAGAGCGAGACTGACGTCGAGCACGTCGCCGACACCGTGCTCATGGTGATCCAGCCCGGCTCGGGCGACGTGCTGCAGTTTCTCAAGGCGGGGATCATCGAGATCCCCGACCTGTTCGCGGTGAACAAGGCAGACCTGGGCAGCATCGCCGAGCGTGCTCTCGGTGAGCTCTCCGCTGCCCTTGCCGTCGCGCACTCTGTCAGCGAGAGCGACATCCCGCAGGTGCTGCTGACGAGCGCCTCGACGCAGGCCGGCATTCCGGAGCTCCTGGCCGCGCTCGACGCGCACCGCGCCGGGCTCGTGAAGAGCGGCAACCTCCGCGAGCGCCGTTACAGGGCGACGGCAGCAGCCGCCTTTCGGCTCTTCGTGCACCGCTGGGGCGAGCAGGGGGTCGCGGATGTCGGCGGAAAGACGGCGCTACTCGCGCACCTGGAACGACGCGTCCGCGACGGCGCCACCGCCGTCGAAGCGATGAGCGAGATGCGGCCCCGGTGATAGTGACCCCGCGACCAGTCACGGAGTCACGGTCACAGGTCAGGAGGAGCGCGACGAAGTCGCGCGACGCAGAAACAAGTCAGAAGCGCGAGTCAGACTAGTGGGAAAGACGGCGGGATTTTCGCCCTCACCCAAGCAGGGGCGGAAATCACGACAAGTCCACCTCGGACGAGCGCTAGGTCGCTTTCTTGGCGGGGGCCTTGGGCTTGTCGGCTTCCGCGTGCTCGGCAGCGCGCTTCTGCGCGAAGAGCGCATTCTTCCTGGCGCGACGGCGTTTCTGGTGATTGCGGGTTCGGGAATCCTGGGGCATCGCGCACGCTCATACCCAATTTCGTCGGCGTTGTCGCGGGCAACGAGG
>CAYUAW010000472.1:0-5658 GCA_964442485.1 uncultured Polyangiaceae bacterium
GCGGTTCATGCGATCGCGGTCGACCTTCTGCCACACCGTGTCGTGATAGAAGAGCACGATGGCGACGGCGTCGAGGTCGTGCGCCTCGGGCGGCAGGGGGTCATCGAACTCGCGATCGACCCTCACCACGTGCTTCATCACGGGCTTCGCGAGCCGTTCGCTCCACGGCTTCTCCGCGAAGCGCTGCAGGATCATGGGGGAGTTCTGACCGTACACGGTGCCGGTCGGGCCCACCGTGCGCGCAAGGAGCTCGCTCGTGTACCCGCCGCCCGCGCCGAGCTCGGCGACGCGCATCCCGGGGGTCACCCCGATGAACGCGAGCAGCTCAGCGGGATGGCGCCCGTCGTCGAGCTTCCTGTCCGAGTCGTCACGATCCGTCGCGGCGACGATCGCGCGATACGGCGTGAGATCGGGCACGAGCTCGGCGGGCGCGGCCGCGGGAGCCGGCGCAGGAGCCGCGGCGGGGGCCACGACGGGAGCGATGGGGGGCGCGGGAGCTTCGGCCGCGGTCGCCGGAGGCGGCGTGTTCTCGCAGCCCGCGGTCACCGAGAAGATCACGCACGCGACGAGCAACGCATTTCTGTTCATGCGAACGAGCTCTCGCGCGAGGTTCGCGCGATGGCAAGGGTTTCTAGAGCGCGAGGCGAATTGCCGTGACCTGCCAGCGTGCGTCGGGCGGGAAGAAGTTCCTGTACGTCGGCCTCACGTGCGCCGCGGGCGTGAAGCAGGAGCCGCCCCGCAGGACCATCTGGTTCACCATGAACTTCCCGTTGTACTCGCCCACGGCCCCGGCCGCCGGAACGAAGCCCGGATACGGTGTGTACGGGCTCGCCGTCCAGGCCCACGCGCCCCCTGCGAAGCCCGAGCCGGCAGGTGCCGCCGTCGGCACCAGCACGCCGCGGTCGAGGAACTGTCCGTCGCCCGAGAGCTCGTGCGCGGCGACCTCCCACTCGGCTTCCGTGGGAAGCCGCGCCCCCTTGAAGCGCGCGTACGCGTCGGCCTCGTAGTAGCTCAGGTGACACGCGGGTGCGTTCGGATCGAGCGCGATCATCCCGTACAGCGAGAACCGCTGCCACGAGCCGTCGACGCGCTCCCAGTAAAGGGGCGAAATCCATCCCTCGCGCTGGACGGCGGCCCAGCCGTCGGAGAGCCACAGCTCGGGACGCTGATACCCGTCGGCCTCGATGAACTCCGCGAACTCGGCGACGGTCACGAGCCGCGTCGCGATCGAGAAGGGCCGCAGGTAGACGGTGTGACGCGGTCCCTCGTTGTCGAAGCCGAAAGCGCCGCCGCTGTGCCCGAGCTCGAAGAGGCCCGCCGCGTGCTCGATGAACTCGAGCGGAACGCTCACCGGTGACGGCGGCGGCGCGGGTCCGGTCAGGGGCGGGCGCAGCGGGTTCTGATAGAGAAGATGTTGCAGATCGGTCAGCAGCAGCTCCTGGTGCTGCTGCTCGTGATTCACGCCGAGCTCCACCAGATCCAGCACCGCGTCGTCGAGGCCTTCCTTGCTCGACAGAAACTCCACGACGCGATCGTCGATGGATGCGCGGTAGGCGTACACCTGATCGACTGTCGGGCGCGTGAGCATGCCGCGCCGGGCACGCGGGTGTCGCGCGCCCACCGTCTCGTAGTACGAGTTGTGCAGGTACGCGAAGGTATCGTCGTAGGGACGGTAGCGCGGCTCGTGCGGGGCGAGCAGGAACGTCTCGAAGAACCACGTCGTGTGACCGAGGTGCCACTTCACGGGGCTCGCGTCCGGCATGGACTGGACGACGTAGTCCTCCGTCGCGAGCGGCTCGCAGAGCCGCTCCGTCAGCGCCCGCGTCTCGCGAAACTCGACGAGCAGATTCGCTGCGCGCTCGGCGGCCCGGGTCACCTCGCGCCCGGCAGCCGGCGGCGCCACGCGCTCGGTGACGACCGTCACCGCCCACCTTCTCCGTCGCCGACGCGCCAGAGCGCATCGACGAACAGGCGTTGCTCGTCCGCGAAGTGCCCCACCTCGACGAAGCCTGCGTCAGCCGCGAAGCCACGGATGTCCGACTCGTAGTACTTGCGCGAGATCTCCGTGTGGAGCGACTCCCAGGCCTGGAACGTGTAGTCGCGGCGCGCGATGCGCACCGTCTGGCGCTTACAGCTCATCAGGTAGCTCTCCATCGCTCTCCGCGAAGGCGAGAAGGTAGCGTAGTGCCGGAAGGCGCCGACGTCGAAATTGGCGCCGAGCTCGCGGTTGATGCGCCGGAACAGGTTCAGGTTGAACTCCGCCGTCACGCCCTCGGCGTCGTCGTAGGCGGGCTGGAGCACGCGCACGTCCTTCACCAGGTCGAAGCCGACGAGCACGTGATCGCCGGGAAGCAGCGCTTCGTACAGGCTGCTGAAGAAGCCGCGCGCGCGCTCGTCGTCCAGGTTGCCGACGTTCGAGCCGAGGAACAGCACGAGCCGCGACCGGTCCGCGTCGCGGCGCGACAACCAGCGGATACCCGCTTCGTACTCCGCGACGACGCCCTCCGTCGGCAGCCACGATAGCTCCTCCGCACAGGCGTCGAGCACGGTGGCGAGCGCCCCGTCCGAGACGTCGACGGGAATGTACCGGACGTCGCTGCCTGCGCGCGCGAGGTGTCCGAGCAAGATGCGGCTCTTCGCGCCGTCGCCCGCGCCGAGATCGATGACGTCGCATTCGCGGCCTGCGAACGGCGCTGCCATCGAGCCGCCGTGGCGCACGAGGATCTCCCGCTCCGCACGCGTGAGGTAGTACTCCGGCAGATCCATGATGCGGCGGAAGAGCTCGCTGCCTCGTGCGTCGTAGAAGTAGAGCGATGGAAGCGACTTCGGCACGCGAGCGAGGCCTTCGTGCACGTCGCGCTCGAAGCGACGAAAATCATCCGTGCCCGGTTCGCGTGCGAGCCGCACGAGTCGGGATTCCCACGCCTCTACCCGTGTCGCGGCCGAACCGAGAACACTCATGCCCCGAACATAGACCGCGACGGGCAGTATGAAACCCCCCGATCCTCAATCAGATTCGAAGTGTGGATTGCTGACAGAGGGCTGTCAGGTTTTGTTCAGCGGGGCCATTTCGTGGCCCGCTGGTCTAGCGACGTACCAGTCTCATTCCCAGTCGATGCCGAGACGACGGATGACCATTTCTGCGCGCTGCCCCTGATCTGCATACAGAACGTCGCCATTCGAGAGCACAGGAGCGAGCCCCGCACGGGGCGGCGTCTTCAGATTGACGAGTTTTGTCACATGGACATCGGGGGATCCGTGCCACACGAAGGCCGCGAGGCTCCCGCCTTCGCTCGACGTGAGCGCCGTGACGACGCGACAGGCGGAGTCGCTGCACTCGACCGCCGCGGTCTCCGGGGACCCGTCCAGCGGGACCGATCCCATCGAGCCGGCGACCGGCTCGGCGCGCGCATCGAGGCGCGCCAAGGTCAGCGTCGTGGGTGCGCCGCTCTGTGGCGAATCTTCCACCCAGCCCACCACCGCGTTGTCCCCGAATGCCGCCAGGAGCGGAGCGCGAGCATGAGACGGGGACGGCGAGAGCGGATGTTCCGGAGCGGCGAGCGCGAGATCCTTCGAACCGAGGACCGCCGCGAAGACGTCCGCCGAGCCCGACGTGGACACGGCCGCGTCGGCCCACACGGCGAACACGTGCTCGCCGCGCGCAAGGAGCTGAACGGACGAAGCCGTCGAGCCGCCTGCGCCCACCCTATGCTCCGGCACGACAACCCGCAGTGTCGGATCGACCTTCGTGACGTGCACCTCCGTCGCGTTCGCGCCCTCGTCGATGAAGCCGACGACCCAGCCGTCCCCCGTGAACGCCGCGGCGACGTCGCTCACCCCCGTCTTGGCGTGCGTGAGCATCTTCTGGGCGATCTTCTTGCCGTCCGTGCCGATCAGCGTGACAAACGCCTGCGGGATCTTGTTGTCGATGCCGACCCACACCAGGAGCGACATGCCGCGCGCCGGGTCGCCGGGGACGATGGCGACGCCGCCCCGCGAATCGCCGCGGTAGGAGAGCGCGATGGGCTCCGGAGCCGTGCCCTTCTCGGGCAGGGCGCGCACGCGGAGGATCGCGCGCGGCGGCTCGTACTTGCCGTCGGGAGCGGGCGTCTTCGAGCGCGTGAACGGCGTGCCGGGATCGAAATACGTGAGGTACGCGAGCCCGGTGGCCGACGCGGAGCGACCCGCCGCGATCTCCACGAGCGGCTCGCTCTTCGCGAGTGACTCGACGCTCGACACGCGCGGACGGACGGCGTCGTTCGTGCGCGACGCCGCGGCGACCCAGTCGTTCGACAGGCTGCCGAGCTTCACGAGGTACACCGGGGCAGGCGTGGCGGAAGAGGCCGCGAGCGTCGTGCAATCGGCGGCGCGACAGACCAGGCCCCACGCTAGCTCCGCGGTCTCACCGCTCTCCGGCAAGAGCCGCAGCGGCTCCGACGCCGTCACCGCGAGCGACGCGTCGAGCCGCAGGTAAGTGGGCACCGAGCGCGCGCCGTCGCACGAGTCCTTCTTGCGACACGCCTTCGCCAGGGTGATCGCGGCGAGCCCGTCCGACGTCGCCGCGAGCTCCGGCGTCGCGTCCGGCAGCTCCGTCTGGATGAGCGCATTCGGTTCGCCGAGCGCGGCGTTCGAGGCGAGCGTCGCGACGCGAATGGCGCGACCGTTCGCCGGATGCTCGACGGCGTTCTCCCACGCGAGAAACGCGGGCCCGCCGCCGTCCGCCGGCGGAACGATGCGCAGGACCGTCTGCGGGCCGAAGGGACGCGCGAGCGCCGTCGCGGGCTTGAGCAGCGTGCCATTGGCATCCGCGACCGCAGCGTACAGGCGCGGCTCGCCGTCGCGACGATCCGACCAGGCCGCCACCAGGCGATCGCCGATCTTCGCCATATCGATGTCGGCGTTCGCCGTCAGCCCGTCGCTCACCGCCACCGAGCGTCGCTCGACCTTCGCCTGCGCATCGAGAAAGTAGAGCTTCAGCGGCCCCGGCTCGTTGCGTCCCTTGCCCGCAGTGAGCGCGAGGATCGCGATCCCCTCGCCCGCAGGGACGACCTGCCACGCGCGCAGATCCGTGAGCAACGTCGACCCCGGCTCCTTCGGCGTCCCCGTGGGCCCGAGCTCGGCGCCGATGATCTCCGCGCGATCGTCGCGCCGCACCGCCCACATCGCGACCGCGCCCGTCGCCGTCTGCACCGCATCGAGCCACACCACCGAGGGCACCGACTGCGCGAGCACCGAAGGGCCGCCGATGCGCTCGCCGCGCGTCCCGAGCGCCAGCATATCGACGCGCTCGCCCGAGAACTCCCGCGAGCTCGTGAGCAGCACGAACCCACGCGTCCCGCCCCCGAGCGGTCGGATCGCGACGAGATCCACCTCCGCGGCGGCGTCCGCGACCGTCGCGGGCTCGTACCGGAGCGCGCTCCCGTCGCCGAGCCCCCGCGTCACCCAGCTCCGCTTGCTGCCGACATCCGCCGCCCAGGCCGCGATCATCCCCTCCTGGCGCGACCCCCGGTAAGGCCCGAACGTGCCCTGTGGCACCACCGCAAGCCGAGCCGCCGTGAACCCCAGATCCCTGAGCGGCACCGCCTTCTTCGGGTGCAACCGCGCGTGCGGCACGCGAACCCGCTCCACGTTCGCGTTGCTCCCGCCGCAAGCAACGGC
>CAYUAW010000473.1:0-3295 GCA_964442485.1 uncultured Polyangiaceae bacterium
CCCGACGCGCCGCCCGCCCCCGCGCCGCCCGCGCCCGTGGGGGCACAATCGGTCGGACAGCACTGACCCGGCGGCGTCACCGGGCCCTCGCCGGGGGGGCATGGCTTCAGTAGCGGGCAATTGAAGACGCCGGAACATCCGCCGGTTCCCGCCCCGCCGCTGCTCGAAGCGCCGCCACTGCTCGACATGCCGCCCGTGCCCGTCTTGCCGCCCGTGCTCGACTTGCCCCCGCTGGCGGCGCCGCCCGCGGAAGCTCCGCTGGTCCCCGCGCTCGAACCACCACCGGTGCCGGTGCCAGAATCGAGGTTACTTTGACCGAGACCGATCGGGGAAACGCCGCCGCATGCGGTCGCGATCACGGCTGCCCCAAGGATGAAAAAGTTGCGCATGACACTCTCCTGCGAGTGGAGCGAAGCGTGCTCCGAGCGCCCACCAATCCCCGGGTCGAGCGACGCTGATCACGAAATCGTCCGCGGTGGCCTCCGGCGAGGAACCGATGCGAAGGTGGCAATCGACGATGTAGTCCCCGGCGAAAGGGCGACGTAAGCTGGACGCGATGCGTCCGCGCCCGCGCATGCTTCCGCGAGCCGCGCGCGCAATTCTGTCGCTCGCAGCGCTGTGTGGAGCGGCGCTCCACACAGCGGGCGCGCGGGGCGCGCCACAGGAGCCGCCCGCCGAGAAGCTCCGTCTCGTCTATCGCGCGCCGGAAGGCTGCCCCGATCGCGAGGAGTTTCTCGCGGCGGTGCGCGGCCGGATCGGTACCGACTGGGAGGCAGCACCAGACGAGCCGGCGCGCGAGGTCGAGGTGAACATCGCCGTGTCGACGACGGAGAGCGTCGCACACCTTTCCTTCGTGGACCCGACAGGTCGCCAAGTCTCACGCGTCCTCGCGGGCGCCACTTGCCACGAGGTCGGCTCGGCGATCGCGCTGGTGACGGCGCTCGCCATCGAGTCTCGGTTGACGGAAACCGGCGAGGACGCGGAATCGGCGACCAGTGGGACTTCCGCTCCGCCGCCTGCGCCGTCGACCACGAACGCCGTCGTGAAAGGACCCCCGGCGACGTCGAACACGGAAGCGACGCCTGTCCGGACGGCTCCGACGAGCACCACTCCGCGTGACTTCCACGTCGAGGCGGGCGCGCTGGCCTCGGTGGGCAGCGGCGTCGGCCCGGCAGTGGCGTTCGGGGGCCGGGGCGTCGTGGGGATCGGCTGGCCGCGCGGTCCCGACCTGCGCGTCGGCGTGGACTACCTCATGGTACTGCCGACCACCTTGCCCGTACTCGAGGGCGTCAAAGTGCAGATGCACCAGCTTGCGGGACGGGCCTCGGGCTGTCCGTTTGCCTTTCCTGTCGGCGAGGTAGTGAGCTTGCTCCCGTGCGCGGGGCTGCAGGCAGGAGTCGCCCATGCCGAGACGCTCGCGTCGCCCGCCGTGAAGGCAGTCGGTCATGCCGATCCGGCGTTCGTGGTGCTCCTCGCCGAGCTCAGGCTCGACGCCCGGCTGGGCGCCTTCTTCCTGGAAGCTTCCGGGGAGGTGAGATTCGTGGTGGTTCACCCTGAATTTGCCCTGGATGTGCCTGGAAGTCGGGTACCCGTGTGGCCCGTTCCAGCCGTGGCCGTTGGCGCTGCGCTCGGCGTCGGGCTAGTTCTGTGATCAATTCGGAGCGCGCCGGGGATGAGCGAATCGGTGACCGCGCACATCGCACCTGGACATGCTTCCACGAAGGAAGGCGTCCCGGTTGTTCCGGCGGTCGACCCGCACCTGATTGCCCTGGTCCGGGAGCATCACGGCTTCGTCTGGCGGGTGCTGCGACGATTCGGGCTCGGGCCGGCTGACGCCGACGACGCCGCGCAGCAAGTCTTCATCGTGCTCTCGCACCGCGTGGCGGGGGTGCCCGCCGCGAAGGCGCGCGCGTTCCTCTTCCGTACGGCGATGCACGTCGCCGCGAAGGCCAATCGGTCGCGTCGACGGCGTCCCGAAGACGTCTCCGAGGACTGCGGGGAGCGCGAGGATCTCGCCCCCGGAGCGGACGAGCTCCTCGATCGACGCCGCGCGCGCGAGCTGCTCGACCGCGTCCTGTCGGAGATGTCGCACGACCTCCGGGCCGTGATCGTGCTGTTCGAGCTGGAAGGGCTCACCATGAGCGAGATCGCCGAGGCGCTCGAGATACCGCCTGGCACCGTCGCGTCCCGGCTCCGCCGGGCGCGTGCGGAGCTCGAGGCGCGCGTGATGCGCGCGCGCGCACGTGGTCTCGCTGGAGCAACCAAGCCATGACCGACCCGAAGCGATGGATCGACGACGGCGCGCCCGAGGCAGTTCGTGCTCTGCTCGTCGCCGCATCTGCCGAGCAGCCCGGAGATGCCGCCACCGAGCGGACGCTCGCCGCACTTGGCGCAGGAAGCGCGCTGGCCGCGGGTGCACGCTCCGCGGCAGGAGCGTCACTCGCGCGAGGTGCCGCCTCGCTTCCGGCGCTGAAGAGCGCGGGGGCGGTTGGTCAGGTGACCCTCGCGCTCAAGTGGGGGCTCGTGGGCGTCGCTGCAGCGCTGGGCGCGGCCGGAGCGGTACACGAGGTCCTGCAGAAGGCCTCACCCGCTGCGTCACACGCCGGGGCGCCCACGCGAACCGCGAAGGCCGGCGCCGAAGCCACTCACGGTGCCCTCACTCCGGCGTCGGAGGGCACCACGACGTTGCCAGCACAGGGCACGGACGCGCCGGCGTCGATACCGACCAGCGTCGCGTCCGCGGTCGTCCCGGGGCCCCGGCCGACGCACGGCGAGAGCATGTCACGCGTCGCGAGTGCGGGAGAGCCGCCACGCCCCACGGAGCCGAACGCAGCAGCAGTGGCGTCATCGAGCGCCACGGCCTCCGAGCTACTCGCAGAGGTGTCGGTGATCGACGAGGCACGCGCGGCTGCTCTGCGCGGCGACGCGGCACGCACCCTCGCTCTGCTCGATGGCTACGCGATGAACTTCAAGGCACGGCGCTTCGAGCCCGAGGCGCTCTATCTCAGAATGGAGGCGCTCGGGACAGCCGGCGACCTGGACGGGCAGCGTCGCGCCGCTGAACACCTGCTCGCGCAGTTCCCGTCGTCGCCGCAGACGGCGCGCGCGAGAGCAGTGCTCGACGCGAAGCACTGAGCACCGCTCGGGCGGATCAGTTGTTCGTGCGGCACACTTTGCTGCTGAGCCGCGTGACGCAGCTGTTGCCGACGCAATCGCGATCCTCGATGCACTTCTTCCCGTTTGCACACGGCGAACACGTCGTGCCGCCGCAATCGACGTCGGTCTCGTCGCCGTC
>CAYUAW010000473.1:3395-5606 GCA_964442485.1 uncultured Polyangiaceae bacterium
GCGCTGCATGCAACGACGGCAATCAGCGCTGAACCTGCACCGAGATATAGGCAGACGAGATTCTTCCGCGCTGAGCGCAAGCCATGGAGCTGGTGTCGGAGCATGACGGGTGGGTACCCCCACAGCATCGCCAGAAGGCACGTCGAGCCGACTTTCCGCGGTGGCCCGCGAGGCGACGTCGTCGCTTCGCGTCGCGCGCCTGCGAGATACCCCCGAGAGCCACGCGCCGGTCGCCGCGACCTGGATCGCGTCGGTTGACGCGGCCCAGGTCGCACAGGACGTCGTCGCGGCCGTGCGTGAATGCCGCCAGTTGCCGTTCAACGGCGGCTGAGCACTCGACGACGTGACGCGACGGCGAGCGCGGCGAGCGCGGCGAGCGCGAGGTACACGGGGCTCGACCCACGATGTGCGAGATCGCACGAGCAATGCACGTTGTGCTCGACCGGTCCGGGCGCCGGTGGCGGCCCTTCGAGCGCCTCGATGCGCGTCTTGACGTAGGCCTTGCTGCCCGGGCGGATGCTGAGCTTGTAGAGGACGTCGGGGATGATCGTGGTGACGGTGGCGCCGATCCCGAGGAATTCGTGTGCCCATCCGTAGAGCGCGCCACTGTGCTGCATCATATAGCCAAAGGGCACCATGGGCTCGAGGAGCTGCCACCCTGGTTTGCCCTTCCCGGTGTCACGGTACCCTCTGATCTCGTAGGTCGGGCCGCCGAGAGCGATTCGCCGCTCGGTCGAGTTCAGCCCTTCGAGATCGTACCTCTGGTTCACGGTGGTTTGCTGATCGCCCTTGATGTCGCCCGTGGGCTGCCCTGGCGGCGGCGTGATGACCACCGTCGGCATGTTGTGCGCCTGGATGTAGATGTATACGTCGCGCGGCGTTGGATCCGCCGGGAGCCCGACGAGGCTGATCTCCGCGTCGTGCTCGTACTTCGAGGCCGGCGCGAAGATCATGTTGTGCCACGCGCTGTCCTTGCTGAAGCTGACGGGGCCGCTCGCGCCCTCGAGCTCCACGAGCATGCACTCGTCGCAGGAGCCGCTCGCGCAGAGCGGACCTGGCGGCAGGGGAGGGCAGGAGGCGCCACCCGTGTATGCGCAAGTGAACGAGATGAGGCCCGAAGCGTCATTGAGACGGTTGTCGGCGTAGCTACCACCGGGGATGTCGGTCCAGTCGCCGCCGACGCCGATCTGCATGCCCCAGTTCGCGAGACGGAACCTCGCCTTCACTGTGCTCACGGCCGTGGCGGTACCGCTGAGCTGCGCCTTGAACGTGTTGCTCGCGTTGTTGTTGATCTTGTAAAAGGGTGTGTTCGTCGTGCCGATGTCGTCGGATTCGATGCGCACGCCGCCGCAGCCCGCCGGCAGCGGCAGGGTCCCGGCGATGGGCGTGTAGTCGCCCCAGTTCGTCGCGCCGATGGCGTCGAACTGCGCGCCCCACGTGGCCGCGGCCGCGCCGGTGTCCGGCGGATCGGGTTCGATGAAGCCGCTGGTGCCGGGCGGCCATTGGTAAGCCACGATCCCTCCGAAGCCACCAGGCGAAATCTCCGTCGCGTACCAGATCTTCGTTCCCGGGATCTTCGACGTGTCGATCTTGATGTTCACGGCCCACGGAACCGTGATGCCGCTCACGGCCGTGCTCACCCAGCCCGTCTCCGCCGAGAGCCACATCGGCAGGCCGAACGAAGACGTCCAGGTCCCGCCGCTCTTCGTCCAGCTGAAGGCGCTGATGGGCGGCGCGGCTGACGTATTGATCGCGATTCGAACTATGTTGATCGTCGCGAGGTCTGCCGTCGCGAACCCGACGTAGACGGAGTCGCGATAGAACGTGTTGGGCCCGACCACGGTGGTGTTGCCTGGAGCAGGGTCGGCGAGGGTCTGCAGCTGAAGGAAAAGGAGCCCACCGGACTGAACGAGGCGGGAAGCCGAATCGGGTGAACCGCCGGCGAGCGTGTTCGGGAAGGTCTCGCGCGTGGCGCCGTGCCAGCGGGGATCGTCGATCACCGCGCTGCCGCCGGTGGTCCAGTCGGGCGGCCCAGGCATCCCGACGACGCCGCCCGGAGGGGGAACGCACGCGAGCGTCGCGTGCGCCTCTGCGGTCGCGAAGAGGGAAGCGACGGCGAGCACACCGCCGAGCAGGACGCTCTTCATGCCGCTACCAACAAAGGGGGGCCTTGGCCCCCCGCAGCTTCGCCTTCGGCGAACTGCTCCCCCC
>CAYUAW010000474.1:0-1277 GCA_964442485.1 uncultured Polyangiaceae bacterium
ATGGTCGCCGAATACCCCGACGCCGCGCTCACCTTTCTCATCCAGATGGCAGCGGACCCGGTCGCGCGTGAGCTCAGCGGGGCACGCTGACGGTGGAGCCGTTCTTCCCGACCGGAAAGAGGATGGGCGGCGGCACGCTGCTCTGCCGCCCCTTCCGGTACGTGCGGGGCGACTGCCCCGTCCATCGCTTGAAGGCGCGGTAGAAGGCCTCGACGTGGGCGAAGCCGAGACGGAACGCGATCTCGGTGTGCGCCACCTCGTCGTGGTTCAGGTAGCCGAGCGCGAGCTCGCGCCTGACGCCGTCGAGGATCGCGCTGAACGTCGTCCCTTCTCGCTCGAGCCGGCTCGCCAGCGTGCGCGCGCTCATCCGGAGCTGCTTCGCGACGCCGCCCACGGTGGGCGGCCCTTCGAGGAGGTCCTTCATCGCGAGCTCGCGGACGCGCGACGTCACGTCCACACGCTCGGTGATGCGCGATGCCATCAGGACCACGTGCTCGCACAGGAGGACGTGCACCGCGGGATCCGACGTCGGCAGCGGTGCGTCGAGGTACTCCCGGTCGAACGAGAACCCGTAGAAGGGCGCGTCGAACTGCAGGGCCGCGCCGCGGCCGTAGGTCCTGTCGTATTCGTCCGTGTTCGACGTCGCCTCGTGCTCGAAGAAGCAGTCGATCTTCGGCGCTTCGCCGAGGGGCGTGCGGGTGTGATTCGTGAACCAGAACGCCATCGCGAAATCCGGCACGGCTCGCGGTGCGGGGACGGTGGTGCCGAGGCGCACGATGGCTCGCGACCCCTGCACGTCGAGCGAGACGCGGAGTGAATCGCTGAAGAGCCGCGTGTAGCGAGCGCCTAGCTCGATGGCCGCGCGCAGGGTGGCGGCGGAGTTCATCGCGTAGTCGAGCGCACCACCCCGCCCGAGCCCGGCGAGCCGCGCTGCCTTGATGCCGAGGTCGACGTCGTTGCTCTGCTCCACCTGCTCGAGGACCATCGCGTGAGCGGCCTCGATGGGGAGGCGCCCCTGTGGGTCGATGGCCCGCAGCTTGGCGAGTGACCTCGGATCGTAGCGCTCGCAGGTCGACAGGACCTCGGCGAAGGGCTGGATGAACCGCGCTGAATAGCAAGGAGTGCCCATCGGTGGTGACTCGATGATACCGGCTGCATCGGAGCGCCGATCCGCCTTTCAGCTCAATCGATACCCCGTGCGAGCATCGATGTCGCGCAGATCTGAAAATCTACGTCGGGGCAAGATATTTTTGTTTCAGCCAGCGCTCAGGGCTACC
>CAYUAW010000474.1:1377-3148 GCA_964442485.1 uncultured Polyangiaceae bacterium
TCGGGGGACGGGACGCCGGCCTGCTTTGCGACCGTCTCGATGATGTCCTGCATGGGGATGGCCCAGTCCACGAGGTGCAGCCCGAACCCGATGCTCTCCGCAGCGGAGTGATAGGGAGGCACGCCGCGCGGGTCGTTCGCTTGCTCGAGCAGCTTGATGTTCAGGTAGCTGAACCCGCCCTGGTTCGTGCAGGTCCCCTGAAACGCGTTGCGGTAGAGGAGAAACGCGGTGCCCGGGTCGGGCATGTGCGGATTGGACGGTGCGAGGAGTGCGTTCGCCAGGTGCGTCGGAAAGTAGGAGCCCTTGTAAGGTCCCGCGTTGCCGTTCAGGAGGCCGGGATCGTTGCACGCCACCTCCTGCCCGGCCGTCGCGCGGCCGAAGAGCGCCATGGCATCGGGTGGTGTCGCGGAGTCGAACGACGAGTACGCGACGACGCAACCCGTCTCCCCCGGGGTGCTGCACGTCGGAACGTTCTGGAACGAGCCGCCGACCTTCTTGCCGGCCGCGACCGTGGCGCCGCCGCCGATGAGAAGCGCGGACAGCATCTTTGCCCGGACATCCGGGACGGGGTCCACGTCCTTCTGCATCATGCCGATGAGCATGCCGGACCCCTGCGAGTGTCCCATCAGGACGAACTTCCGTCCCTTGTTCATGTGCGCGAGGTAGTACGCGAAGGCGTTCCGCACGTCACCGACGGCGAGCTCCGCCTCGGGCCCGCTGAGCCGACCCGCCGTCGCGCCGGAGTCCCCCGTGGGGATCGAGCCGCCGTCGCGCAGCCCCGAGCTGATCGCGCCCGGGGTGATCACGACCTGACGGTAGAGGGGCGCGTACACCTCGCACAGCTCCGACAGACGCGCGCCCTGCGCCATGAGCGCGTCGAGGACGTAGGTGATGTCGTTCAGATCGGTCCGGTTGCCGCTGCCCTCGAGGTAGACCGTGGGATACACGTAGAAGCAGTCGAACGTAGGGTTCTTCGGGCGTGTGTGCTTCAGGAGCTTCGTGGTGCCGTCCGGCAAGAGCTCGGTGGTGTCGAGCTCGCCGTGGTCGCCGTAGCAGGGGTTCACGTCGATGCCCGGGCGGCACGCCCACAGATTCGGGTCGCTGTAGTCGAGGGCGCTGGTCGTTCCCACGTTCGAGTTCTTGCTTCGATCGATGTGGAAGAGCTGGCCCTCGACGCCGATCGCCTGCGCGTCCGAGGCCCCGAGCGTTCCGGCGTCCTTCGAGCAACCCGTCGCGGACACGATCCCGACCATCCCGAGAAATAAGTTACGAACGTTCGACATGCTGTTCCAATGCGCTCCCGAAAATGAAAGTCGAGACGAGCGCCGCCAGGAGGTGCGCTATCAGCGGGCAACTTCCCCCGCAAGCGCGCAGGCCCCGCGTTGCGCGCCGCTGCCGACCTGGTTAGTCGTTTCCAACGCGCTGGGGTAGGGCGAGCGCGCATCGCCTGATGGACAGAGGATTGTCGGGGGACGAGCTGTCTTCGACAGGATGATGGAGCGCTCCGACATGCAGGGTCGAATGGTTCCGTGATTCGAGTATCCGCCCGGTGGCTGCAGGTTTCGCTCACCGATCAACGTAAACGTTGCAGAGTTACACCGGCTGGTCCGAGCGATGTTCGGTACACGGTCTCCGCCCCCGACGTCCGGGTGCAGGAGCCATTCTGTATGATGGCCGAGCATGGTGGCGGCACGGCGGACGACACGAACGTCGCGCTGATCGTCTCGAATCCGGCGCTCGACCACCGCACGGTGTCGACCCACGTCGGGAC
>CAYUAW010000474.1:3248-5593 GCA_964442485.1 uncultured Polyangiaceae bacterium
GACGCTGCCCGGCCTGCGGCTCTGAGCGCTCAGCCTGACGTGTTCTGGGCCGTGACGAACCACACACTCGACGCGGCCCAGACACTGCCGTCCTTGCGCGCGAACCCGGTGAGCACGTCGGTCAGCGCTGCGAGGATCTCGTCGGTGCGCTTGACCCCTTCCTCGCCGGCGAGGCGGATCACTTCGCCGGCGGGGCCGAGGTTCATCGCGAACGCGACGGCCTCGTCCAGGGTACGGCCGATGCAGATCTCCGCGTCGAAGCGCTCGAACCCGATGCGGCGAAACCCGGCGCTCCGGAGGAGATCGCTCACCATGTCCGGCCCCGCCATCGAGAACGGCCCGGGGCCGCAGTGCACCTGGTCCGTGTCCTCGTGGGAGACGACCGGCACGATTTCCTTCACTCGACGCTCGGCCTCGTACACCCACAGGTTGTCCTCGCGCCTGCGCCACACGATCATCGTGAGCTTGCCGCCCTGGACGAGGGAGCGCCGGATGTTGCGCAGGGCTGCACCGGGCAGGTCGAAGAACATGGTGCCGAAGCGCGAGAACGCCTCCTCGTAAGGGCCGCCCAGATCCCCGCTCTGCACGTCGGCGGTCCGGAACGTCGCGTTCCCCACCTTCGCGTCGCGTGCGTTCTTCTCCGCTGCGCGCGTGAAATTATCCGCGCAATCGACGCCGGTGACGGAGCCCGTGTCCCCGACGCGCCCTGCGATCTGGACCGTCGTGTCCCCGAAGCCAGAGCCGACGTCGAGCACCCGGGCCCCGCGGGGGAACGGCTCCCGGCGAAAGAGCTCGTCACTGTGGACTGCGAGCCCCTTCGTGAGGACGTGCTGGAAGCGCGTGAACTTCTCGAAGAGCACGGTGTTCCACGCCTCGATGATCCCGGAGTTCGCGTCGGTCATTCTGGGTTTTAGACCTTGATAGGACCCTACTTGCCCAGGATCAAGCTGGGGTCCACCGCGCCAAACCCATCGATGATCAGGTTGGAGATGGTCTTTTTCGGGTAATAGTACGCCCAGAAGAAGCACATCTCGTTCAGCGCCGACTCGCCGAAAGCGAGGGCCGAGTTCGAGGTGTTCTGCCAGTCACACTGCAGGGTGAAGCCGCCTCCCGTGGGGATGTGCATCGCGGGCGAAAACTCCTTCAGCTCGGGCGCGTCCCAGTCGTAGGGCATCGGTGCGTACACGACGGTGGGCGAGGCGCCGTTCGCGGACGCGGAGGAGACCTGCACGCTCTTCCCCATGCGGTGCGTGTGACCGGTGATGGCGTAGTAGCTCACGCCGTCGACCTGTGAAGGCATCGCGATGAAGCGCGGACCGGTGGACGCAGCTGCCATCGCAGGGATGCTGATGTTCAGCGTCCCGATGAGGAGCACGGAGGCTTCCTGCAGGCCCGCGCCCGCGGCCGCAGCGGAGATCTCCGTCTGCGCGCTCACGTTCAACGTGTCGGTGGTCGTGTTGATGTAGTGAAGCTCGAGGTGGACGACCTGGCTGGCCGCGAGCGCGTAGCCCACGCCGTCCGGCGTGACGACGGTGTCGTCCTTCTTCTGCGTGATCGCGAGCGGCTCGCCCGTCAGCGCGCCCTGAAACGGCTTGCACGGCGTGAGCGGCGCGACGTCGGCGCCCGCGGCGGTGAGCGCCGAGACGATGAAGTGATGCGACCCGTTGGAGAGCACGTTGTGCAGCTTGTTCACCTCGATGGGAGCGGTGTTGGACAGCCGCTGCTGGATGCACTGTGTGTTCTCTTCGCCGGGTGCGACGCTCCCTATCGTGATGGAGAGCGTGTACGGGGTCGCGCCCGTCCCTTGCGCCCCGGCGGCTCCGGAGCCTCCCGCGGAAGTGGCGGCCCCACCGGTACTACCCGCCGCTGCGCCGCCCGCCGCTGCCGCGCCGACGACGGCGCTTCCGCCCGTGGACACCGCACCCCCCGAGCCCGCTCCCGGGACGCCGCCGCTCGCCATGGGAACGACTCCGACGTTCCCGCCCGACGGCGCGCCACCGGTGCCCACCGCCACTCCGCCGCTGCCAGGGACCGCTCCGGCGCCGGTAGCGGCCGGACCAGCACCCCCGCCGGAGCTCCCGCTGCAGCCCGCGGCGCCGAGCGCGATGCAGGCACACAGCGCGGTGCCGAGGCGAAGCCGCGCATCAAGAGCGGCGGGGAACTGAACTCCGGAGACGCGATGCAGCATTACGAGTGAGCCTTTCTGAACGAAACGACGCGGCTTGCGCGATCAGAACCGGCCCCTCGCCAAACCCGGTCTCTCTGAATAAGCCGGCGCCGCATGTGCGTCAATTGGCTTCCAGAGGACGTCACTCACTCGAATATGCGTGTCGCTTCCAGATAGC
>CAYUAW010000475.1:0-5569 GCA_964442485.1 uncultured Polyangiaceae bacterium
GCCGTGATACTTCGCGATCGAGACGCGGCTGCGCATGAACCCTGAGCAATCCGTGTAGCACACGGGTGGCTCCGTGCCGCCGGGTCCTTGAAATACCCATCAAAGAAGCGCTGATAGCGGTGACCGCGGGCGCCCCATCCGGACATGTCCGGAGTAGCCTCGCCCCTGCGGCAAACGAATGGACAATTGTACACACTCGCTCGCTGCCATCTTGCTCGCGGAGGCGCTCTGCGAAGCTCGGTCGCCCCCGCGCGAGCCCGCGGGTTTTCGCACTGCGGCGCTCTGGGTGTCGCTCCTCGCGAACAACCTGCCCGACCTCGACTTCGTCTACCGCAAGATCACCCCGGGCAAGCTCGGGTACCTGCTGCACCACCGTGGTCACACGCACACCGTCCTGGGCGCACTTGCGCTGTCCCTCGTCGCGTTCGGCATCGTCTACGGCGTGGCGCGAGTCCGTCGCGCACACCTCGACGCCCGCGACCTTCGCGCACTCGCCGCGCTCGCCGTGCTGGGGACCTTGCTGCACATCACGATGGACCTGCAGAACAACTACGGCGTGCACCCGTTCTGGCCGTTCGACGACCGCTGGTACTACGGCGACGTGCTGTACATCGTGGAGCCGCTCCTCTTGATGGTGGCAATCCCGGTAGTCGCCCTGACGTCGCGGACGCGCATCGCCGCTGTCGGGCTCACGGCACTTCTGGCGGGGGTCCTCCTGTTCGGCGCAACGATGAGGTCGGTCCCACTCGCGCAGGTCTTCGGCCTGGTCTTCGTGGCCGCTATCGTCGCGCTCGTAGCGCGCGCGCTCCCGCGCCCGGGTCGGATCGCGCTCGGCATAGGTGCGTGGCTGGCCGTCACCCTCTGCTTCGTGGTCGCGAGCGGTTCCGTGCGGCGGCTCGTGACGGCTTCCTCGACGAGAAGCTTTCCAGACACTGCGCTCGTCGACGTGGTGCGCACGCCGTCGCCCGCCAATCCGCTGTGCTGGTCCGTCATTGCCCTCGGCCGGCAAGGGGACCGCTACCTCGCGCGGCGTGCGATCGTGTCGCTCGCTCCGGGGGTGTTCTCTCCGCGCCGCTGCGGCTCGATGGATTCACGGACGGCGACCGCGCCGCTGACTGCGATCGAAGCGACCGACGGCTCCGTGCTCTGGCGCAGCGAGTTCGAAGGCTCGCTCACGGAGCTCCGGACGCTCGCGCGCAGCCACTGCGACGCCGCGGCGTTTCTTCGCTACGCCCGTGCGCCCTTCTGGGTCCCCGATCAGCCGACGATAGTCGGCGATCTCCGCTTCGACCGCTCGCGCGCGCTCGACTTCGCCGAGATGACGCTATCGCAGGGCGGCGCATGTCCGCCCCACGTCCCGCCGTGGACCCCGCCGCGAGCCGAGCTACTCGGCGACTGACTTGTCCCTCACCTTGCATACGCGAGACGAAAAAATTCGGCCCGCGTTCCCACGCCGCACTTCGCGTAAATCTGGCTCACGTGCTGGCGTATCGTCTTCGGGCTGTTGTTCTCCAGGACGGCGATCTCGCTGCTCGAGAGGCCACGGAGCAGGTGCCGTGCGACGGTGCGCTCCTTGTCGGTCAGGCGCGCCTCGTCGAAGATGGCCTCGAAATGGCGTGGCGCGCCGCCGGCCTGGAGCACGCGCTCGAGGGCCGTCACGAGCTCGGCCGAACCGAACGGTTTCTCGATGAGATGCGCGGCGCCTTCGTTGAGGGCCGTCTTCACCTTGTCGACGTCGGCGTAGGCAGTGATGACGACGATCGGCGCGGTGACGCCCACGGCGCGCAGCTCCGTCAAGAGCCGGAGGCCACGTCGGTCGTCGCCGCCGAGCACGATGTCCGTAACGACCACGTCGATGGTCGATTCCCTTCGCGCGACGGCGAGCGCTTCCTCGCCGCTTTCGGCGGCGAGCGCCCGGTAGCCGGCGCGTTCGAGCGCGCGAGAGAGCAGGTCGCGCGTGTCGTGCTCGTCCTCGACGAGCAGCACTGTCCGGTTCATTCGCCGCTCTCCAGCGGGAGCTCGAGCCGGAAGGTCTTTCGTCCGAGGTCCTCGACGAGCAGATCGCCGCGCATCGCCCGCGCGAGCGCCCGCGCGATCGGCAGCCCGAGGCCGAGCCCTTCCCGCTTCGTGCCGTTCAGCGGCTCGAAGAGCGCGTCCGCCGACCCCACGACCAGCGGCGAGCCGTTGTCCGAGACGCGTACCACCGCGCGCTCACCCTCCGCCGCGAGCCGGATCGTTATGCGGTCGCCTGTCCCGCCGCGGAGCGAGCGGAGGCTGTTGCCGACCAGGTTCTCGACGATCGTCCGGACGTACGTGGCGTCCGCGCGCGCCTCCACGGGCAGGTCGCACTCGACGTGGACGGAGAAGCCTTCGTTCCGCGCGAGCAGCGCGACCTCGTCACCGAGCTCGCGGAGGATCTTGTCGAGCGAGACGGCGACGAAGTCCGGCTCACCGGCGCTGCGCATGGAGCGGAGCATCTTCAGGTGGGCGAGCGCGCGGTCGGCCTGGACGCGCGCGCGACCGACGAGCGCGGCGCTCTGCGCCGCGTCGTCCATCGTCCGGGACAGCTCTTCCAGCAGCAAGCCGAGCGCGTGCAGGGGGTTATTGAGCTCGTGCAGCACCGTCGCGACGAGCACCCACACCGCCTGATCGCGCTCCACCCGCTGCAGGCGCATGTTGAGACCCTCCGAGCGCGCCGCGGCCTCCTCTGCCGCGGTGAGCTTCGCGCGGAGCCGCAGGTAGTGCGCCGAGACACCGAGCAGCCCGCCGACCAAAATCGGCAAGGCGTGGTCGACCACCGTATGGACGCCCTTGAGCGGACCGGTGAGGGTCCCGCGCCCGATGCGCGCCTCCGAGACCACGTCGAAGAACACGTAAAGGGCGCCCGCCAGGGCCCCCACCGCGACGTACGCGAGGAGCCGGGAGTCCCCTCTCTTGCCTTCCGAGCGTGCCATCCGCCGCGCGGAAGGTATGGCACATCCGGCAGGTGCCGGATGCTACGAAGACCGGTCTTTGTCTAGCATCCGCCGGAATGACGGCGCGAAACGGCGACGCGGCGCTCCGCGCGAGAGCGGCCCGGGTGGTGCCTCGGGGCCTCGGCCTTCTTCTCCTCGTCGCGTCCGGTTGTTCCGACGGCACGGGCGACGGCTCGTGTCAGCCCGCAGACGCGGATGGCGTGGTCGGTGGCAAATACACGTTCCAGGTCACGGTCGATGATCAGGGGTTCACGCCCGCGATCTTGAAGGCGCAGAACACTGCTTCGGTCACCGTGGTGCTCCACAACGCGGGCAGCTCTCCGCATGGTTTCGCCGTCGCGTGCATCACCGTTCCGAACGACACGGGCTGCCCGACGCGCTCGTGCTTTCCGGATCCGGCGCGCATCGACCCCGTCGCGCCGGGTGACAGCGCGACGGCGAAGTTCGTGGTTCCGCTCGTGGAGGGGATCTACCCGATCACCTCGACCGCGGACGGCGACACCCAGAAAGCGCAGTTCGTCGTCCAGTGAGATGGAGCCGGGGGCGCCTTCAGACGTTCGCCGTGCTCGCGTTCGAGCTCGCGGCGGCCAGGGTGCGCGCGGAGGACGCGCCGCCGGCGCCGGACGACGCTACCGTGGAGGTCCGCGGTGTGGCGCCGGCGTCGCGCGGGCTCGGAGACGTGAGGGTGAGCCGCGAGGTGCTGCGCGCTTCACCGCGCCAGCAGACGAGCGAGCTGCTCTCGGCCGCGCCGGGCTTCTTCGTCGACCACGAGGACTCGGAGGGGCTCGGCAACGATGTGTACCTGCGCGGATGGGATCTCGAGCACGGCTCGGGAATCGAGATGACGCTCGGGCGCATTCCGCTGAATGCCCCGACGCACGTGCGCGGGCAAGGTTACGCCGACGTGAACTTCGTCATCCCAGAGGTGGTGCGCAGCGTGCGCGTGCTCGAGGGGCCGTACGATCCGCGGCAAGGAGACGCAGCCATCGTCGGGAGCGCGTCGTTCGACCTCGCGGCTCCCGAGCATGGTTCGCTCGTCGGCGTCAGCTACGGTTCGTTCAATCAGGTGAGGCTGGTGGGGATCGCCGCGCCGGCGGAGGGCGACGAGGACACATTCGCCGCGTTCTCGCTCCGACGCACCGACGGATTCGGCGACCGGCGCGCAGGTGAGTCAGGCTCCGTCAACGCGCAGTACGGCATCGACTTGGGGAGACATGACCACCTGCGTCTGCTCGCGACGGCTTACCGCGCGACCTCGGAGCTCCCCGGTGTCGTGAGAAAGGACGACGTCGACGCGGGGCGTATCGGACTCTACGGGTCGTATCCGACCTTTGCGCAGAATCAGTCCATCGACGTTGCACGCGTGCTGCTCGGAGCGACGTTCGAGCGCTCCGCGGCGAGAGGGGCGCGCGTGGAGATCGTGCCGTGGGCGACGTTCACGGACTTCCGCGCACGGCAGAACTTCGCGGGGGCGCTCGAGACGTCGCAGGAGGATCCGTCGCTCTCGGGGCTCGGCGATCTGTTCGAGACGAAGAACCGCGAGCTCGCGGGCGGCGTCACGACGGGCTATCGCACCGAGCCGCTCTCGCTCGGGCAGAGCGCCACCGTCGTCGTCGAGCCCGGCGTGCTCGTGCGAGCCGCCCATGTCGATCAGTCGAAGAGCCTGCTCGTCCCGGGCACGCTCGAGGTCTGGGATCGGCGCCTCTCCGCCGGCCTGGGCACTCTCGACGCGGGCGCATACGTCGACGTGGATTTGCGTCTCTTCGGGCGCCTTCGCGTCGCCGGCGGCCCGCGCGCCGATCTGCTCTCACAGACCGTCGACGATCGGTTGCCGGCAGCGCTCGCGCTCGGTACCACGGCAAAGCGGCACCTCGATGGTATCGCCTTCGGGCCCCGCGTCACGGCGGAGCTCGACGTGACGCCCGGGCTCGCGGCTGGCGCCTCCTATGGCGAGGGGTTTCGCTCAGTGGACGCCGCCCAGATCCCGGCGAGCGTCAACCGTCCGTACTCGAAGGTCCGCTCGCTCGAGGTCGGTGTGCGCGGCAACGACGCGCGGCGGAGGTACCGCACGTCGCTCGCCGTCTTCAGCACCTGGGTCCAGAATGAGCTCGTGTTCGTCGCGGAGTCGGGCGGCCTCGAGACGGAGGGCGCGAGCGTGCGCCGCGGCGTCGTCGCGTCGTTCCTCGCGCGGCCAACGGGCTGGCTGCTCGCGTCGACCGCGCTCTCGGTGACGGACGCGGTCTTCACGACGCGCGTGCCGGGCATCTCCCACTACGTGCCCAGCGTGCCGCCGGTGCTCCTCCGGATCGACGCTTCCGTCGAGCGGCCCCTCGGCACCCTCGCCGGGCAACCCGTCAAGGGGCGCGTGGGGATCGGTTACACGTACCTCTCGGGCAAGCATCTGACCGACACCGTGGTCGGGCCCGCGTCGCACGTCCTGAACGCGCATCTCGGGGCTCGCTCGGGCCCGCTCGAGCTCGGGGTCGACGCCTACAATCTCCCCGGTCTGAAATACGCGGACGACGCTCAGGTCTACGTCTCGAACTGGAGCGTGCGGCCGGGGCAGCAGCCTGCCTCGGTAGGCACCCATCTCA
>CAYUAW010000476.1:0-5551 GCA_964442485.1 uncultured Polyangiaceae bacterium
GAGCCGAGCGGCAGGATGTCTCCGCCCGCCGAGTGCAGCGCGCCCGTCGAGCCGGCGGCGGTACCGACCCAGAACCCGCTCGACACCTGCTCCTCGCGGTGGCCGGCGTGTGCGACCACGTACCTGGACGCTGCGGCGGGCGTCTCGTGGGAGAAGAGCGCCTCGTTCAGCACCCGCCGCGAGATCACGCGACCGTTCTGGGTGACCATCATGCGCGAGAGCCGGATCGCCTTCATCCTGCCGGAGAGGGCGCGCGCGAGCATGGCCTCGGCGTTGCCGCGGCGGCTCGCGCAGAAGAAGCCGACGCTCGAGTGCGGCGAGCTGTTCACGCCGATGATCGGGGTGCTCCCGACGTGGTGCGAGGCGGCGAGCAGCGTTCCATCTCCCCCCACGGTGACGACGAGCGCGGCGTCGCTCGCGTCGAACACGGCGCGCGGCGCGTGCAGCTTCCACACGCGCGCGCCGAGATCCTTGAGGGCCCGCTCCACGACGGCGAGCGTCACCACGTGCTCGCGGTGCGACGACACCCACATCGCGACGCTCGGGTCCTTCTTCTTGACGAGCCGCCGCACCTCGGGGTCGTTCTCGTCCTCCACGTAGCGGCTGTACGGCGTCTTCTTGACGACGAGCACGACGCGAGGGGGGCTCACGGGTAGCGCTCCGCGAGCCGCCGCAGCGCGAGCTCGGTCTTGGCGTCCTCGATGACACCGTTCGCGCAGTACGCGAGCGCCTCACGGAGCGACATGTCGACGATCACGCCGTCCTTCTCGAGCGCAGAGCCGTCCAGGCCGGGTTCCTGTCGCGCGCCGGGATGGACCGTGACCTCGTAGAAGAAGTGGCGTTCGCCCACGACCCCGGGCGAAGGGTACATGCTCGGGCCGAGCTCGGTCAGCGAAGTGGCGGGCACGGAGAAGCCGACCTCCTCGTGGAGCTCGCGCGCCGCTCCTTCCACGACGCCCGTGGGCGTCTGCTCGTCCGGCTCGACGAGCCCCGCCGGCAGCTCCCACAGGGCGCCCTTGCGGTCCGGGAACGGGATGGGCGACCTCGACGCATCGCGAAAGTAGACGGGCGGCCTGAGCGCGCTCCGCAGAAAGACCCGTCGCTCGCCGCTCGGCGCGACGTAGTGAGCCACGATGACCACGGCGTCGATCGAGCGACGGTCGACCTCGTCGTACAGGAAGGGTTCGCTCACCGTCCCATCGGGGTAGTGGGCGCGAAGCCGCCTGCGAACGAGACGCAGGAAGCCAGGCGGCGCCTCCGGCGTGAGATCCTCCAACAATTCGAGCCGGATCGAGGGAAACTCGGGCGGCCCACTCTGAACGGACATGTGGCGCTCCGGCGCTCCTTGCCTTGGAAGGCGCGCGCAGAGTACATCGAGGGGGAAAATAGTGGGAGAGACGATGATCCGACGTCGCCATCTGTCGCGCCTGCGCCTGCCCCTGGCAGCCGTCGCGGTTGCCTTCGGCCTCGCGCTGGCCGCCCCGTCCGTCCTCGCGAAGGGCAAACAGCCCACCAAGGGCAAGACGGACGTGCCACGCCTCGACTTGCCCGCGCTGAAAAAGCAGCTCGCCGGCAGCGAAGAAGACATCGTTGCCGCCCTGCGGACCATCGAGGAATCCGGCAATGTGGAGGGAGCACCCCTCGTGACAGAGGTACTCGCCCGCGGCGGCACGGAGGCGATCGTGGAGGAGGCGCTGAAGGCGGCGGGCAAGCTGAAATCGTCCTCGCTGAGCCCGAGCATCGCCCCGTACGTGCAGCACCGCACGGAGGAGATCCGACGTGCCGCGGCGCGCGCGCTCGTGAAGACGAAGGGACCGGTCGCCGTGAGCACGCTTTCGAAGGCGCTACGGAGCGAGGACGCGAGCGTGCGCGGAACCGCCGCGACGGGCCTCGGCGAGCTCGGCGCTCGCGAGTCGATCAAGGATCTCTTCAATGCGCTCGACCACGGCGTCGCCGAGGCGGCAGCATCCATCGGGCAGCTCTGCAAGCCCGAGGAGTGCGAGGAGTTCGCCGGACGTACCGGCAAGCTCACCTTCGACGTCATGCAGACGGGGTTCGATCAGATCCTCTTTCGCCCCGCGACGGAGATCTCCGACGACGACAAGCTCAAGCTCGTCGGACGCATGCGGGAGCTCGGGACGGTGGAGGTCGGGAAGTACCTGACGGACGTCGGCGAGCGCTGGCCGAAGGACTGGAGCAAGAAGGTGAAGCAAGCGATCGACTCGGCAGCACACGCAGCCGCCGCAGGAGCGAAGAAATGACCGCGCGCCTTCGCATCGCAGGTTTCCTCGGCGGTATCGCCGCCGTCGCCTGCGGGGCAAGCAGCCTCCGCGGCCCCGCCTTCAAGGAAGACTGGCAGGACGACGGCGGTCGCGCGATCGCACAGGTCGCCGCACGGCTCGACAGCACACGGCTTCCGGAGAGCAAGGGGCTCGTCGTCGGGATCACGAAGACGGGGCTCGTCGGAATGGGCCTCGACGGCTCGGGCAAGTGGACACATGCGGGGCTCCCCGACGCGCGGCCGTCGATCGCTGGCGGCGTCGTCGTCTTCACGGCGGGCGGGAAGCTCGTCGGGCTCGACGGCGCCTCGGGGCGCGAGCTCTGGAGCGTCTCGGTCGGCGACAAGCACCTCCGCGGCGCTGGCGACGACGGCAGCACGACCGTCGCCACGGTCGCGGGCGTCTCGGGTGGGGGCACCGTCGTCGTGGCCGTCGCGCGCGGTGGCAGCGTGCTCCAGCGCTGGACGCCGGATCAGGACGTCGGCATCCCGGGCATCGCGGGCGCCACCGTCTTCGCGCCGTGGGACAGCCAGTACGTGTCGGCGCTCGACGTCGCCACGGGAGACGAGATCGGCCGCGTGCTGGCGCGCACCGTGGTGAGCCGCGCGGTCTCCATCGGCGGCTCGCTCTACTTCGGCGAGAGCGCGCTCGTGAAGTTCGACTCTGCCATCGCGAAATCCGCGCGCGGCGAGGCGCATATCGTCAAGCTGCCGGAGCGCGAGCTGCCCGGGAAGCCGACGTGGTTCCCGAGCGGCGTCTCGGTGCTGCCGACGAACGCCGGTGCGCCCGACAGCATTCGTTTCTACGCGCGTCCCGCCGATCGGCAAGGGGCTCTCGGGCTGGATTCGGAGCGCTTCGCGGCGACTTACTTCCGGATCGTGGTCGGCTTCAACGCCGGGGACGGCGCGCTCCGCTGGACGCGCACCCTGCCGGCGGAGGTCATCGGGGGCGATGCCGTGACGGGCGGCTTTGCATTCTGCGACGTAGACGGTGACGTGTGGTTCACCGACGCGCGCGCCGGCGGCGCCGCAGGCAAGACGGCCTTCGGGCAGCCGCTGAAAGGGTGCATCGTCAGCGCTGGCGCGTACCACGTCGCATCCGCCGGGGATTCGGGCAGCCTCACCGCGCAGATCACCGAGGCCATAGAGCTGCGCGACTCGCAGATGGCGACCATCCAGCGCTTCTTGCTTCGCGAGCTCGGTACGAACGAGAGCGACCCCGGCGTCACCAAGACGCTGCTCGACCTGGCGAGCGACGCGCGGACGCAGCCGGAGGTGCTCGCAGAAGCGCGGACCCTGCTCGCCGCACGACGCAACGGCGTGGACTTCATGCTCACCGCGCTCGAGCGACACTACGACTTCCTCTCGGACGTGCTCCGGCCTCCGCCCGTCGGGCCGCTCGCCGACGCGCTGGCAGCGGTCGGCGAGAAGCGCGCCGCGCCGCTCCTCGCCGCGCACCTCAACGATCCGTCGGACTCGCCGAACGACGTGCGCCACGCGGCTCATGCACTCCTCAAGCTCGCGACGCCCGACGAGCTCGCGGCGGTGCGCACCTTCTTCTCGCTCTATCATTCGACGGCGAACGAGGACGACCTGATCGCTGCGGCGGTGGACGCGGCCCGCATCCTCGTCCAGATCGGCGGCGCCGAGGGGACCAGCATCGTCGAGCAAGCGGCGCGTGATCCCTTGACCGTCCCCGCAGTCCGCGAGGCGATCACGAGCTTCGCGCCGAGCAAGAAGGGCTGAGCGGTCACTCCGCGGCCGGCTGCACCGACTCTTCGACCGGCGCGTGCGCTACCAACGGCGCGAGCGGCGTAGTAAACCCGGGTCGCCGTGACAGACGCGCCTCTCTCGTTCTTCGCCCGCCTGTGGCTCGCGATCGCGATCGCGCTGCGCGTTCTGTTCAATGCTCGCCTGGCCGGACGCGTGAATGCACTGGTCGCCGCGCGGGAGGGCACGGACGAAGGATCGTCGGAGCAGCCTGCCGCGCGCGCCGAGAGCCCGCCGGTCGGCGCCCCCTCGCCGAGCGCACCGCCAGCGCCGCCGCCGAGCACACCGCCAGCGCCGAAGGACGCTGCGGCGAGCGACGCGCTCGGGCTACTCGCGCTGCTCCAGCGTGAAGGACGGCTGGTGGATTTCCTGAAGCAGGAGCTCGACGCCTTCCCCGACGCCGACGTGGGCTCCGCGGCGAGAGTCGTCCACGCGGGTTGTCGGAAAGCATTGCTGGCGCATTTCGAGCTCGCCCGCGTCCGGACCGAAGCCGAGGGCAGCGCCATCACCATCCCGGAGGGTTTCGACGGGCGGAGCGTGAAGCTCACGGGAAACGTGCGCGGCACTCCGCCGTATCGGGGCGTGCTCCGGCACGGGGGCTGGCGGGTCGAGAGCATGCGCTTGCCCGCGCTCGTCGCAGGCTACGAAGCGACCCTCATCGCGCCCGCCGAGGTCGAGCTGTGACGACGCGCTCGGTCGTCGGCATCGATCTCGGGACGACGCACACGGCGCTCGCCCACGCGAGCGAGGGCGACCCCGCATCGCGCTCGACCGCGCTCGACGTGCCGCAGCTCGCCGCGCCCGGCGTGCTCGAGTCCCATCCTCTCCTGCCGTCGTTCCTGTACTTCGCGCACGAGAGTGAGCCGCCTCTCGCCTTGCCGTGGGACCCTTCGCGCCGCTTCAGTGTCGGCGAGTACGCGCGCCGGCGCGCCACCGAAGCGCCGGCGCGCGTCGTCTCGAGCGCGAAGAGCTGGCTCTCGCACCCGACGGTCGATCGGCGCGCGTCGATCCTGCCCCTCAACGCGCCGGAGGACGTGGAGAAGGTGTCGCCGGTCGAAGCATCGTTCCGGTACCTGGATCATTTGGCCGAAGCGTGGAAGGCCGCCGGGAACGGATCGGAGCTTGCCGAGCAATCCATCGTGCTGGCGGTGCCTGCGTCGTTCGACGCGGCGGCGCGCGATCTGACGGTGGAGGCGGCGTTCGCCGCCGGCATGGAAGGCATCACGCTGCTGGAGGAGCCGCAAGCGGCGCTATACGCCTGGATCGAGTCGGTGGGCGAAGCCTGGCGGAAGCTGCTCCGCGTCGGCGATGTCGTGCTCATCGTGGACATCGGCGGGGGGACGACGGATTTCTCGGCCGTGGAGGTCGTCGAGTCGGGTGGCGACCTCGAGCTCCGCCGCGTCGCCGTCGGGGATCACATCCTGCTCGGCGGTGACAACATGGATCTCGCGCTCGCCCACCTGGTGAAGGCGAAGCTCGAGGCAGACGGCCACGAGCTCGACA
>CAYUAW010000477.1:0-5550 GCA_964442485.1 uncultured Polyangiaceae bacterium
CCACCCTCACGGCACGGCGTTGAACGCCGTGCGCCCGCGTGACCCGCCGCCGCCGCCGCTGCTCGTGCCGTTGCCGGGCGCGCCAGTGGTCCCGCCGGCCGCGCCGCCGGAAGAGGCGCCGCCGCGGTTGCCGCCCTTGCCGCCGTTGACGGTCGAGGTGCCACTCCCCGTCACGGTATGTCCTTCGAGGAGGACGCTTCCGCCGGAGCCGCCACCGCCGCCGCCGCCGTTGCCGGCAAACGCAAGCGTGCCGCCGCCGAAGCCGTCGCTGCCGTTCGCGAGGGCGGTGCCGGTGAAGGTGAGCGAGCCCGCGGCGGAGACCTGGAACGCACCGCCGCCGGCACCGCCGTTGCCGCCCGAGCCGCCACCGAGCAGGCCGCCGCCGCTCCCTCCCCTGCCACCTGCGCAACCGCCGAGCAGCGGAACGACGTTGGTGTTTCCGCGCGCGCCACCGCCGCTGGTGCCGCTGTCGCCGGTGCCGCCCGCCGTTGCATGGCCGGCGCCGCCTCCTCCATCACCGTCACCGCCGAGGAAGCCACCGCTCGAGCCGTTGCTGCCAGCGCCAGGCGAACAGGCCTGGTTGCCTCCCGCGCCGGGAGTCGTGCCGCTCGCGCTGCCGTCGATGGTGCCAGAAACCGTCGCGTTGCCGAACGCCGCCAGGATCACGGGACGGGTTCCCGTGAGCCGCAGTGTCGCGCCCGCTGCGATCGTGAAGTTCACGAGCGGCAGGACGACGACGTCAGCGCCGCCCGGCTGCGTCTGAACCACAGGCACCGGGGTTGGCTGCGAGCACCAGTTGCCGAAGGTGAGCGTGTTCGAATCGAATGTCGAGACTCCGCAGTTGAGCGTCGTCGTGCCGTTCGTCGCGCCGGGGTTGATGCCCGGCCCGGACGGATTGAAGTTCCTCGGCGTGTAGGGGAACGGCGTGACGCACGCGGTGCTCGTGACCTCGCAGCCGTTCGTGGGAGACCCATCGCAGTTCCTGGTGCCCGCGCCGCAGTTCGCGCAGGCCCCGGCCGAGCACGTCTGCGTCTGCGCTGTGCACGCCGACGCCGCACCCCACGCGCCGCTCGCGCTGCACGTCTGAACGGCGTTGCCCGAGCACTGCGTGGAGCCGGGCGTGCACACGCCGGTGCAGGCGCCCGCGACGCACGCCGACGCGGTACACGTGACGCCCGCGCCCCACTGACCCGCCGAGGTGCAGGTCTGCAGATCGTTGTTCGAGCACCGGGTTGCTCCCGGTGCACACACGCCCGCACAGGCGCCGGAGACGCAGGCCTGGTTCGAGCACGTGGTGCCGTCCTGCCAGGTGCCGGAGCCGTCGCAGCTCTCGGGCGTCTGCCCGTTGCACTGCATCGTGCCGGTGGTGCACTGGCCGCACACCCCCGCGTTGCATTTCAGGGGGCAATCCGTGCCGCTCTGCCACGTGCCCGTGGAGCTGCAGGTCTGCGGGGTGACGGAACTGCACTGCTTGGTGCCGGGCTCGCAGACGCCCGTGCAGGCGCCGAGCACGCAGGCGGAGCCCACGCACAGGGCCGCCGCGCCCCACTGGCCGCTCACGTTGCACGTCTGCACACCGTTGTTCAGGCACTGCGTCGACCCGGGCTCGCAGACGCCGATGCATGAGCCCGACACGCACGCGGAGCCGACGCACGGGTTCGGCGCACCCCAGGTCCCGGTCGCCGAGCACGTCTGTACTCCGTTGCCGGAGCACGTGAGGACGCCCGGCGCGCACATGCCGACGCAGGCACCGCCCACGCAGGCCTGGTTGGTACACGCGGCGGGTACGCCCCATAGACCGCTCGGAAGACAGGTCTCGACGCCGTTGCTGCTGCTCGAGCACTCGGTCGAGAACGGCTCGCAGACGCCGGAGCACGTCCCGTTCACGCACGCGGAGCTCACGCATGCCGACGACGCGCCCCACGCGCCGTTCGCGCCGCAGATCTGCACGCCGTTGCCCGAGCACCGTGCTGCGAGCGGCGTACACACACCGACGCAGGAGCCACCGACGCAGGCCTGATCGGTGCACGCGGGGTCGTCCTGCCACGTGCCCGTGGAGTCGCACGTCTGGGGGTTCTGTCCGTTGCACTGCTTCGCGCCCGGGCTGCACGTCCCCGAGCAAGCTCCGCCGCTGCAGACGTTCATGCAGTCCGCGTCGCTCTGCCAGGCGCCGTTCGTGTCGCATTGCTGCGGCGTGAGCCCGCTGCACTGTCGAGCGTCCGGCTCGCAGACCCCCGAACACGCGCCCGACACGCACGCCTGATCCGTGCACGTCGAAGGCGAGCTCCAGAGGCCACTCGGGTTGCAGGTCTGGAGCGCGTTGGCCGAGCATTGCGCGGCGCCGGGCGTGCAGACCCCCGTGCAGGCTCCGGCGACGCAGGCGGAGTTGCTACACGCGGACGGCGTTCCCCAGGTCCCGTTCGACGAGCACGTCTGCACGCCGTTTCCCGAGCACCGCGCGGACACGGGCACGCAGACGCCGACACACGCGCCCAGAACGCACGCGGAGTTCACGCACGCCGAAACCGATCCCCACTGGCCGCTGGCAGTGCAACTCTGCACGCCGTTGCCGGAGCACCGCGCGGAGCCGGGCGTGCACACGCCCGTGCACACACCGGACGCGCACGCCGACGACACGCACGCCGTCGCAGCGCCCCACGCGCCCGTAGCGTCGCAGGTCTCTACCCCGTTGCCCGAGCAGCGGACGGCGCCCGGCGCGCACGTGCCGGAGCAGGTGCCGCCGACGCACGCCTGACCCGCGCACGCCGCGGTGTTCTGCCAGGTGCCCGAGGCGTCGCACGTCTGCGGAGCTTGCCCATTGCACTGCTTGGTGCCGGGCGTGCAGGTCCCAGAGCACGCTCCGCCGCTGCACACGTTCTGGCAGCTCGTCCCATTTTGCCAGGTGCCGTTCGGGCCGCAGAGTTGCGGAGTGAGGGCGCTACACTGCCGGGCGCCGGGCGAGCACACGCCTGCGCACGCGCCCGACACGCAGGTCTGGTTGTTGCAAGCGGACGTGGCGCCCCACTGTCCCGAGGAACCGCACGTCTGCACGCCGTTGCCCGTGCACTGCGAGCTGCCCGGCACGCACACGCCGGCGCACGTCCCCCCGACGCACGCCGACGAGACGCACGTCACGGGCGCATCCCAGGTGCCGGACGCATTGCAGGTCTGGATCCCGTTACTCGAGCATTGCTTCGCCCCCGGCGTGCACACGCCCACGCACGCGCCGGTCGAGCAGGCCTTGCTGGTGCACGGTGTCCCGTCCTGCCATGTTCCGTTCGCGTCGCAGGTCTGAGGAGTCAGGCCGTTGCACTGCTTCGCGTTCGGGGTGCAGCTTCCTGAACACGAGCCACCGCTGCACACGCTCGTGCAGGCGGTACCGTCCTGCCAGGCGCCGGTGGCGCTGCAAGTCTGGGGGGTGAGGCCACTGCATTGCTTCGTGCCGGGCGTGCACTGACCGCTGCACGCGCCGGCTGCGCAGACCTGTCCCGTGCACGGCGTCGCAGAACCCCACTGACCCGTGGCACTGCACACCTGTACGCCGTTCCCCGAGCACTGCGTCTGACCGGGAACGCACACGCCGATGCACGCGCCGTCCACGCAAGCCTGCGTGGAGCAATCCTCGGGCGGTCCCCACTGCCCGTTCGCGCCGCAGGTCTGGACTCCGTTGGCCGAGGAGCACTGCTTGGCCCCCGGCTCGCACGCGCCCGTGCACGCGCCGCTCACGCAGGCCTTGCCGGAGCACGCCGCGCCGTCGCGCCAGGTTCCCGACGCATCGCACGTCTGCATGACCTGCCCGTTGCACTGGGTCGCGGCGGGAGTGCACGTCCCCGAGCACGCGCCTCCGCTACAGACGCCGTCGCAGGGCGCGCCGCTCTGCCAGGCCCCGTGCTTGTCGCAGGTCAGCGGCGTGAAGCCGTCGCACATCCGGGTGCCCGCGATGCAGCTGCCCTGACACACGCCGGCGCCGCACAGATACGGACACGTGTCGACGCGGGTCGTCGAGACCAGGTCCTGCCCACATTCCAGGCGATCGTTCCCCGAGCACACGACGGTCCCGGCGGCCTTCCCGGCGCACGCCGCCATGATCGGCTGACAGAGCCCCTCGAATCCCCCTGGCGTCGTGTCGCAGTTCTCGTCCGCGCCACACGCGGGTGCCGGCTGCCAGACGGCGTCCTTGCACTCGAATCGCTCCTTCTGTGCGTGGGCCGCGCATCGGTGCGCGCCCTCTTCGCTGCAGGGATCTCCGCCGGTGGGCGCGCCGCTGTCGGCCGTCGCGCCTCCCGACATGCTCGTCGAGGCGCCGGTACCGTCGTTGCCGCCGTTCGACGTCGCGCCCTCGCCCGACGTTCCGCCCCCTGCGCCGTCGCCACCCGCGCCGTTTCCCGCACCCGGGTTCGCGTCGACTCCTGCGTCCTGCACATGAGGATGGGGATGGGAGCGACCGCCGCCGCTCGACAGCGCGTCGAGATGCGACGTGGTGCACCCGAGAAGGAGGATGCCGGCCAGCCACGCCGGGCGCCCCGCAGGTCCGAACATGCGGCGGACGATACATCAGAAGACCGACGGGCCAGCCAGGAAGGAGCGCGAAAGACCGAGGGAGCCGTGGCCCCGCTCGGCCACGGAGGCCTTCGGGGGAGGCTCGAGAGGCTAGCCGCGATGACGGGTCAGCCGGAACCAAAGCCGCAGTCTTCTTGAAAGATCTTGTTGTCCAGGTAGCGGCGTGCCCGGCGCATCGCGATGAGGTTGGTGAGCCGCATCTCCGGCATCGGATCCCGCGCCGAGACGATCTGTTTCAGCGTCCGTACGTAGGCCTCTTCATCGCTCTTCATGCAGTAGTATTTCGTCGCGTAGAAGAGCTTCGCGATCAGGTTCTTGCCCTCCGTGATGCGGAGAGCGGCGTCGAAGTGCTGCTTTGCCTCGTCGAGCTCGGCCCAGCTGTACCGGGCGTGATAGCCACCGAGCACGACGTGCGCCATGGAGTGCTCCGCGGTCTCGTCGAGCTGCACCGCGCGCTCGGCGATCGCGACGGGGACGAAGAGCTCGCTCACGACGGCCGGGTCCTCGCTACCGGCGACCACGACTCCGATGAACGCCATCGCGGCGACCGTCAGGTCCTGAGCGTCTTCTTTCTCGACGAAGTTCTGGCGTAGCCACGCCTTCAGGACTGCCGTGTTGCGCTGCGCCGCTTCGAAGCCCGGTGCCTTGCTGTCGAGGAGCTTCGTCGCGAAGAACCTGGCGCGCTGGAACCCCGCGATCATCCTCGCGTGGTGATAGGCAGCGAGGGCGTCGTCCCTGGCTTCCTCGGCGAGCTCGTAGTCATCCTCGGTGAACGCCGTCGTTGCCCCGGCCCAGCCTTTTGCGAGCAAGTACAGGTCGTCTCGGTTATCGGGAGTGAGCTTGTACAGGCCTTCCAGGGTCCCGAGCCCCGACTGCCCGCTCGCCTTGGCCACCTCGAAGTCCTGAAGCGTCTCGAGCGCGTTCGCCCCACGACGGGTGCCGCTCACCTGCCCATCCAGGAGGACTTTTCTGATGCAGCCCGTCGTCGTC
>CAYUAW010000478.1:0-5526 GCA_964442485.1 uncultured Polyangiaceae bacterium
AGCCCCTGCCGTCCCTTCGGCGAATGCGTCTTCCGCCGCTCCCGTGAAGCAGCCGTCGGTGCCTCCAGGGGCCGCCGCAGCGGCGAGGCGACCCGCGCCGGTTGCTCCCGTCGCAGAGAAGCCGTCTCCTTCGACGGTAGCGAAGTCGACTGCGCCGCCTTCTGCGGCCGCCGCGCTGGCGAAGTCGACGGGAGGCACGAGCGCAGTCGAGCCGGAAGGAGACGCCGCGAGCCGGCAGCGCGCGAAGAAGGCGAAGCGCGCTCAGGGCAAGCGAATGGACAAGTCCTCTCGCAAGGCCTCGCGGAAAGCGAAGAAGCGCGCGGTCCGTCAGGCAGAGGCACGCGCGTCGAATCTCGCCGCGAACCCGCCGCGCGCCAAGGGGCCAGCCGTCGCCGCGACGCAGGCACCGGCACCCCGCAAGCCGACTCCGCGGTCCGCCCCGGAGCGGCCCCTGCCCGAGCAAGCCCGGCCAGCTCGCTCCAGCCCGCCGTCGCGGCCCGCCGAACGAGCATCGCGTGCGCCTCGGCCTCAGCGCAACCGCGTCGCGATCGCGGTGCTTCTCGCGGTGGGGCTCATGCTGGGCTTCTGGCTCTTATTTCGGATGCCCGGCGCCCTTTCGCACGGCCAGCACTGAGCAGGGGGAGTGTCGCGTGATCGCCTCGGCCACACTGCCGAGCGCGATGCGCGCGAGCCCCGTCCGCCCTCGCGTCGCGACGACCACGAGGCTCGCGGACAGCCCGCTGGCCTCCGCGGGGATGGCTGTCGCCGGTGGGCCATTGAGGACTTCGCAGGCGCCCGGGACGTGCGTCGCCTCCAGCAGAGAGCGCAGGGTCGTTTCGGCCGCATTTCGCAGATCCTCGCGCTCCGAGTCGGGCATCTCGGGGAGCGAGATGATCATCGGACCGAGGAGCGACAGCGACGTGCTCGGTTCGGTCAGGGAATGCACGAGCCGGAGCGGGACACCCCGGAGCTTCGCCTCGGCGGCGCCCGCAGCGACGGCAGTCGCGGCCTCCTCCGAGAAATCGGTCGCCGCGAGGACGACGCCCGCCTTCGGAGACGGTCGCGCGACGAGGACGGGGCAATGCGCGTACCGGACGACCTGCTCCGCCGTGCCGCCGAACACGACGCGACCGACCGTTCCCGTGCCGGAGGGCCCGACGACGACCAGTGCCGCGTGGCGCTCATCGGCCAGGCGTACGAGCGCGCCATGGGGCGAGCCCGACGCGATGACCACCTCGAAAGGGGGAGCGGAACTCCCGAGGATCTCTCCGGTACGTGCTTGCAGCGCGCTGGTGACGCGAGGCGTTTCCAGCGCGCGGAACACTTCGTCCGGCGCGACGTGGACGATGACGAGCGGCGCGGAAGTACGCGACGCCCACGCTGCTGCCTGACGGATTGCTTCCGTCGCGGAATGACTGAGATCCGTGCCGACTATGACGGGTGCCTGGCTCACGCGCCGATGCTCCCACGGACCCCTCTCCGAGTCGACCCCGCGCCCGAGGTCTCGTACGTGCCGTCGCGTCTTCAACCGGGGGCGCATTTGTCGTAAACGCGGGCCTCATGAATGAGCGTGGGCCCGATCCTGCTCGAGAAACGCCCGGGGGCTCGGGCAAAGTCTTCATCGCGGTGGCTGGCACGCTCGTCCTCGGAGCCGGCCTGGTTCTGGTCGCCGTGTGGCCGTCCCGCGAGCGCGCCGCGTCCCCCGTGAGCGTTCAGGCGAGTTCCGAGGCCCCGCAGGAAACGGCCGCAACCACGGCATCGATCGCGGCGGCGCGCGAAAATCTTGCGGTGCCGTCGTCCCCGCCGAGCGTCGCGCCGACGCCGGTGTCTCCGCTGCCGTCGAAGGACTTCTTCGCGACCGACGCACCCGAGCCGCTTCGCAAGATGCATGACGTAACGGGGAGTGGCGGCCTCCTCGCGATGGAGCGGATGAAGGAGCTATATCAGATGGGCAAGGACCATCCCGGCGACGCGCGTCCGCATCTGCTGATGGCCGAGGACGCGATGAACCGGGGCTGGGAAGCGTTTGCTGTCAGCCACTACGAGCGCGCACAAAAGGAAGATCCGCTGGCGAAGGAGGACCCGCGCATGCTGAAGGACCTGGTCGAGGTTGCCGGCGGCAAGCACGAAGCAGCGAAGGCCGCTGCAGCCCTCTCGTCCATTTATGGCGCTCAGGCTGTCGCGGCGGTGGAGCAGGCGAGCGCCGCCGCTGGCGACAAGGGCGACGCCGATCGCGTCGAGAAGCTCGAGGCGCTCTCGCGGTCCCTCGGAGCGCCATCCCGCTAGCAGCCTCCTGGGCAACAAAAGTGGCCCCGCGGCTCGCTCACTTCGAGCCGCGGCGCCGGGCCGCCCCACAACCCCACGGTTGCGCACGCTAGAAGCAGCTTGCGTGCCAGGCGGAGCACAGCAACGGAGCGCGGAAACAGGCTGAAGATCGAGGAACCGTCGCTGGTTGCACGGCACACCTGTGCCACCGGTGCGACGCTCCCTGTTACGCGTCGCCCACGCGCCGTGCTCAGCCGAGCTGTCGCTTCGGCAGGCGGCGCACGGGCGGCACCGATGGACTCAGTCGAGCCGTACCCTCGCTTGAGGGGGCTCCAGGCGGCGTCAGCGGAAGGGCCACCCGGAACGTGGCTCCTCTTCCGACGCTCGTCTCCACTTCGATATCCCCGCCGAGCTCGTCGAGAACCTGGCGGCATACCGCGAGACCAAGGCCCGTACCCTGGTGTGCAGGCTTCGTCGTGAAGAAGGGCTCGAAGAGGTGCGGCAAGCTCTCCTCGGGGATCCCTGGCCCTGAGTCGATGATCTCCACCAGGACCTTGCCGTCGTTCCCCGAACGCGTGACGACCCGGATGAACTGCTCCTTGTCGCTGTCGCCTGCGACGGCCTGCGCGGCATTGATGATCAGATTCAGAAAGACCCGGCGCAGGTGGGACTCGCTTCCGACGAGCTGCGGAATGGCGTCGAACTCGGTGATGACGCGGGCACGATGATCAATCTCCGTCCGCGCCACCTTGATGCACGAGAGAAGCAGGCGATGGAGATCGACGTGGGCTTCGAGCATCGAGTTATCGCGCGGCTCGCGGATCGCTCGCACGATTTCCTGCGCGTGCATGGCGCCGAGGGTCGCCTCCCGCAAGCACTGGCGGAGCTCCGCGACCCTGCCGGGTGGAAGCTCGTCCTTGTGCTGCGCGAGCTGCGCGTCGAGGTACTCGAGGTTCGAGAGCACGTACGAGAGCGGTCCCGCGGCGTCGTGCGCGGCCGTCGCCGCGAGCAGCGCCATCTGCCGCAGGCGATGCTCGGCACTGGCCGACCAGGACCCCACCTCCGCCTCACGCGGGGGCTCATCGCGCAGATCGCTGCCCATCCCGTGCCCCCTGACAGCAAGAGGCATGCCGCCAGTTTCCGGGCCATTTTCCCGACGTCGGGACCATCGGGTGTCTTCTCTGGTGAACGCCTCGCGACCCGCGCTGCACACAGCCGGCGACATCTGGGCCGCCGATTCGTCAGCTACGGCCTCTCCCCAGCCCGAATGCTCGGATCAAGTTGTACACATGTGAACGTGTGAGATCGAGGCGCCGCGCCGTGGCGGCGATGTTGTAACCGGTCGCTTCGAGCGTGCTCTGCAGCAGCTCCGACTGGAAGCGCCGCGTCTCCTCCTGGAAAGTGAGCGGCGCACGCTCCGTCGACGCCGGGGCAAGCTCTCCGGTTCCGAAAAGGTGTGCAGCCTCCACCTGCGGGACGTCCTGCGCAGCAGCTCGGATCGTCCCTGCTTCCACGATGTGACCGAGCTCCCTGAGGTTGCCCCGATACGGCGCCTGGCGGAGCGCGCGCAGCGCGCCGAGCGATAGATCGACGTGACGAAGGCCGTGGCGGCGCTGCGCGAGCTCGCAGAAGTGGCGCGCGAGCAGCTCGATGTCTTCGCGTCGCTCGGCGAGGGTCGGGAGCCGTATCGGCATCACCGCGAGCCGGTAGTAGAGATCTTCACGAAAGCGCTTTTCCTCCACCGCCGTGCGCAGATCCACGTTGGTGGCGGCGATGAGCCTCACGTCGGCCGAGCGAGGCCTGGAAGAGCCGAGGGGGTAATACTCCTTCGTCTGGAGGACCTGCAACAGCTTCGCCTGCGCGCTCACCGAGAGCTCCGTGATCTCGTCGAGCACGAGCGTGCCGCCCTCGGCGGCTGCGATGCGGCCTTCCATCCGGTGCGAGGCGGTGGAGTGCGCTCCGGGCATCGCTCCGAAGAGCTCGCTCTCCATCAGGGGTTCGGGGATCGTCGCACAATTGAGCTCGACCAGAGGTCCCTGACGACGTGCTCCGTTGACGTGGATCACCCGTGCGAGATGGCTCTTCCCGGTGCCGGTGTCGCCGGTGAGAAGAACGCTCACGTCGAGCGGTGCGATGAGCGCCACCTCTCGCAGCAATCGCTCGATTGCCGCGCTGCGCCCGACGATCTCGCTCGCCTGGAGCTTCTGACGGATCGAGCGCGTCGCGTCGGGTTCCTCGCGCACCGAGGGGAAGAGTCGGTGGACCAGCGGCGCGAGGTGGCGCCCGAACATCTCCGCGCATGCCAGATCTTCTTCCGAGAAGGATCCCGGTGCGGTGCGCCCCTGCAGGTACAGGACCCCGACCGGCGGTGCGGAGCCAATGGGTGCGCACAGCACGGCCTCGATCCTGGAGCGACGAACGCTCCCGAGATCGCGAAAGCGCGGATCGAGGAGCGCCGACGGCGTGACGACCGCCGCCTCTGACGCGATCGCCTCGGCGATGATGCCGCGCGAAACCATGGACCTGATGACGTCGAGCTCGTCGTCGGAGATCCCGGCCGCCGTCCACCACCCGGGTTCGTCTCGTTCGCTGAAGATCTCCAGATACCCCTGGGACGCTCCGGCCACTCCGAGCATCAGCCCGAGGGCTTCGCGGAGAAAGGGTTCGAGGCTCGTGCGGTCGTTCAGGTTCAGGAGGCCGAGATAGAGATCGCGTTCGAGGCGGAGATGATTCACGTCGGGGGAGGCCGAACCCATGCGCGCATCATCACAAGTCGCCGGGCAGCACGGGAAGGGGAGAGCATGTCCAATGGATTGGACGCTCACGCGATACCCAGAGCGGATAGTGTCCAGTGTCGCAAACGGTGCGGCCCCGGGCTCGAGCCGTGGCTCGGCAAAAAGGGTCATGGCACGTGAAATGCCTGGAGGCCCCCCGCATCCGCAACCGAGACCACTGGAATGTACGGTTCCGGTGACCGAACGAGAGTTTCTGACCGCACGCTCCATGCCTAGCGAATCGTTCCAGCTTCATTGCCTGCATCTTGCTGTGACGCTCCGCCCGGTTGGTGTCGGTTCGGGTGCCGTGTCGGGGACAGGGTGCACGGGTGCATTGCGCCCCTGTTGCGCCAGTGACGGGCCGGGGAACCTAGACGGATAGAGAGGGCCGCCGCCCGGGGAACGCCCCGGGTCGGCGGCGTTAGGTTCGCTCTAATTACGGGGGGCCTTGGCCCCCCGCAGCTTCGCCTACGGCGAACTGCTCCCC
>CAYUAW010000479.1:0-5517 GCA_964442485.1 uncultured Polyangiaceae bacterium
TCACGGAATGAACTTCACGTCGTTCGGCCCCGCCTTGTCGACACCCCAGGGGACGGTGACGACCTTCGCCGTCGCAAGGTCGACGGCCGCCACGTAGTGCTCCGTCGGGACCGCGATCAGCACCTTGCCGTCCGGGTTGGCCGCCACGCCGTAGGCGAGCGTCTGCGCGTCTCCGACGGGGATCGCCTGGACCATGGTCGCGACGCCGCCGTCGAGCTTCATCTCGACCAGGGTGAGCTTTCCGCTCTGCGTCGACGGGAAGACCACGGAGCCTCGGTGCGCCACCGCGGTGACGGGGTAGTAAATGGGCGAGTTCGCGACGCGCACGTTGTCGGACGCGACCGGCGAGCGGGGGTTCGACACGTCGACGACGTTGTGGCCACCGACGTTGCCGGTGAGCGTCGTCGGGGCCTGCACCACGTAGGCAGTCTTGGTGCCCGGGAAGAACGCGACGCCGCCCGCGTCGCCGGTGAGACCGATCGTCACGCCGAGCGGCGTCGCCGCCATGTCGACGGGGAAGGTTACGCAGTTGCCCTGCGGACCGTAGCTCAGGATCCCTACCGTCCCGCTGTCGTCGAGCGCGACCTCTTCGTTGAAGGTCGAGCCGGTCTGTATCGGCACGAAGGTATGCTTCTCGACGTCCACGTCGGCGAAGTACGTCTCGCTGTACTGACCGACGAAGGCGCGCTTGCCGTCCTTCGTGATGGCGATGCCCATGGGGCTGTTGCCCGTGTAGAGCTCGGCCGACACTGCGCGCTTCTCCAGATCGACGAACAGCAAGGTGCCGGCCCCCGGCGGAACGGTCGTGAAGGCCCCCAGAAACCCGCCCGAGATCGAGACGAGCGCCGTCTTGCCGTCGGGGGTGATCCCCATGGCGAGCGGGCCGGGGACGTATTTACTCAGATCGACGGTCCCGACGAGCACGTCCTTCCGTGTCGCGCCCTGGGTGAACTTCGAGACGTCGAAGATGGAGAGCGTCTGATTCAGGAAATCCGCCGAGACGGCGAGCAGGGGCGCGTTCGTTTCGCCTCCAGCGCCTCCCGGGCCGCTGCCTGCGGTGCCACCCACACCGCCGTTCGAGGCGCCGCCCATCGATGTGCCGCCGCTCGGCGCACCGCCGCTCGACGTCGAGCCTCCGCCGCTGGTCACGCCGCCGTTCGAGGCGCCGCCCGGCGGTACTCCTGCCCCGGCGCTTCCCGTTCCTGGAAGGCCGCCCGGCGTGCCTCCGGCAACCGTGCTTGACGGAACTGCACCGGGCCCCGGGCCTCCTTGCGCGCCGACCGTTCCGCCGGCGCCGGGCGGCGCGACCTGACCCGCACCGCCGCTCGCGGTCGGCAAAGCGCCGCCTTTCGAGTCGCCGGAACACGCACCGAGCAGCGTCGCAAAACCCAGGAGCCACAGCTTGTGCGCCATCGTCGGTCTCCATTCACACGACGACGCACGAGCGCGTCCGTCATTCGATGTCGACGCTCGCAGTAACACGACGAACGAGCTCGATCCACGTCACGGTATGACGTCAAAAGCAGGGATCCTGCGCGCCCAGTCATAGCCGGCGCGAGCGCGCTCAGGATTGACTCATTGCGCGTCGGATCATCGTCGCTCGGTCGCGGACGACTCGCTCTCCTCGATGTGGAGGGCCGTTCACGGACGATGTGTGAACGATGGCATCCACGGTTCGTCGAGAAGATGCCCGGGCCAAGGCCGACGGGCTGGTATTCCCGGTCGTCGAGCACGCTCACCACGCGCGTTGCCGGCTTCGTGCGACTGGCATGGGTTTCGCAGCCGGTGCTCACGTGAAACGCTTCGTCGCATCGAGCCTGCTCATCGTGGCCTGCGGATCGGATTCCGCCTCGTTCGGTAGCGCGTGCCCGAGCGTGGCCGGTACCTGGACGGTCACGGCACATTGCGTCAGCTCGTTCGTCGGGCAGACCGTCGTGGTCACGCAGAACGCCTGTGCCATCACCACCAGTGCGCCCTTCAACGGCTTCACCGGTACGATCGCGTCCGACGGCAAGCTGGACGTGACGGGTCCTGCGCTCACCGGTACCCAGACGTGCACCGGGACGACGACAACGAGCAGCGTCGCTCTTTCCTGTTCCGGTAGCTGCGCTGTCACGCTTTCACGCTGAGCCCCGCGCGCCCGGACGCTTTCGTCGGCAGCCGGCGCGCCGACGCTCAGGTGAACCAGAGTAGCGCGAGCGACGCGAACAGCGTCGGGATGAGCACGAGGGTGCCGAGGCGGACGAATCTGCCGATGCCGATGTCGACGCCGCGCCGTCGAAGAAGGTCCATCCAGAGCAGCCCGGCGAGCGAGCCGATGGGAAGGAGACGAGGGCCGATGTCGCAGCCGACGAGAGCGGCGAGGAGAGGCTTCGCGTGGCCGCCGTTCCCGAGCGCCATCAGGTCGAGGATCGCCATCGGATGATTGTCCACGATGGCCGCGCCGAGCGCCGCGGTGACGCCGATGACGCCGAGGTGTCCCGCGGCGTGTCCTTCCCACGCGCGGTAGAACGTCGAAAGGTGGTCGACGAGCCCGACGTGTCGCAGGCCGGTGACGACCAGGAAGACTCCCCAGAGGAACGCGAGGATGTCGACCGAGACGTGGCTCGCGATTCGTCGCGGTGACGCGACGCCGTATCGCCGCGCGACGAGAAGGCTGCCTCCGGCGCCGACGACCGCGACGGCCCAGATCGGGCCGCCGCACGCGGCCATGACCGGGTAAGCGCAGAAGATGGCGAGCAGCAGCGCGAGCGCCGCGGGTTCACCGGGGTGCGCCGCGGGAACCGGTCGAGCGGCGAGCCGTGCCGCCTTCGCCGTGAAGACCCCCCGGTAGTAGACGCGCAGCACGGAGTACGTGAGGAGCGCGCCGACGAGCGAGATGGGCGCCATGATCCGCGCGTAGGTGTTGAAGTCGATGTGCGCGAACTCGGCCACGATCATGTTCATGGGGTTCGAGATGACGAGCGGCGCCACACCCGGCGCCAGGAAGACGGCGAAGGCGAACCCCTCGAGGACCTTCGTGTTGCCGGGGTAGAGCCGCTCGGCCAGTGTGACGACCACGGGCGTCAACAAGAGGATCGCCGCGTCGTTGTTCAGGAGCGACGGGGTGAGCACCGAAGCGACGAAGATCACGTCGAAGACCTGCACCGTCGACAGAGAGCGCGCGAGGTCTTCCAGCCCGAGCGCGAGCCGCTCGAAGACGCCGACTTCCTTCACGACCCCCGTCATGGTCATGATGCATGTCAGCGCGAGCAGCGGCCGCCACTGGATCCGGGCCGAGGCGGCCAGATCGCCGACACGGAGCAGCCCGACCGAAAGCAGGACGAACACACCCAGCACCGCGGCGATACCGGGCGTGACCCGCAGCCCGAAGCTTCCGACGCGGGGTCTCGAGACGGCGAGCGCGACCGTCATCGCCAGCGTCGAATAGGCCACGGCCGCGTCCATACGATGCGACGATGGTCGCATGGATTCGCCGGCGCCGTCAGAGCCGTTCGACGATCTTCCTGTCGCCGAGAGGCTGCACCGGGCGGGCGGTGTCACCGTGCACGGCGGCGCGAAAGGCTTCGATCTGCGCCCTCGATGCCTCCAGTGGAGCCGCGAGGACGTACCACTCGACGCCCTCGGTGCACGGGGGGATCGTGAGCGACCCCGTGTAATGGTAGTAGGCGCGGCGCTTCGGGAGCACCGCCGCGAGATCGATGAATGCGTCCGGTACCGTGGTCGGTTCCTTGCCGACCTCGCTCGGAGCATGGTCGAAGTAGGGAGCTAGCGCCGCGTTCGGCTGGCCTTCCACGATGAACACGCCCACGACGAGGAGCTCGCCCTTGTCGTTCTTGTGAACGAGATGGAGCTCGAGCGCGGTGCCCTTGCCGGCGACGGTGTGCTCGCTCGGTCCGTGCAGATGAAACTGGGCCACCTTCCAGGTTTCTCCACGCACCTTGGTCGTCGCGCCGTCGTCGACGTTCACTTGCACCGTGTGCCCGTTGTTCAGGATGCGCACGGGCACCTTCCCGAAGGCGAACTCGAGCGGCGGGAGCGCGGCCGACGGCGCGACCTTCGCTGGCAGGTCCACCGGCGTCTGCGCCGCTCCCGATTTGCACAGAGCAAAGTCGGGGGAAAGGTCGCCCCAGTGTGCAGGCCCTTCCTCGCCGGTGTAGCCCCAGTGCACGGGCGCGCTCGGCGCAGGCGGCTCCGGCTTTGCGGCCACCGTCGTGGCCGGCGCAGCCGGCGGCGCGGCGACGACGGTGGGGACCGCGGGTGCGGGGCTCGCCGCGGGCGGCGGCCCCGGAGCCTTCGCCGCAGGCTCGCCTCCGCAGGCGGAAAGGAGAAATGCGGAGAGAACGCTCGACCCGACGGCGTTGCGCGAGAACATGCTGCCCGCCCAGTACTGCCCCCCGGGCGGGGATACAACGCCGGACCGGCTCACATGAATCGCCCCACCTGGATGATTGCACTTCCCGCGACGATGACCGCGAGGCCCACCCAGGTCGACGCGGGAATCGTCTCGCCGAAGGCGATCTTGCCGAAGAGAACGCTAACCACGGCGAAGAACGCGACGTACGTCCCGAGTAGCCTCGAGAAGTCCATCGGCAGCAGATTGACGACGACGCCGTATGACCCGAGCACGACGAACCCTGCGACGACCAGGAGCCACCCGCTGCTGCGCAGCCCTGCACGAATCAGTGCATCGCCACCGACCTCGAGTGCCGCAGCCAGCAGCATCGTCACGCACTCGACCACCACCCGATACTTCTCGATGAGCGCCATCATTTTCCCGATCGCACGTGGCGTGCGGCACTTCAAGCGATCGCTGGCCGGCCATCCGCGCCGAGGCCCGCGCTGCCGGTCGAGACCGGCCGAGAGGACCGATGTGCGGGAACCGGGCGGCAACGTTCCAGAAATGAGACCGGGTCGCGGTCGAAGTAGACTCGGGTACTCGGGTCGGCCTCGCGCGGCGCTCGAAGTAACCCCCATGAAGATCCGACTCGGCTACGAGCTTCGCTACACGTTCCCGCAGCCCACGCCCATGATCCTGACGCTGAGTATCCATTACTCGCGCGCGGGGGATCTCGTGGAGCCCGATCACATGCACACCGACCCCTCGGTGCCGATCCGCGCCTACAGGGACGGCTTCGGCAACTGGTGCACCCGTCTCGTCGCGCCCGCGGGGAAGATGCGGATCTGGGCGGACACGGTGGTGAACGACACGGGGGCTCACGACGTCGTCGCGCCCTGGGCCGAGCAGGTGCCGGCCGACGCGCTGCCGGAAGAGACGCTCGTGTACCTGCTCGGCAGCCGCTACTGCGAGACCGACATCCTCTCCGAGACGGCCTGGCGGCTCTTCGCGCACGCACCAGCCGGGTGGGGTCGCGTGCAGGCGATCTGTGATTTCGTGAACCAGCACATCAAGTTCGGCTACGAGTACGCGAGCCCCACGAAGACGGCGTGGCAGGCGTACAACGAGGGGCGCGGCGTCTGCCGCGACTTCGCGCACCTGGCGATCACGCTGTGCCG
>CAYUAW010000480.1:0-2680 GCA_964442485.1 uncultured Polyangiaceae bacterium
GTCGTCACGGACTGCTCAAATGTCCGTCATGGATTCAAGGACACGTCGCCGGTGCCTTCTTCGGGGTACGTAACGTCCGCAGCGTTCGCAAATCGTCGTTGTCCCGTCGTCATTCGTTCGGAGTGCGCGGGGAGGAGGCGCTCATGTGGAAACTGATCGGGGTCGCGGTTACGTCGATGGCGCTGATTTCGTGTGGCCATCCGGGCTCCGACGAGCGAGAAGAGGACGGAATCGTGCGGCAAGCGGATGCTTCCGATTCGATCTCGGTGACGCCGAATGCGTGCGTCCCGGCGGTCGGATCGAGCATGTGTACGGTGACCGTCAATTGGACCGAGCTCGAGAACACGACCAAGACATATCAGGTCGTGGTTCGTGCGGACGACGGCCCGTGGCAGCTGATTGCCTGCGTGGGGCCGAACGGTTCGACGCGGAGCGTGACGGCAGATTGGATTGTACTCCATCACGACTACCGATTCGCACTCAGAAAGGGAGCCGCTTCGTGCTCGGTGATCGATCCACTGGCGACCGAGGTCGCGTCCGCGACGGCAAGCGCCGTCAGTGCGCAGGTGACCGCATCGAGCCAGCGGGTGCTCACCACGGGCGCGGCCAGCGTCACGATCGATTGGCTCGGGGCGTACCGTACGTACAACATGGGCACGTCGAGCTACGTCCCGAGCAACAACCAGGTCTGGGTCAGTGTGGACTACGGCCCCGCTTCGCTCTTCGCCTGTTCCAACCCCGGTACGAGCGGTAGCTCCGTCGCGCCGTGGATCGGCGTGCACACGTACCGTTTTTCTTTGAATCCCACACCGAATGCATGCGGCGACGCGAGCACCCAGTACCCGGAAGTAGCTGCGGTCACGGTACAAGGGGTCGCGCACTATCTGCAGGCGACGCCCGATCGGTGCTCGGTCGCGACCGGTGGCACGTGCGCCACGACACTGAGCTACGGCACGACCGCGACCGGCGTTACACCGCAGGTCTGGGAGAACAACGGTACGACGTGGACCAAGCTGGCGCACTGCCCGCCCACGGCTGCGGAGCTGAGCCGCACGATTCCCGCAGGAAATACCTACAAGTACGAGCTCCATCTTCCGACGTCTTGCGGGGCTTCGCGCACCAGCACCACCACTGCCGCCACGGCCAGCATGAGCGCTCTGTCCAGTTTCGTCGTGCGAGAGGGAACGAGCCTCAAGCTCAACGGGCAACCGTACAGGGCCATGGGGATGAACAAGCCAGAACTCTTCGTGCTCTACCTGTCGACGCTGGTCGCTCCTCCTCCGGGACAAGACGCGTTCATCGCCTGCAACGCTCCCGCGGACGAGATCTGTTGTCCGAGCATGCCGGATGGCCAATGCGCAGGCACACCTCCAGTGAGCTCGCAATGCAAGGCCGAGCACGACATGCTCGATGCCGCGAATGCCGGCGTCCAGTACCTCCGAATAGCTGGGACATCGTACAACGCCAGCGTCCGAGGCGGTACCGGCGAAGAGCTCAAGAAATTCTGGTTGAGCCCACAGTCTGCGTGCCAGGACCTCTACCAGCGGAAGCTCGACGCCATGCTGAACTACGCGCAGAGCATCGGGCTCAAGATCGTGACGAACTTCGCCTGGAACCAGGACACCTACGGCGCACTGGTCGGAACCTTTCCGGGCCACGCCCCCGAGCACCTCACGGACATGCTCAAGCAGCCGACTGGCCTCGCCCGACGGTTGCTTCTCCGCTACGCCCAGGACTACACGGAGGGCTGCGTCAATCTTCCGGCAATCACCGAGCTCGGCCTACCCGCCGGGTGTAGCAGGACAGTCGACCTCAACGGACACAAAGCCAACCCCACCCTGTTGGCGCTCGAGATCAAGGTGGAAGAAGACTTGCTTGCCGATCTCGACCTCCAAAGTCGAGGCGAGACGGGTTGCATCACGGGGCCTTGTCGATTCACGACAGCCGACCTCGCCGCGTTCTCCAGGAGCTTCGCCGAGAGCGTTCGCGGGTGGGACCCCAATCATTTGCTTGCAAGCAACACGACTACTTTGAAAGTGTCGGAGGCCCACCTACGAGCGTGGCCGGAATGGACCGCGAGCGGGAGCTTTCAATGCTTGAACGCGGGCGACAATTTAGGGGACCCGAAGTGGTGTCAAGATGACCCAAACATGTACAACTCGTCGGTCGAGTTTCTTCACCCGGAGCCGATCGATCTCATCGGTGTGCACGCTTACAACAGCGGTGGCTCCAACATGGCCGCCGTGCCGGCGCGGGACAACATGCGATACGGCCTGGTCGGCGCTTACAACGCCGAGATCTTCCGGTACTACGAGCGAGCCGCCGATCGCCTGGCGCGCCCCCTGGAGGTTGGGGAATTCGGCGACTTCTCCGACTGCGACGCTCAACATCCCTTGCCGAACTGCAACCTGTACCCGCCGTCGCCCCGAAGACCTTTTTCCCGTGCAGCGCTGAAGAAGATCACGGACCTGCACGCCCCACTCTCCGCGCCGTGGGTCTGGGAACAGCGATACGCTCCGAACGGCGATGCCTTCGACATCAAACCGGGTGGCAACGGCGGACTCGACGACGAGTTCATCGCCTTCTTCGGGCAAGGCCGGGGACTCCTTTCGGCCACGACGGCGTCGATGAACGTATCGCCCCCGAACTCGGACTTCGAAACCGACGTCGATGGGAACGG
>CAYUAW010000480.1:2780-5507 GCA_964442485.1 uncultured Polyangiaceae bacterium
GGGGGAGTCGTGCGATTTCACGGCGCGGTGGACGCGTCCGCGCCGGCCTTTCCCGTGAAAGAAACCGTTCGCGAACCGCCGCCGTCGCTCCCCCCGATGATCCACTCGTCGGCGAAGCTCCCCGGGCTTTCCGGTGCGAACGACACGCCCTCGGTGACGAGCGCGCCGGCCTTGATGACCGTCCCCTCGTCGAGAGCGCTGGTGGCGGTGAAGGTACCGAGACTCGGCGCCTTCGACTTGGTGATGGTCACGTCGCTGCTGCCCACGTTCCGGATGGTGAAGGTCTCGCGCGTCGTTTGCCCCGTCTCGATCCAACTGAAGTCGATCGCGCTCGGTTCGATGTCGAGCTGTCCGGAATAGGACGACGTCCCGGAGAGCATCACCGTCGCGGAGCCGCCATCGCTGAAGACGGAGAGACTGTCGCCAAAGGTGCCGGTGTCGGTCGGAGCGAAGGTGACGGTGAGCGCGAGGCTCTGTCCCGGTGAAAGCCGGTCGCCCGCTGCCGGCGTGCCGAGGAGGGAGAACGGAGCCTTCGGGAGGGCCAGCTCGGAGAGGGTGAGCGGCTGGCTGCCGACGTTCCTGGCGATGACGTTCGTGCTCCGCGAGGCGTTCACCGGGAGCCCGCCGAAGGAGAGCCCGCTGGCAGAGAGGCTCAGCGACGGTCCGCTGCTCTGACCCTGGCCGTGGAGCGACACCGACGTGGAGCCCGCGTCGGTGTGGAGCTCGAGCGCGCCCACGTACGACCGAAGTTCCTCGGGCGTGAAGGTCGCCGTGATCGTCAGCGTGTCGCCGGAGCCGAGCTTCGCTGGAAGCGCCGGCACGGTGCCCTTGACGGCGAACGCGGCGCTGGTGGCCGTGATCGACGTGACCGTCACGGCCGTGCGGGCGCGCGCGGTGAACTGAGTCTCGGCGGTCCGCTTCACGACGATGGTGCCGAACTCGACGGCGCGCGCGTAGAGCGGGCCGCGCAGCGGAGAGCCGTAGCCGACGACGTAACCGTCCGCTGTCCCGACGTAGACACGCCCCGCTCCCGCGATGGGGCGCGAGAACTTCGCGTGCGTTCCGTAAGCGTCCTCGTAGCGGAGCGCGAGAGTGCCGGAGGCGTCGGGTATCGCATCATACGCACGAAGCGCCGCGGAGCCGTAGGGCCCGGTCGTGTACGTGACCCACACCAGCGCGCTCGTGGGGCTCGTGCCGCTCGAAGTGACGATGGGCGACCCGGACGAGTACGCGAGCGACTCCGTCGAGCTGCCCGTCGGCGTGAAGGCGGGGATGCCGTCGGCGCCGAGCCCGTACTGAAAGCTCTGGAGCGGACCATCCGCCGGAACGACGTACGCCATGCCGCCGTTTCCGGACCACACCGCCGGCCGCGACCACAGGCCGCCCTGGACGAAGACCTGACTGACTGCAGCGTCGCCCCCGCCGACCCCTTGCTTGAAGCCGCCGAGCGCGTCGCGATCCAGGAGGTAGAGGATGCCCTCCTTCCCCGCGGCGAGCGCGACGTGGGGATGCGCGGTCGTGCCGAAGCTTTCGTCGGGCAAGGCCACGACGCCGCCCGAACCGAAATCGAGATCCGCCGCGTCGAGATACGAGACGTCGTACGGAGTGAAGAAGTCCGCGACCGACAGCGTCCCGTCGGTATTGACCGAGAGACGGACGACGCTCTCGTCGAGCGCAGGCGGCGGCGTCGCCCCCGCGGTCGGCATGACGATGGAGTTCGAGTAGCCGTTTCCCGTGCTGAAGAAGATACGGCCGGGACCGTCGGACACGAGACCACCCCCGGCTTGCCAGATGCCGGCGCCCCGCACCGAACCTGGTCCCGCCTCCGTCGCGAAGAGCGCGCGGAGCTCGCCACCCTCACTGACTCCGATGACCCACCCGTGGTAGTCGTCGAGGTCGCAGTGACCGCCGAACCCGGCGTAGACGACGCCGTCGAGGAGCAGCAGGCCCGTGCGCTGCATCTGCGCGAACGCGTCGAAAGTGACGCCAGGATCGTTGGCGGCGTTCCCCCGGATCTCCACCGGGAAATTGGGGCTCTCGGCGAGCGTCTCGATGTCCACGGCGTGCGCGTACCAGATCGCGTTGCCGCGGGCGGCCCCCTTCGACGCGTCACGATAGCTCTTCGAGAAGAAGAATGCGGTGCGTGTGGTCAGGTCGATCACCGGCGTGCCCGTGACGCCGACCGTCGGCGCGAGATCGCCGCAGCCGATGTCGCTCGAGTTCCATGGCGTGCCGTAGCTGTGCGAAAGGACGATGTCCCCGCTCGCCGCGTCGAGTATGTACACGTCGTTCGCCTCGGTCGCGACGAGCAGCCGGTCGCCGTAGATGAGTGGCTGCGCGAACACTTGCTCCCCGGGGCTCAGCGGGAGCGCCGTCTTGAAGAGCCGCCCGAAGCTCGTGCTCGTCACGATGCCGGGGTCGAGCTGCGGTTGGTTCGCGTACCATCCCGTCCGCCCCGCATCCACGTCCAGAGTCACGACGCCGGGCGGCGCCGAGCTCACGGATTGCAACCGCACATGTCCGAAACTCTGCTGCGGAACGATGATGGGCCCTGCGTCCGCGCCCCCGCCGCCCCTGCGGCCGCCGCCGGCATCGCAAGCGGAGAGGACGAAGGCGGCCAGCGCCAGCGCGAGAACGCGTCGTGGTTCCGCGCCGTGCGGCGCGCCGCTGCAGTTCATTCTTCGGAAGCTCACCAGCACCTTCGCTGCATCAAGTAGGCAGGCACCG
>CAYUAW010000481.1:0-5506 GCA_964442485.1 uncultured Polyangiaceae bacterium
GTGTCGCGATTCGAGAACGGCGGAACCTGCGACACGAATCTCCGCGGGCGCTGACAGGTGGCAAGGTCCTGCGGAACGACGACGCCCATATGGACACGGCGACCCGCTGGGCGCCAGGTCACCCACCGACCAATCAGTAGCAATTTCCTTGCGGGAGAGCCGAGCAAACCAAACCCGTCTTGCAGGCTGGCTCACACGGAAACGGCTCGGTGTAATCGGAGCAATGTCCGTTCTCACAGATTGAAGTTCCGTCGCAGGGGTCCCGATCCGGGGTACTGGGTACCGGGCAGACCGCACCTGGTTTGAGGTTCGGCGCCGCGCAAAGAGACGTGACCGGATCGCAGTACGAATCTTGAACGCAACCATCTCCGAGATCGCCGACACTTGCGCCGCACGGCCCGCCGATTCCGATGTGCGGCTGGCACCCCATCGCGCTGCAGTACAGGTTCGGTCCGCAGAACGGTGAGCACTCTTGTCCCTCGGAGGGTATGAATGGCTGGCAGGTCCCGGCGAACGGATCCGTGGTCCCATTCCCGACACACCACATGGTGTCTCCGCATCCGCCGCCGCCGGGGTCAGCGGGACCGGCCCCACACGGCTCACCCTGGGCAATGCGCGGAAGGCATCCCCCGCTGCCGAACACGTCGCAGTACTCCGTGAGCGGACAGGTCGTGGTCCCATCAGAACACGTCAAGCTAGCGTGACACGTGGGCGCCAGCCCAAGGAAGTCGAAGACGCAAGCCTCTGACGGAGCGCAGACGTGACCGAGGTCGCACGGGGCGTTCGTCGCGACCTGGATGGCGCAGACGCCGTGGGCCGCGTTGCACGAGGCCCCGGAGACGCAGGGCTCCCCGTTCGCGCATGATTGTCCGACGCTGGGGCGCGGGCTGCACGTTCCAGCATTGCAATACGTGCTCGCATCGCAATCGGAATCAGTGGTGCACGTGCTGGGCGCACAGAAGCGCGGCGCGCGCAGGCATTGCCCGCCGTCCGTGCAATCCGCATTCGTGTCGCAGGCCGTGCCCCCAGAGCAACATTCTGCCAGGTAACCGCCAGCACTATTGTTTACGCACGAAACGGCAGTACCATCGATGGTCTGGGAGCATGAATTGTCGGGCGGAAGAGCGCACGAGCCCGAAAAAACGTTCACGGAGGCGCATCCCAGGAGTGCTCCTGTGGGTCGCGGCGGCGGCTGCACCGAGGATGGCGGAGACGCTTCGGTCGCCTGACAGTCGGGCCAGCCCGTGCCAGTGATGTTGATGGTGGTCAGGTTGCCACCCGGGGCGTCGTGAAACCTGGTGTAGGAAAAGCTCGTGACGATGCCCATCACGCGATCGATGTCGAACGCGATACGATCGTCATCCGCTTCCGAGCAGTTCATACCGCAGGAGGCGGCGTAGTGGACCGATGGCCCCCCGTTGTCGGTGACAACCAAGCCGAAGCTGTCTGGAAATAGGAATGAGACCGAGTTCGAGGAAACTAGCACCTGGGGAGACGTGTCGTCCGGCGTGATGCGGGAGATTGTGAGCGTTGCCGTGCCTCTCGAGAGCTCTTCGATGTCCGACTCCGGGATGGGCACTGGGCCGGGACTGCCCGGGTCGTGCCTGAGAACGTCGTCGATCGTTTGGATGTGATACGTCCCGAAGGGAAACGAGTCGGTGATCGGACAGAGCGGTTCTACCCCGCCATCACTCGTCGGCGGACCGGCGTCTGGAGCCTCGCCGCTTCCGCTGTCGGTGCCGGGCCGTCCACCGTCTGCGGCCCCCGCTTCGCCGCTGCAGATAGTGGCGGTTTGCTGCACCTCGCTCGCGTCCAGCACACCGTTGCCGTTCGTGTCGATTCCGACGTCGATCCGCGTGCCACCGGTTGTGCAGAGCGGGCCCGGCGGAATCGGCGTCAGCAGGATGCGCGATCCCGGCGCGCCCATCGGTCCTGCCGGTCCAGTCGGACCAGAAGCTCCTGCAGGCCCAGGTTCACCCTGAGGCCCTTGAGGACCCTGAGTACCAGGCGTGCCCGGAGGACCGGCTGGGCCGGCGGGGCCAGCATCTCCGCGGTGTCCCTGTGGCCCCGCAGGCCCGGCTGGTCCCTGGGCGCCCTGCGGTCCCGCGGGGCCTTGTGGCCCAGACTGCAACACGATCGGAGTCCACTGCCGACTCAGGCAAGCGACGAGGCTCTTCGTCGCGCGAATGTACGCGACCTGTCCTTCCCGTTCTCGAGTGCAAGCCGGCAGATCGCTCGGCGTGTTGACGCTCAATTCTTGTACCGGAACGTCTCCACCTTGCGATTGCAGCGGTGAAGACCCCTGATCCGGGTGACCGCAGCCGACCTGAGCCGCGCCGCCGAGACCACCGATCACACCAAGAATCCCCGCTAGTTGCATACGCATGGCTGCACCTTCCAGAGACGACCGGCAAAGGTTGACGCTTCCCCTGCATGCGCGGGAAAAGTGACACTGATCAGCCCCGGTCCCAGCGCTTCAACCTATATATTCAAGGCTCGGGGACGATTCAATTCCCTTTGGCGCCCTGAATCCGCGCCTGCCCGCGGCGGTTGCATCGGTCGTTGACGGAGCCGCAAGCTTGCTCCACCCCGGTTCACTGCAGGACGAGCCTCCTTGTAGGTCTTGTTCGAACCCGAGCACGCGATCGTTCCGTCCGTCTTGATCGCATAATTGTACTCGTCGTCCCGCTTCGGTCATGGGCAAGGCCTTCGCCCGAAGCGAAAGGCGTTCGTCCGTCGCTCATGGCGGCCCGCGCCTGCTCTCTCGACCGCGTCGTCTCGGAAGAAGACGCATCGACGCGACGCCTATTGGATCGCGAAGTCGCTACATGAAGCGCCATCGGTCGACAGGAGCGTTCTCGGAACTACGAGGCGGATGACGGGACCCCCGCGCTCGTAAGCAATCCCAAAGCCCTGCCCGCTCGCGCCCTCCCCCTTTCCACGCCAGCCCCGGAGATGCCCGTCCAGCAGCCCTCGATGATGGGGCTTCCTGCCGTCGCGACACGCTACTAGAGTGCGGTGTCGATGGATCTGACGGGGGACGAGACAAGGGCTCTGAACGAAGTTCGCGATGCACTCTCGAGCTCGCTCGATATCCGGCAGGTGATGAGGGATGCTTCTGCCTCGCTGCTTCGGATCGTCGGGGCGGACTACGCCACGCTCGGCGTGACGAAGCCGGGAGAGCCACTCGCGTTCGACTGGGTCGTCGCGGAAATGCCGTCGAAGTTCTTCGACACGTACCCGGAAATGGCGCAGCACGACTTCATTATTCGGTCCGTTCTCGGCGCGCCGAACCGAGTCCTGAGGGACGCGGAGATGATTCCGCGTCGAGAGCTCGAGGCAAACGTCATGTACGGTCGCGCACGCGACCTCGGCACGCCGATCGAGCACGTGATGAGCACGCTGCTGGGCGCCGACGGGCGATTCAGCGGCGGCATTTCGCTCCTCCGGAGCGAGCGCCGCCCGTTTTCGGAGCGAGACCGCGCGATGCTTCAGAGCCTGGTGCCAGCGCTGACGCATGCGGTCCGAAATTGCCGACTTCATGCCGAGGCCGAGCTCCGCGGACGGACGTTCGAGGCTCTCCTCGCACGTGAGGGCCTGGCGGTGGTCGTGCTCTCGGAGTCAGGTGCCGAGCTGGGCCGCTCCGAATCCGCGGTGCGTCTCCTCGAAAAGTGGTTTCGTCCGACGGAGTGCGCAGGCGGGCTGCCGCCGGCGCTCCTTGATTACGCCAGAGCTGGCTCGGAAACCGGACGCCTCTGGCGCTCCTCCGGCCGCACGGATCTCGTCGTGCGGCTCTACTCGATCCGTCACGAAAGCCACGCTTACAAGGCGCTGGTCATGGAGGAATCGTCGAACACGCCATCGGCGCCCCCGTCGTGGCGTGGTCGGCTCACCCCCCGCGAATACGAGATCGTCGATCGAGTCGTGCGCGGCTGGGACAATCGACTGGTCGCGGAGGAGTCCGGATGTACGGAATTGACCGTGAGGACGCACCTGAAGAGCGCATATCCGAAGCTCGGCGTGGAAACGCGCGCACAGCTCATCATCCTTGCGATGCGCGCGCTTCTGACGGGGGCGAACCTGCAAGTGGCATCTCCACCCCGGGGCGCCAGATCGAAGAAGCTCACGTAGAGGGCCGCCCGGCCTTGGCTCAGTACGCGTGCGATTGCAAGCTCACCGCGGAGTAGCTCGTGTACCCGTTGATCCCGATGTACCAGTCGCCGGCAGGGTAACTCGACATCCGAACCGACTCGTTGCTACCGGCGATGTAAGGCCGGCCGTCCCAGTCGTTGGCAGTGGGTAAGGCGCCCAGGCGCACATAGAGATCGGCGTCCCCGGCGTTGCCCGTCATCGTGACGTCGAGCGTCGTCTGGCCCGGCTGCACTTGCACCTTGTAGTAGCTCCAGCTTCCCGCTGCTCCGGAGAGGTTCGTGACCGTCTGCTGGTCGGCGAGCGGGGTGACGACGACGCCGGGCGGCATGTACCGGCGGGCGAAGGCGTCCACGCCGTCGGGGCTCGTCGGCGATACGCGCTGGGTCCACGCGACCCAGGAGTCACCCGAGGGCGCCACACCGATCTTGGAACAACCGTAGGTAGCGGCGCTGCCGTTCGCCGCGTTGGCCGTCATCACCCCGCTGTTCGTGGTCCCCCGCGGGTCGAACGTCCGGAGCAGAATGGGCCCCGGGCTCTGTACGGTTCCTTGCTGCCACGTCACCGCGAAGCCGCCATCCGAAGCGATCCCGATGTCCGTGCACTGCGGATCCCCCGATTGCGTGCTCACGAGTAGCGGACCCGACATCAAGCTGGTGTCGCGGTTGTAGCGCCATGCGTAAGCGGACCACGTGTTGCCCGACGCGGGGCCGAACGTGGTCACGGCGAATGCGCCCGACCCGTTCATCGCCAGGCGCGGGACCTGCGTTTCACCGGTCCCTATCAAGAATGCGTATGGAGAAGACCCTCCGCTCGCGTTGAAGCGCCAACCGTACAGGTTTGCCGACGTAGGGACCGTCACTTCGTTCCAGATCACGACGAAGTTACCCTGGTCGTCGATGCCGATGTCGTCGGCAAGAATGCGCGATGGCGCAGCCCGCACGTAGAGCGTCGGGGTGATCGGTGCGCCATTCGCTTGATAGCGTTTGACGAACAGATCGGTGGCCATGGTGCCAGAGCCGATTGGCGCCCATCGCTGATACACCACGGCAAACTGCCCGGCCGCGTTCATCGCGACCATGCTGCCGTAGTGGTTACGCTGTCCGCCAGTCGAATCGTTCACCATGAACTCCGGAGCGACCACGCGACCGGAGCGATCGTAGACGGTCGCATAGATGTCACTTCCGGCGCCGTTCTGGACCAGGCGTACGGTGACGAAGCTGCCGGTGCCGCTCACGGCCATGTCCGTCAGACCGGAGGGTATGGACAATGCGCGCTGCTGCAATGGTCGCCCCGCCCCGTCATAGCGGGTGACGTACGTCGCGGGGCCGTCGCTCCACACGACCGCGGCGTCGCC
>CAYUAW010000482.1:0-5464 GCA_964442485.1 uncultured Polyangiaceae bacterium
TCGACGGGTTCCGGAGGGCAGAGCGCCGGAGGTGCGGGCTCCGGCGGTCAGAGCGGGATGCACGCTGGCGGCGCGAGCGGAGCGGCGGGCAACGCCGGACAGCCTGGCTCGGGTGGCGCGCATGCCGGCGGAGCAAGCGGGGGAGGCGGCGCCAGCGCCGCGCAGGGCACCGGTGGCGGACGCGACGCTGCCGTCGATTCGGCGGTCGACGCGGGATTCAATTCGTGCGGAGAGCGCATCTACGTGAGTCCGATCTTCGGTACGGGCTGCGGCCAGCACGAGTGCTTCCCGCTCGAGGGCGGTGCTTTCCCTGGCGACGCCAGCACGTTGCCGGGTACCTCACCAACGTGTGAGCGGCTCTGCGGCCACACCGCAACGTACTCCGGGGTCTACACGAGCTGCGAGCCTGCCGTCCTCGGCGGCGCGCCCGTCATCAAGTGTCAGCGCCCGCTTTGCGAAGGGCGGCGCCCGGCGGGGCTCGAGTCGAACGACGTGGAGCACATCACGACGCTGCGAGCTCACCTGTGTGAGATGGCGCGCCTCGAGGCAGCGTCCGTGCCGGCATTCCGGAGGCTTCGCCGCGAGCTCGTCGCTCACGGCGCCCCTCGGCGGCTCGTGCGGGCCGCGGAGAGAGCGGCGCGCGACGAAGTGCGTCACGCGCGCATGACGAGAGCGCTCGCGCGGCGCTACGGCGGCGTCGTGGCGCCGCCGGTGATTCGCGACGAACCCGTGCGCGACTGGGAAGCCATCGCGACGGAGAACGCCGTCGAGGGTTGCGTCCGGGAGACGTTCGGAGCGCTGCTCGCGACGTGGCAGGCCCGCTACGCGAGGGATCCCGACATACGAGCAGCAATGACGCGTATTGCTCGCGATGAAACCCGGCACGCCGCGCTTTCGCTCGAGGTGGAGGCGTGGTCGCAGCGTCGACTTTGCCGCGCGGCGCGGCAGCGTGTCGCCGAAGCGCGTCGCGTGGCCATGGCCGACCTTGCTGCGTCCACCGACCAGCTCGACGCGGAGGCGCGCGCCGCGCTGGGATTGCCGACGGCTGCCGGAGCACGTGCGCTCGCAGTGAACCTGGGCGTCGTGCTCGCGGGGTGAGGCGACTGTCCAATGCGGGATGAAGGGAGTCTCCTGGTGTAGGGGTGTGTGGACACCGCGCGACGGACCCTGTCTTCGACGCGAAGAAGCCCCACGTGCAGCCGTGGCGACGTGTTCACCACATCGGCGCCACGATGCAAGAGCGAGCACGAGCCCGGAATCGCAAGTAAACTTCTACGTTCGATGCAATCCGTGCGCGTCGCGTGGCCGTCCCCCGAGGTTGAAGCATGACCGAAGTGGCACTGTCGCCCGCGGAGTCGACGACCCCGCCGCAGGTGATCGGCCGCTACACGATCCTCGAGCGCATCGGCGCGGGTGGCACCGGCGTGGTGTATCGCGCGCGCGACGATGCGTCGGGCCGCATCGTGGCGTTCAAGCAGCTCTTGACGGCGAAGGCCGGCAAGCGCGGCAAGACGATGGCGGCGCTCTTCGAGCGCGAATACCACACGCTGGTCCGCCTCAAGCACCCGCGCATCATCGAGGTCTACGACTACGGTCTCGCGGAAGACGGCCCGTACTACACGATGGAGCTGCTCGAAGGGAGCGATCTGAGCCAGCTCCGGCTGTTGCCTTACACGGACGTGTGCCGGCATCTTCGTGACGTGGCGTCGTCGCTGGCGCTGCTTCACGCGCACCGGCTCGTGCATCGCGACGTGAGCCCGCGCAACATCCGGCTCACCGCCGACGGCACCGCGCGCCTGCTCGACTTCGGTGCGCTCGCCACCTTCGGCACGAACGCCGAGGTCATCGGCACCCCGCCGTTCATGGCGCCCGAGATCCTGCAGCAGATGCCGCTCGATCCGAGGACGGATCTCTTCTCGCTCGGCGCCGTCGGGTACTACTGCCTGACGGGGCGGCAAGCGTTCGGGACGCGCGACGTGAACGAGCTGCCTCGATTGTGGCAGAGCCCGCCGGTCCCGCCGTCCGCTTATGCACCGGACATCCCGCCCGAGCTCGAGCGGCTGATCCTGTCGCTGCTGAGCCGGGACCCCCTCGGGCGCCCCGAGACGGCCGCGGTCGTGATCGACCAGCTGACCGTGCTGGGCGGCCTCGCTCCGGAGGTTCACGAGACGGCGGAGCAGAGCTACTTTCTGTCCAGCCCCATGGTCGGAAGACGGATCCAGACGGACTGGATCCTGCGTCGCATCGCCCACGCCGTCGATGGGACCGGCGGCGAGGTGCTCATCGAGGGCCCCGGGGGCATCGGAAAGACGCGCCTCGCGAACGAGCTGTGCCTCGCCGCGACGCTGAAGGGTGCCATCGCGCTCAAGGCAGACGCGGAGGCGACGTCGTCGAGCTTCGGCGTGGCCATCGCTCTCGCCGTCAAGCTGCTCGAGTCGTGCCCGGAGGTTGCCCGGCGTCTGGCCGAGCCCCACGCGGCGTTGTTCCGGAAGCTCGCGCCGGAGCTCGCTGATGCGCTGGGTGGCGCCGAGTCGGGCGCGTCGACGTCCGACCCCGCCGAGCGTCGCATGCGCGTTCAGGCCGCGCTCCGCCAGTGGTTTCTCGACGTGGCTCGAGAGCGGACGCTCCTCCTCTCGGTCGACAACCTGCACGCTGCGGATGACGACTCCGCGTCGCTGCTCGCAGCCATCGGGCGAGAGACGCGTTCGGCGCACCTCTTCCTGCTGACCACGCTTCGCACCGGCAGCCCCGTCACCGCGCCCGCGGCGATCCGGCTCATCCGCGAGCGCAGCCAGCGCCTCCGCCTCGCCGGTCTCGATGCAGCCGCTTGCGAGCTGCTCGCCAGCGGCCTCTTCGGGGGCGCGGCGAACGCCGGCCGCGTCGGGAGCTTGCTCTACGAACGGAGCGGCGGCGTCCCCCAGCACTTCATCGACCTTGCCCAGTTGATGGTGCAAAAGAAGATCGCGAAATACGAGGCGGGGGCGTGGGTCCTGCCGCTGGAGGTCGCGGAGGACGAGCTGCCGGCCCGCTCCGAGGAGCTCCTCGTCGCGCGGCTTTCGGGGCTCGAACCCGACTCCGTCGCGCTCGCCGGAGTGCTCGCGATTCACACCGGCTCCGTGTCGCTCGATGTCGTGCTCGCCGTGAGCGAGCTGTCCCCCGAGGGGAGGACACACGCCGTACTGGACGAGCTGCTCGCGGAGCAAGTGCTGGTGAGCGAAGGCGGAAGGTATCGCTTCCGGCACGAGTCCGTCCGCGAGGCCGTGCTGTCGCGGGTTCCGCCCGAGCGGCTGCGGGCGAGCAAGCTGCGGGCGGCCGAGGTGTTGCTCTCGTCGGAGGGTAGCGGCGTCGCGGAACGCGTCCAGGCGGCGCTCCACCTCGTGGATGCCGGCGAGGAGGACAGGGGGACGCGAATCCTCGTCACGGCAGCCCGCGAGTTCGCTGCGGGTGCCGGCACTCACCAGAACCCGAACCAGGTGGTTCGAGCGCTCTGCCGGATGGTTCGCGCTTACGACCGGGAGGGCCGCTCGGACTACGAGCTCGCGGCCCTTCTGTTTCCGTTGATGCCGCTCGCGTACTACTCCGCGAACTGGCAATTCGTCCTCGAATACGGCGTGCGCGCCATCGAGATCGGCGTTCGTATCACGGGGCTTCGCCGAGCGGCGGAGCTCGAGAGCACCCTCGGTCGCGAGGCGGCGCTGAAGACCGGTCTCGGCGAGGCGGCGGCAGGCTTCGCCGCACAAGCGGCGAAGGGGCTCGGATACGATCTCAGGACGGCGATCGGGGCGACCAGCGGGATGGTGCCCTCTTTGGTGGGCGTCTACGGCACCTGTCTCGACAGCGAGGCCGTGAGGCGCATCGAGCGGATGGCCGCCGCGCTGTCCCTCTTCGGCGAGGACCACGTCGCCCACGCGATGTACCTCTTCGCGGCTGCGGACGCCCTCACCATCGAGGGCCGCGAGAGCGAGTCTGTTCCCTTCTGGGCCGCCGCACTGGCCCGGTACACGGATCCTTCGCTCGCCAGCGCGATCGGCGACGGCCATGCGAAGGCGCTCCAGGGCGGCGTGCTCTTCACGCAAGGGATCTTCGCGTCCTATCGCTTCGATTCCTCGGCCCTGACGATCGCAGAGCGGATGGAAGCGCTCGGCGTGCGGACCTGGTCCATGGCGGCCGACCAGGTGCGGCTTCTCCATCATTCGCTGCGCGGTGAATCGGAGAAGGTCCGACACTGCATGGAGTGCATCGAGCGGGAGGCCGTTCAAGGTGCTCAGAACTGGCAAGCCGAGCTGGTCTGGCCAGCGCTGTTGCTGAACGCGGACGTGCTCACGAGCGATGCGATCGCGGCGCGCCGTCGCTACGTGCAGCTCGAGCGCCATTCGAAGGAGGCCCACGCGCTCCGTCCGCAGGCCGACGCCGCGCGCGCCGCTTACCTCATGCTCCGCGGCGACGTCTCCGAGGCCATCGCGCTGTACGAGCGGATCATGCCGGACTTCCCGCCGCGAGGTCGTGTCGGCTGGGAGACCACGCGCGCCTATTTCGCGCGAGCGTTGAACGCCGCGGGGGCGCACGAGCGCGCAAAGGCGGTGGCGAACGAGGTGCTGTCGCACATGCTGCCCTCCGACGAGCCTCACGTCGCGCACTTCCTGGAGGTCAAACGCCAGCTGGCGCTCGCCGAGGCTGGCCTCGGTAACCACCGCGAAGCCGCGGCGCTCCTCGACGAGCTCCTGGCGAAGCATGCATACGAGGACAACGCATTGCTCGTCGGGCTCCTGCACCAGGCGCGCGCCGAGGTCGCTCACGCGGCGAAGGACTCCGTGAACGCCGAGAAGCACCGTACGGAGATGGAACGGCGCTTCCGCAGCACCCAGAACCCGGCGCTCATCGCCCAGTGCGAACGCACGCGGTGGGGCAGCACCACCTTTCCAGCCGTTCGCGCGAAGGGCGGGCGTCATCGTCCGGTCGAAAACTCGACGTCGGTGCTCACCGGCGTCTCGGTGGGAGTGACGCCCATACCCCTCACCAGCGTGTCACAGATCCTGGAGATGCTCTCGGCCGCCGCCGAACCGCGGGACGCCGCGCTCGACCTGGTCATGCGGCGCACCAGGTCGAAGAGCGGCTATCTCTTCGTCCCGAGCGGCGACTCCCTGCAGCTTTCCTGGTCCAGCACGAATGGCGAGCCTCCGGAACAGTGCGTGTCCGAGCTCGCGCGCTGGATCGACGTCGCACGTCAGAACGATCGCGACGACGCGCAGCGCGAGCGCTCGATGTTCATCACGGAGACCGTCACCATCGCGGGCTACCGCATCATCATCCTCCGGAGCGTGAGTTCGAAGGCGATCGTCGGCGGCTTGATCCTCGAGATGGAAGGGCGCCTCGATCTCGTGGCGTCGAGCGATCTCTTCGACGCGGTCGGCCGCATCGTGGAAGAGCACGGCGACGACGCGCTGTCGTTCATCACGGCGTGAGC
>CAYUAW010000483.1:0-5460 GCA_964442485.1 uncultured Polyangiaceae bacterium
CGCAGCTTCGCCTTCGGCGAACTGCTCCCCCCGCCGCCTTCGGCGCGCTCGCTTCATCTCGGGGGGCCTTTGCCCCCCGCAGCTTCGCCTTCGGCGAACTGCTCCCCCCGCCGCCTTCGGCGCCCTCGCTCCGCTCGCGTAGGTCCGCATCTTTGATGCCTCGGGGACGGCGTCTCCCCGCGGATGGGAACCTTTTCAGAGCGTGACGCCCAGGCCCACGCCGAGAATGACCGCGTTCGGATCAGGACCGTCGATCGAGATGTTCTCGTAGCGCGCTTCAAGCGAGAGGAACGCGCTGCCGAAGTAATGCATGTACTCGGCGCCGGCCGAGATGGCGAAGCCGCTCGTGGAGTCACTCGCGCACCCACCCGCGGCGCCGACGCTCAAGCAACGCGTGCCCTTCCCGACGCCGACACCCAGCCCGATCTTCGGCCGTAGCACCCCGGCTCGGTGCAGCCAGAAATCGTAGCCGATCTCGCCCATCACGTCGTAGACGTTCACGCGTCCCGAGCCCGAGACACCGAACGCCGAATCGCTCCGCTTCTCCCCGAAGAAGTAGTCGAAGTCGGCTCCGAGGTAGAGACCTGGATCCAGCGTGACACCGCCACGAACGCCGATCGCCGGGCCGAAGGCGTTCACGTTGCCGTCGCCGGTCCAGATTCCGTAGTTGAAGGCGGCGCCGAGAGAGAAGTAGCCCACTTCACGATCGTAGCGGTTGCGGTAACCGGCGGCCGACGCTGTCCCGGTTGCTCCGACAATAGCAGTGGTCATAAGAACCGAGCCAAGCAATGCCTTGATACCCATCTTCGGTGTGTCTCCTTGAAGCAATTTCTCGAACGTCGGGAGCCACCCTCATCAAGTTCCGTACCATCCGGGCTCGAACGGACGCCCGGCGCCGGCTTGCAGGATCGCTCGCGATCCTCCTTCTTCCCTCTTGTCCTCCTGCGCGTCGTTCGCGGCGAGGGCAGTTCGAGACGACCGCGTATGCGACCACGCCTGGGGTCACATGTGGCAATTTGCTCCCGGCGCTCCCATCAATCGCCCAGTCGCGGCGGGATGCGCCTCGCTGCTCAATGGACGGTTCCGGGCAGGGAGGCCGGATGTCAGGAATCGTCGGACAGTCAGCTCGGACCGCGAGCTTGGCCGACCCACGCTTGCGACGCCGCGCGGCATGAGCCCATCCGGCGCGCCATTGCGACGCCCTCCGACACACACACATCGGTAGGTAACACCGCACAAGCAGGATTCGCGCGACTCCGTTTGCTCGCCCCGTGGGCCTGTGTAACGTGAATGCAGGGAAAGACTGTCAGGCCAGCCGGGACGACGATGATCAGAGCCGAAGGTATCCGCGCACACGAGGCGCCCGAGTCGCCGAAGAACGACCCTCCGCGGCGCGTTGCCGATCGGTACGAGGTCCTCGAGCTTCTCGGCAAGGGCGGCATGGCGGTGGCGCATCGTGCCCTCGACGTCGTCACCGGTAGACACGTCGCGTTGAAGTTGTTGCTCGAGACCTCCGACGAGAAGCGCCGGAAGGAAATGGAGCTCTTCGAGCGCGAATATCAGACCCTGGTCCAGCTCGCGCATCCGCGCGTGGTGCAGGTTTTCGAGTACGGCCTCGACGCCGGGGCTCCGTACTACACGATGGAGCTGCTCGACGGAGGTGACCTACAGACGCTGGCACCGATGCGCTGGCAAGACGCCGCGACCGCCGCGTACGAGATCTGTTCGGCGCTCTCCATGCTCCACTCACGAAGGCTCGTGCATCGAGACCTCACCCCGCGCAACATCCGCCGGACGGCCGACGGCAAGGCGAAGCTCATCGACTTCGGTCTACTGTCGCCAATGGGGCCTCCCTCGCTGCTCGCTGGTACCCCGCCGTTCGTCGCCCCCGAGCTCGTCAACTGGATCTCGCTCGACGGCCGGAGCGACCTCTTCTCGCTCGGAGCGACAATGTATTTCGTGCTGACTGGACGTCACGCCTTTCCGGCGCGGCGGATCGATCAGCTGCGTGACGTCTGGCGGACGAGCCCCGCGGCGCCCTCGAAGCTGGTGAGCGGGATCCCCCGGTCGCTCGACGAGCTGGTCCTCGCGATGCTGCGAATCGACGCCGGCTCTCGCCCGAAGAACGCGGCAGAGGTGATGGAACGCCTGCTGCCGTTGCTCGAGCGAACGCCCGACGACGAGCTTCGCGTCGTGACGGCACATCTGACGACGCCCAGGCTCGTCGGGCGCACCGACGTCATCGAGCGCTTTCGCAAGAGGGTGCTCGGCGCCGCCCGCCGTCGCGGAGGCGGCTTCGTCGTATCGGGCGAAGCGGGCATGGGCCGTACGCGCATGCTCGACGCGTTCGCGCTCGAGGCGAAGCTCGCAGGGGCGACCACCGTGCGCGCGGACGCCTCGAACGCCGGAGTGCCGTTCGGCGTGGCCGCGACGCTCGCGGCACGGCTCCATGCGGCGGCTCCGGCGACCACCGCGATGGCAGCGCGCAGCGACGCGACGCTCTATGCGACGCTCTTCCGGTCGGCGGATGCCGGCGCCGTCCCCGGAGACAAGTCCACGGAAGGAAGCCTGGACGAGCTGGTCGACCTCACACGGACGAACCTCGACCCCGGCACGCTGCAGGTCGCGCTGCGCAAGTGGCTGCTGGAGCTCTGCAGCTTGCGCCCCATCGCGATCGCCGTCGACGACTTCGATCGGATAGACGAACCCTCGGCGGCGCTCCTCGCGTCCCTTACCTGGGAGGCACCAAGGCACCGCTTCGTTTATGCATTCAGCATCGCGACCGGCACGACCACCAGAGCGACCGCCGTGGAGGTGGTACAGAAGCACGGAGAGCGCGTCGAGCTCCGGCCGCTGACGGCGCCGGAGACGACGGAGCTGCTCGGGTCGATCTTCGGGGAGACGGCGAATCTGCAGCTGCTCAGCAGTCACCTTCACACACTCTGTGCAGGACGGCCGCGTGATTGCATGACACTGGCGCAGTACCTGGTCGACCAGGGCGTCATCAGGTACAGCGGCGGAGCATTCACGCTTCCAGGCGAGATCGAGCGCGGGATGCTTCCCGAGAGCCTCGAGAGCGCCTTCGCGGAACAGGTGTCACGGCTGAGCCCCCTCGCGCGGCGGCTCGCAGCGCTGGTCTCGCTCGAAATGACGGACCGGCTGAGCCGTACCCAGCTCCTCGGCCTCGCAGGAGCGACGGTTGGCGCCGTCGACGCGGCGCTCGGGGAGCTCCTGGCGATGCGACTCCTGTCCGGCGACGCAGGCGGCTACTCACTGCGCGAGCGCAGCCTGAGCCAGCTGCTCACGGCTGGCCTCACCGAGGCCGCTCTTCGAGAGATGCACCAGGTCCTCGCGAAGATCGGCGGCCGTCCCGTCTCCACGCCCCTTCCTGCCGCCTATCACCTGCTCCTCGGCAACCGCCCGGAAGAAGGGCTCGAGCTGATCCTTCCGCACACGATCGACAGCGACGCGCGAACGGTTCTCTCGGTGAGCTCGATGGCCGAGCTCGGTGGAGACCGCACGGGGAGGACGCTCCGGCTCGCGCTGTCGGAGGTGATGCGACTCGGGAGACCGAGGAGGGAGCTCCAGTCGTTCTGGGTCATGCTCGCGGGCATTGGCGCGCTGGGAGAGGACGCGAGCCTCTACTACGACGTGCCCGCTGAGTGGCTCGAACAGCTCAAGCGAGACACCGGCTGGTACGAGTGGCAGGCGTTCGATCCCTCGCTCGAGCCCGCCACGCGCGCGATGATGGCGCTCGGCGCCGCGGGCCAGCGGTATGCAGCGCTCCCGGAGGCGGACCGCGGGCTCTCGCCTCCCGACGCGCTCCGGCAGCTCGTCGGGTACGTCGTCTTCTCGATCGCGGTGGCGGTACGCGTCCTCGACCTGGAGCTCCAGGAGACGCTTCCGCAGTTGCTCGAGCCGTTTGCACCGCTCGACCCCATGGTCGCGGCGATGCTCGCCAACGCCAAGGGCACCCTGCTCAACGGGCTGGGCAAGCGGGAAGCCGCCCGCGAGGTGTTCGAAGGCGTGGTCCGTGACCTGGACGGCATGGGCGGAGCGCTCGCGTATGTGGCGCAGGTCCGGGCGGCCATCTCGCAAACCCTCGCCGAGATCGACGCGTCGGTAGGCGTCTCGTCGTTCTGGACGGAGCGGCTCGACCGCGACGCGCTCGATCTGCACCAGCAGGTGGGCGCGCGCTACGTGCAGAAGGTAGCTGCACTGCAGAAGGGTGACTGGGAAGCCGCAGAGCGATACCGGCAGCAAGCGGAGCTCACCATGCTGCAGAGCCTCGGGCGGCCGATGTTCTCGACGCTCGGCCAGGAGCTCGAGGCGCATGCGATGGCGCGCGACATCACCGGATTGAGACAGGTGAGATCCGCAATCGCGTCGATGGCAGAGAAACACCCCGGCTGGGCGCTCGTGCTCTCGGTGGCCGACGCACAGTATCAGCGGCTCTGTGGCGATCTGGACGGCGCGCTCGCGACGCTCGCTGCAGGCCGCGCTGCCTGGCGCGGGCGGGTGCGTTCTCCCTGGCTCCTCCAGGCCGCCGCAGTGGAGGCCGAGCTCTTGGTCGAGCTCGCGCGACCCGGGGAGGCGCTCGATGTGGCTCTCCCTGCGCTCGCGGAGTGCGAGCGCGACGGCATGCGCTACTACGCGCGAGCCCTCGCGGGCGTCGTCGCCCTTGCCGAGGGCAAGCTCGGCGATCCTGCCGGCGCACTATCGAGGCTCGACGGCGTCATCGCCGAGCAGCTCTCCCTCGGCGTCACCGGCCTCGCCCTCGGACGTTCCTACGAGCATTCCGCACGCCTCGCGATCTGGGCCGGCGATCCGGCGACGTTCGAGCGCTTCGCCTCTCTGACGGCAGCGCAGTACCGGCCCGGCGAAAGCTCCGTGCTCGGCGCCCTCTACGAGCGGCTCATGGAGGAAGCTCGCCAGGCGGGCATCGGCGTGGAAGCGACCGTCATTCCACTGCGTCACGACCCGACGAGCGGCCACACCTCGCGAGAGAGTGTGACATCGGCCATGGCAGGATGCACCGATCGGCGAGCCCGCGGCGAACGCGCGCTCTCGCTGCTCTGCGGCGGCGATCCACCGCGACGTGGGCACCTTTTCCTGATCGGCGACGCGGGGCTCGAGCTGATCGCGTCGAACGAGCCCGTGGACGATGCGGCGAGCCTCAGGTCGTTCGCGCTGGGTCGCCTCGAAGCGGAGACCGCACCCGAGAACACGGTGACGGCCGCGGCCGTCACCGTGGCGTCTCCTTCGGTCTCGTTCACCTGGTACGCGCCCGACGGCGCGAGCTTCACCACGGTCATGCTCGCCGCCCATCGCGGCAGCGCCGTCGTGATCGCCGGGGTCCTCGTCCTGGCAGAGGGCGGCTCGCGCAGCCTCGACTTCGACGACATGGCCGCCGCCGTCGCGCGTGCCGCGCTCGAGTCCGGTGACGCTCGCGGCGTGCGC
>CAYUAW010000484.1:0-5449 GCA_964442485.1 uncultured Polyangiaceae bacterium
TGCTTCTGATGGGCCTCGCCGCCTTGCGGCTCCGACGTCGTGTCGGCGCTCCAATACGACGTCGCGCCCCGCCGTGACCGGGGCGTTGTAGCGGGAGGACGGCGCGCCTAGGATCCTGGCGTGCTCTCGATCCGGCGCCTGCGCGACATCACCGCGCTCCTCGCCACGCCGGTAGGGCGGCGGCAGGTGGCGCTGGAAGCGTCGCTCCGGCTGTGGCCGGCGGTCGCGCCCCTGGTACAGGCGTACCGGGCGGTGGCGTTCGCGCGGACGCCCGTCGTGGTGGTGGTGGGCTCGCAGGGCAAGTCGACGACGGTGCGCGCCGTCCGGGCGGCGCTCGGCCTGCCTGGGCATCGATGGGTGGATTTCAATGCGGGCACGGAGATCGCCGTCAATCTCGCCCTGAGCCCGCCCCGGAGACGCGCCGCGGTACTGGAGGTGGGCATCGGTGGCAAGGGTCAGATGCAGGGCTACGCGAGTCGGCTAAAGCCGACCATGGTAGTGGTCACATGCATCGGCACCGAGCATCACGGTTCACTCGGCTCGAAGGGAGAGATCCGCGCAGAGAAGGCCAAGATGGTCGAGGCGCTTCCGGCAAGCGGGACCGTCTTCCTCAACGCCGACGACGAGCACGTGCTCTGGATGCGGAGTCGCACCGCCGCGGAGTGCGTGACCTTCGGGCTATCGCCGTCAGCCGCCATTCGAGCGAGCGAGCTCCGGGCAGAGTGGCCGGAGGGGATCGCGTTCACCCTGCACTTCGAGGGGCGCAAGATCGCGACGCGCACTCGTTTCGTGAGCGTTCATCTCGTTCGCGCGTTTCTCGCCGCGGTCGGCGTTGCGGTCCGTCTCGGAGAACCGCTTCCCGCCGTGCTCGAGCGTCTCTCGGCGGTGACGCCCGCGCCACGACGCCTCGAGCCGCGCCGGCTGCGGAACGGCGCCTGGCTCCTGCGCGACGAGTACAAGTCGTCGCTCGAGACCATCGACGCGGCGCTCGACGTCATGGAGGCCATCCCCGGGCGGCGCTTCGTCGTGCTGGGCGAGGTCTCGGAGCCGCCTGGAAGCCAGGGCCCCATCTACCGGCGCCTCGGGGAACGCATCGCCGGCTTCGCGCACGCTGCCGTCTTCGTGGGGGGCAACTTCGACCGCTACCGGGCTGGCGCTCGCGCCGGCGGGATGAGCCGAGAGCATCTGCTGGACGCAGGGCGGAGCTGGCGCGTGGCGGCCGAGTACCTGAAGGAGACGCTCCGCGAGGGGGACGTCGTGCTCGTGAAAGGGCGTGACACGCAAAGGCTCGATCGGATCAGCCTGTCGCTCCTCGGGCGCGACGTGCAGTGCTCCCTCACGGAATGCCCGCTGCCGGATTGCGATCGCTGCCCGCTCCTGACAGGGCAGTCTCAGGCGCCCCGCGCGGCTTCCGCGAGGAGCCGCGGTAGCTCGCGCGCGGACTGAACGGAGAGTGGCGTCAGCGTGACGCCGCGAACGTGGGGAACGGCGGCGTTCGGCGCGCCGTCGAGCCGCACGGCGAGCACACTCAGCTCCGCGCGATGGTCACGCTGCCGGAGCAGGATGGGCGCGTGGGCCGCGAGCGCGTGACCGAGCTCGGGCGAGCCGGTCTCCACGCGCAGAGCGACGCTCGACGGCTGCCGCGGGTCCGCGAGCGCGGTGGCGCCCCAGCGCGTCTTGAAACGCAGGATGCCGTCGCTCGCGAACGGGGCCGCAACGGTGAGGCCGAAGCGCGTCGCCGCCATCTCGTGGCGCGCCCAGCGCAGCGCGAAGAGGTACAGCGCCTCACGCGAAAGACGTGTCGCCTCGTAATCGCCGTGTGCGACTCCGAACAGGAGAGCGTCGAGCGCCGCCCCCCTGCCGGGACGCGGCACGACCAGGAGACCCGCACGGCGGACCCCTCCGTCGCGGACGAACACGAAGTATCCGACTCGCGCGGCGGCCTCGACGTGACCGAAGCGCACGACGATCGCGAGGCCGCCGTGCCTGGCACGTGCCGTCGGCGCGTAGAGGTGCTCGTAGAACTCGCGAGCCGCGACGGGGCCGCGCGCGACCTCCACGTGCAGGGACGACCGCTCGATCCGTCGAACCGTCTCGCGCTTGCGCGCGTCCCAGAGCTCGCGCTCGGACGCCGTCAGATCGACCTCCAGCGCGACCCACCGCGGCAGGACGAGCCAGCCGTCGCGCGCAAAGCTCCTCCCTGCCCGGCTCGGGATCTCCAGCGCGACGACATCGGCGTCGAGGCGCATCCGCGGTTCCACCCGGGCGCGCGCGAGGCTCCCTGCGCGTTCGCCGGGCTTCGCCTCGTGACCATCGGGCGCCGGGGAGAGAGCGCTGAAGAGCGATGCCCGGAGCAGCGGATCGTTGCTCGCGACCAGGACGCGCGGGGCGGCACCCGCGCCGGAACCGAACAGCGCGAGCTCGGGACGCTGAGCGCGCTCGACGAACTCGGCGACGGCTCGCGCCGCGGCCGGCGGGAGCAGGTGCCGGTAGCGCCGGTGGAACAGCGACGCCTCGTCCCAGGTGCGGCGCGCGACGGCGTCGAGCGGCCACGGCAGGTGGCGACTCGGTCCCACGATGAGCTCCGGCGCGTCGCCGGAAACGGGTGCCACGCGCGCGGAGGCGCCGGCGAGAGACGTCACACCGCCACCGTCTGCCTTCGCTTGCGAACCCACGCGGAGAGCCGGACGCGAAGACGCCGGAGAAAGTGCGCTCCGCGCTGCCGTCCTGCAAGCGCCGCGCGCCGGACCTCGGCGCTCACGGTTGGCTCGTCCCGGCACATCAGGACGCGCACGAGGCGCCCGTCACTGCGGAGGAGCCAGCGCCGCGCGAGGAACCGTTCGAGGACCTCCTCGACGGGCTCGGCCGAGGTCCAGGCGGCGCGGAGCTTGCGCTCGTCGATGGGCTCGCGGGTGAGCGTCACGAGCTCGCACTCCGCGCTCGTCAACCTGTGAAGGGACGGTAGCGCGAGCCCGACACGGTCGCGCGCGCGCGAGTCGAGCACCAAACGAAGTGGTCCGACGCGCAGCACCTCGCAGCGCGGGGCGGGGAAGCGGGCGCGCGCCGCCATCCAGTCGCTGACAGCGCCGTTCAATGCCTTCGTGTAGCGATCGGGTTCGCGCGCGTCTTCGTACTCGAAGTCGAACACGTAGGCGCGCTCGGCGAGCCCGGGGGCGGCGCCGAAGGCCGCACGGTGTGCGTCGGTCGGGCGAAGATTCGAAAACCCGTACGACGAGGCGCGTTCGAAGAGCGGGCTGAAACGCTCGAGCAGGACGGGGGCGGGACGGAGCGGCGGCGGGAGGTGTGCGAGCGCCGGCAGAAGCTTCGCCATTGCCTCGTACTCGGCGGGGGATTCCGAGGGAAATCCGTAGAGGATGGACCACGCGACACCGAAGCCGAGCTCCTCGGCCGCGCGCAAGAACCAGATGTTCTGCGCCGCGGAGACGCCCTTCTTCATCTCCCGCAAGATGGGCGTGGAGAGGCTCTCGATGCCGGGCTGCAGGCTGCTGACGCCGGCGCGCCGGAGCTTCCGGAGCTCCGCGAGCCTCAGGTTGCTCTTCGTCTCGTAGAACGTGTCGAACGGAACGCCCTCGGCGATCAGTCGGTCGAAGAGCCCGTCGAAGTACTCGAGCGGCAGGATGTTGTCGGTGGCGAAGAACGGCTTGCCATGGCGGGATTGTTCGACCACTTCGGTGAAGACGCGGGCGCCGCTCTTGTTGCGCTGTGCCATGTCGCGCGCGTTCAGGCCGCAGAAGATGCAGTGATTGCGTTCCCCCCACCAGCAGCCGCGCGACGTCTCGATGGGCACGCTGAACACGGCCGTCCCTTCGAGCCCCGTCGCCTTCACTGCCTCGAAGAACGACGAGAAATCGGGGACGGGGAGCTCGTCCATCTCGACCCGTGTCTCCTGGGTGACGACGCGATGAAGGCGCGGAGGGAGCGTCGCCACGTAGCTGGGAAGTGTGCGCTCCGCGTAGCCGCTGAAGACTGCGTCGAGCCAGTCGTGGCGATCCAGCACGGGTTGCCCCATCGGGACTTCCATCGCCGAGCCGCCGAGGATGATCCGAGTGCCCGGAGAGGCGTCCTTGATCCGCGCGCCGAGCCGCAGCGAGGCGTTGAGCTGCTGGAACATCACGTTGAAGCCCACGACGTCGTAGGAGCTCCAGTCGTGAGCGTGAAACCAGCGGTCGATTGCGTCGCTCGCCTCTCGGCGCAGCGCAGCGAGATCGAGGTGCTCGAGGGCGGGTGCACGCTCGCGCCAGCGATGGGCACGGAGGTACGCGCCATAGTCGCGCTCGGTCAGAGCGCCGGGCGCGACGCGCTCGTCGGCGAAGAGCCACTCGCCGAGGAGCCGGAGCCAGGCGTCGTAAGCGCCCAGCTCTTCGTGGAGGCCGACGCCGATGCGCGCGGCGAGGTCGAGATTCAAGTGCATCACGTCGACGTGATGGCCCTGCTGACGGAGCAGCGGCGCAAGCGTCCCGAGCGCGAGCGACGGCAGGGTGATGGTCTGGAACGGCGTGCAGACCAGGGCGACGCGGCGGCTGACGGCGACCCGCCCGGGTGGGGCGTCGAACGACTCCTCGCGCCGGAGGACTCGCAAGCTCGCGGGCCTCGCCATGACCGGACGAGCTTACAGGAATGCGGGTGTGGTAGCGTGAACGACGATGGCCCTGCCAGAGCTCTGCTCTTCGTTCGGGGCTCGCCTCGAACGCGTGCTCGACGGCGTACCCGGGCTCGTCTCGTATCTGGTATTCACGTCGCTGCTCCGGCGTGCGCCCACGGTCGCGCGCGCCGTGGAGCTTCTCGCGCGACGGCATCGGGGGCGAGCGTGGCTCGTCGGTGAAGCTCGGTCGGACGCCGGCGCCGTCCGGCTCGCCTATCTCGGGTCCCCCGACCGGCTGTCACGCTGGCTGCTCGATCGTCTCGGCGCCGGCCCGCTCCGTGAGGAGGACGGGGCAGGAGCACCCGGGAGCGTCGCTTGCGACGTCGAGCTTCGTCTGGTTCCGTCCGAAGAGGCGGATGACTGGGCGGGCACGGGGTGGCTCGTCTTGCCGCGCTACGTCCACCATCGTCAACGACTCGACCGCGAGCCTTCCACTTTCGAGCGGCGTGTGGCACGTCGTGCCCGCGCGAGCGGCGTGTCGCTCCGGTTCACGCGCGACGCGCGCGACCTCGACCTGTTCAAGTCCGTGCTGTACGACCCGATGCTCGAGCGACGCCACGGTGAGCGCGCACTCAGGACGGGACGCGCGCTGCTGCGCTTCGGGCAGCTCCGCGGGGGATTGTTCGTCGCAGAGCATGAAGGCCGCCCGGTCGCCGGGGCCGTGGCGGCGCCGAGTGCGTACAACCCCGCCGAGCTGGAGATCTGGGCGCTCGGCGTCGCCGGCGACGCCCCCGCCGGAGCGGGGCCCGCCGCCATTCTCGGCTGGATCGACCGAGCTCGCGAGCG
>CAYUAW010000485.1:0-4221 GCA_964442485.1 uncultured Polyangiaceae bacterium
GGGCGCAGGAACGAACCGTCGGCGTCGTTGTCCGCGGGAGCGTCGTAACGCGCGAGCGGCTCGAGGCCGGTGGTGTCGAGAAAGCCGCGGTCGGGGTCGCCGATGAGCACCGTCGCACCCCGAGCAGCAAGGGAACGAAGCCATGTGGCAAGTGGAGTGGCCATATCGTAGCCGTAGAAGACGTCGCCGGCGAGCACGACGTCGAACGCGAGATCGTCACGGCCGACGAGATCCTCCGTCGTCGTCTCGAGAGAGACGCCGGCAAGCTTCGCGTTGAGGCGCGCGGCTTCGACGGCCATGGGGTCGATGTCGGCCGCGAGCACCCGGGCTCCCGCCATGGCCGCCGCGATCCCCTCGACGGCCCCGCCTGCCCCGAAATCCAGCACCGATTTCCCGGCCACCCGGGACGGGTCGTCGAGGAGATAGCGCGCGAGCGCCTGACCACCCGCCCACGAGAAGGCCCAGTACGGTTCGATCAAGCCGGCGCGCGCAGCCTCTTCCTCGGTCGCCCGGAAAAGCCGGCAGTCGCCTGTGACCAGATGGAGGCGGATCTCCGGGCAGAGGCGCGCGGGTGCGACCTCGGTATGGCGCAGGATGGTCTCGCAAAGGTCCACGGCAGCGGTGCTTTTGATACTACTGTCAGAAACGCCAGTCTCTGAGCCGCAATCGACCAATTTCCGACGTCCTCCATTCAGAGGATTCCTATCGACGCCTCGCGATCGAATTCGACCTGAAACGCAGCTGGCGCCGGCCCCGCCGGTTCTTCCCGTGGCTCGTGGCCATGCGCGCGGACCGAGATCTGTCCTGCCAAAGACCCTGACGGTAGTGCCAACACGGCGTCGCTCGCGGCGCGTCCGCGCGCTATGGTCATGGGTCATGTCCGGACTTCGCACGGCCGCGACGGCCCTTGCCCTCCTCCTGCTCGCCGGCTGCGGTGGTGGCACGCTCTCCGTGCTCCACAGCAGGGGCAAGCCCACCGGCGACGGCGACGCGGAGGTCGCCATCAAGAACTCGAGCGGGAACAGCATCGAGAAGCTCTACGTGGCCAAGACGGAAGCCGTCGACCACGCCCGCGAAGCCGGCGCATCCCCGGGGTCGAGCGCGGACGAGGCGCTCTGGGGCGACGATCAGCTCGGCAACGCCGGCATCCCCGAGGGCAGCACGTGGAAGGGGCTGCACCTTGGAGCTGCCCGCTACGACCTCTTGCTCGTCGCGCACGACCATCGCGAGCAGCTCGTGAAGCACGTCGATCTGAAGAGCGGCGGCCGCTACGTGCTCGAGGTCAACGACGACTGGGCGATGGGACGCTGAGCATGAAGCCACTGTTCGACGGGATGGCGCAAAGCCAGCGTTCGGTGACGGCGGGGCCGCGGAACACGGCAGTGATTCGCACGGGCCGGCTCCTCGAGATCCGCGCCGAAGCCGGGTATCGGACCGCGGAGGACGTGAACCGGATCTTCGAGGAAATCTCGCGGGAGACCGCGAAGCTCGACGCTTCGACGCGCTCGGTCGTGATAGTCGACTGGCGAAAGTGCCCCGTCATGTCCCCCGACGCCGTGACGCGGATGGCCGAAGGCATCGGCCAGGTGAACGCGCGCACCGAGCGCAGCGCCACCCTTGCGGCGAACGAGTCGCCGACCGCCGTGCTGCAGTTCGTGCGCGTGATCCGGGACTCCGGCCACCCCGATCGCAAGCTCTTCTTCGAGAGGCCCGCGCTCGTGGAGTGGCTCGCCGAGGTGCTCACTCCCGCGGAGCTGGAACGGCTGAACGCCTTCCTCGACGAGTGACGGGTACTACGGCGAGACCATCGGCAGCCGCACCCGCGTGTCCGGCTTCCACACGAAGTCGGTGACGCGCGGCGAGGGCTTCACGCCACCCAGGGACGGATCGGACCAGCTCGCGAAATCCTCCGGCAAGGGCCCGGGCAAGGTGGGCTGGACCGTACGCTCGAAGAGCGAGAACCCGTGCTCGGCAAGGAGCTCCAGCTTTCGTCCCGCGGCGGCGCCTCCCCCGGCGAGGAAGACGCGGAACGCCTCGGCGTTGCGGGCCACCACCCAGTGCTGCGGATCGCGTCGCAGGGCCTGCCGCAGGTGCTCCTCCACGGCGGCGTGGTCGTGCTGGGCCGCGGCGACGCAGGCAAGCAGGGAGTACGCGAGGCCGGGCGCCGGATATCCGAGCTCGAGCGCGCGCCGGGCATGGTCGCTCGCCTCCGCGAGCGCGCCTTCGCGGTAAAGCGCGCCAGCGAGGTCCATGTGCGCGCCGTGATGGTCGCCGCCGAGGCGTTCGAGCACCGCGCGGCACGCGTCAGCGTCCGGGCGGTACATCACCTGGAGGCCGCGGTTCTTCTCGAACCAGTCGCTCATCAGCGCGGTGTCCTCCGGCGAGGCGTCGAACGGTGTCTTGAACTCCTGGAAGCTGCCCGTGAAGTACACCTCGCGGTCGAGCCACCCAGCCTTCTCCGCGTCGTCGAAGTCGAGCGTGCCGGGGTAGATGGAGAGACACGAGAACAGGTACTGATGCGGCCGGGCGCGCTCCAGAAAGCGGAGCGTCTCTGCGAAGGTCTCCCGCGTCTCGCCGCGGTTGCCGAGCATCATGTAGTAGCGGACCTCGATGCCGTAGCGCTTCGCGAGCTCCGTGGAGCGGATGATCTGCTCGACGGTGATCTTCTTGTTGATCGCCTTCAGGATGGCGGCGGAACCGGACTCCACGCCAAGGCTCAGGCGCTCGCAGCCGGCGAGGCGCATCTCGCGGAGGAGCTCCTCCGACAGCACGTCCACGCGCGTGTCGCAGCTCCAGAAGAAGTCGAGCTTGCGCTCGCGAATGCCGCGGCAGATCTCGATGACCCGCTTCTTGTTCGTGGTGAAGGTGTCGTCCTTGATCTGGATCATGCGCACCGGCAGCCGCGCGAGCGCGCTCTCGAGCGAATCGAGGACGTAGGGCACGGACTGACCGCGGAAGCCCCTGCCCCACGTCGTCTCGGCGCCGCAGAACGTGCATTGCCACGGGCACCCGCGGGACGTCATGACGATGTGCGTCGCGAAGTAGTCGTGCGGCGAGGCGAGCGCGTCGAGCTCCGGCACCGACGCGCGCTCCTTCGCCCGCGAGATGCGGCCGCCGTCGCGGTAGACGGTGCCGTCGATCCCCGTGGTCGGCGCGCCCGCCTCGAGCCGCGTCACGAGCTCGAGGAACGTGACGTCGCCTTCCCCGGTCACGACGGTGTCGATCTCCGGATGATGCGCGAGCATCTCCTCGGCGAGCGGCGTGGCGTGCGGCCCGCCGATCACCACGTGTGTGCGGGGGTGCAGCTTGCGCAGGAGCTTCGCGACGAGCGCGACGCCGCGGCGATTCGCCGTCCAGCAGGACATCCCGAAGACGTCCGCGTCGAGCGCCGCGAGCACCTCCTCCACGCGGCGCCACGAGAAGGCGGACAGGTTGAGGACCTTCACCGCGTGTCCGGCGCGCATCGCCTGGGCCCCGAGCGAGAAGAGGCCGTAGGGGGTCTGGTGGAAATCGGCGTCGAGATCGCCGTCCCGGTAGCCTTCGGGAGGGCCGTCCCCGTTCGCGTCGGGCGCCTCGCCGGGCGCAGGGATCTTCCAGGGGGGCGGATAGAGGAGCACGACGCGCATCGCGCCCTCAGTATTCACACCCTTCGATGACGGCGCCATCGGCGGCGACGCCGAGCACCCGTCTTCCGTCCGCGAAGAGGCTGATGATCGGCACCCGCCAGCCCGCGTCCTGCCACGCGAGCGACCAGCGCCGCGGATCTTGCGGGGTTTGCACCCACATGCGGCCGAGGCTCGTCGTCCAGGCGCGCTGGTTCGGCTCGACCACGACGGCGGAAAGATCCGGTGCGCCTGGGACGACCGACTGCTCCAGAGAACCCGCACTGACTCGCAGGGCGCTGCCCTCGGCCCCGACGATGACGCCCACGCCGACCTCCGCAACCGCCGCGCACGCGGTGAACGTCCGCACGTTGGGCGCCGGGACCGGGTGGATCTCCCACCTCAGCGGATCGTAGAGCCCCGCGAACGCGCCGCCCTCTCGCTTGCGACCGACGACGATCCAGTGCTCCTCGTCGAAGCGCGACAGGCCCATCAGGGACGTCGCGTCCGGGATCGGTAGCTCGCGCAGCCACCGCTTGCCCGACATGCCGAACAGGAGCGGCGCGTGATCCTCGAAAGAACCGACGGCGACGGCGATGTCGTCCGGATTGCCGCTGAC
>CAYUAW010000485.1:4321-5430 GCA_964442485.1 uncultured Polyangiaceae bacterium
ACCTTCCAGTTCCAGCTCGCCGACGAGCGCACCGAGAAGCGATCGGTCCGGTGCCTTCGCGAAGCGGGGAACTCGGCCCGGACACTGTCCGCGCGCAGGGCCGAGGTGATCATCGCGCCGAAGAGGCCGCTCGACTGCGGCCGGTCGCGGGCATCCGGCGCGGTGCCGAACGCGATGGCCGCATCGATCTGCGCGCAGGCGTTCGGGTGGTTCTTGAGCTCCTCGCACAGACCGGAGCACTCGCGGATGCTGCGCCGCGGTCGAGCGCGCGCCAGCTCGAGGACGCGCATGACGCTGTCGCCGATGAAGAGCTCCTCGCCCGTGAGGATCGAGAACGTGGTCGCGGCCAGGCTGAAGACGTCGGACGCCGGCCCGATCGTCTTCTCGTCCATGACGATCTGCTCGGGCGACGCGTAGCCCGGAGTGCCCATGGACCCCTGCACGAAGGTCTGCCGGAGACCAACCGGTCGCGCGACACCGAAGTCGGAGATCTTGAACGCCTCGTCCGGCGGCTCGCCGCAGCAGAGGACGTTGTTCGGCTTGATGTCCCGGTGGAGCACGTCCACCGAGTGCACGGCGTCGAGCCCCGAGGCGATCGCGTCCACTGCGCGCGCGGCTCGCTCGGGCTCGAACGCGCACCCGTTGGTGCGCAGGGCGCGCTGGATGCGCACGTCGAGGGTTTCGCCGTGAACGTATTCCATCGCGAGCCACGGCAGGACGAGCTTCAAGGCTCCGTACGACACCTCCGTCTCGCCGCTCTCGATGAACCGAACGACGAACGGCGTGGGCGGCACGCGCTCGTTCAGGCGGCCGAGCGCAACGGACTCCTTGCGGATCGTGAGCAGCGCGGTCTCGGCCGCCGCCCGGACGAACTCCGGGCGCGCCATCTTGATGACGGCGACGCCGGTGCCAGTGTTGGAACGGCGCTCCACCAGGAACGCGATCGCCATGCTGCCGGCGCCGAGCGTGCGCTCGAGGCGGAAGGTGACGTCCGGGTACACCGTGGACGGCAGCTCCACCCCGACAAGCGCTCTCAGTTGGTCGTCGCCGGGGGGAACGCGCAGCACGCGCATACCCTAACCCGGCCTGGCTGCCGGGTGACCGAGCTC
>CAYUAW010000486.1:0-5422 GCA_964442485.1 uncultured Polyangiaceae bacterium
TGGTGCGAGGGGTTCTGGTCGGAGAGCGAGGCGAGGGGGTGCTCGACGACCCCGTGCGCGTCGGACTATCTGGGCTCCTGGTCCGAGCGCGCGAAGTGGCGCCCCGCGACGGCGTCGTCTCCGGGCGTGTGCGAGCGCGCCGTCACGGGGCTCCTCCCGAGCTCGAGAGCACGCACGGTTTCACGACGGTCCGCATCGTGACACGCGCCGGCTGGGTGTACTGGTATCAGCCGGCGTACGCGCGTGTGTCGGTGCGCTGAGGCTAATCCGCGCAGAGCGTGGGCTCGACCTGTCCGTGATGGATGAGCGCCTTGCAACCGCAGGGGTCGCTCGTGCGCGCGCACTTTCCGGTTGCCTTCGCCGGCGGGGGCTCGGGTCCTTCGTACAGGCACTCCCCCGTGCAGTCGCGCTTGTCGCAGCAGAGCTTCCCGCCGTCGCGGTAGCGAATGACGCACGCGAGCTCGCCCAGCATGCATACGGGCTGGATGGTTCCGCCGCGCGCGGCGCACTCGCGCTCTGCCCCCGTCGGGGCCGGTGCCGTGGCGGGTGGTGACGGGTCGGGCACTGGCGACGGTGCCGTCGTCGACGGCGCGACCGACTCGGTCGGCGGCGTGTCGAGGGGTGACGCGGCGGAGGACACGGCAGGCGGTGACGGGGCAGGCGGTGACGGACCGGGCATCGGGGCTTGCGGGACGGCGTTCACCTCGACGGTTGCGGGCGGCTTCGGCTCCAGAGCGCATCCAGCGAGGACGATGACCGTCAGCGAGACGAGGCCGCGCATCCGCGCATCATATCCCGCTCGAGCGAGGACGCGCGCGCCGACACATGTCCGCGGGCGGCTGACATTGCCGCCGTCCTGGCGTAGATCGGAACGATGCACTGTGCGTTCTGCCGGTCACCGCTCGGCTACGTCCACGGCCACGCTGCGTGCCTCGACGGCCGCTGCCCGATGTTCGGGCAGAACCAGGCGGAGTGCTGCAGCGGGGACACCGGGGATTGCGTGCCGACCTCCGTGGTCGCAGGAGTGCCGGTGGGGGTCTCCCCCGGCCCGCGCGGGCCGGCTACATCGAAGATTCGATCCGATCTATCGTGATGTGATGACTGGAGAAGAGCTCGACTTCCAGCTCTTGTTCGAGGAGTCCCCGGACATACTGCTCGTCCTCCTGCCGGACGCTCCGACCTACACGATGGTCGGGGCGACGCGCGCTCGCTTGCTGGCGACGCACACGACGCGCGAGCAGCTCGTCGGGCGGGGTCTCTTCGAGCTGTTCCCCGACAACCCGGACGACCCCGGCGCGACGGGCGCCCGGAACCTGCGCACGTCGCTCGATCGCGTTCTCTCGACTCGCAGCGCCGACACGATGGCGGTGCAGAAGTACGACATCCGGGGGCCCGACGGGACCTTCGAGGTGAAATACTGGAGCCCCAGGAATCTCCCGGTGCTGTCCTCGTCCGGTGAGGTGAAGTACATCCTTCACCGCGTCGAGGACGTGACGGAGCTCGTCCGTGCCAGCGAGGTCGGTGAGGAGCTGCGCGATCGCACTCGAGCGATGGAGCGCGAGGTGATCGCCCGCAGCCGCGAGCTGTCGGTCGCCAATCGCGAGCTGCGGGACGCAAACGCCAGGCTCGGCGAGCTGGACACAGCCAAGACCACGTTCTTCAACAACGTGAGCCATGAATTCCGGACGCCGCTGACGTTGATGCTGGGCCCGCTCGAGGACGGCCTCGCCGACACCGGAGAGGTCCTCGGGCCCGAGCAAAGAGCTCGCATGGAGCTCGCCCACGCCCACGCCCTGCGCCTTCTCAAGCTGGTCAACGCCCTCCTCGATTTTTCGCGGGCCGAAGCGGGCCGTCTGCACGCAAGGTTCGCCCCGACCGACATCGGCGCCCTGACCGCGCAGCTCGCCGGCATGTTCCAGTCCGCGGTCGACAAGGCAGGGCTCCGCCTGGTCGTCGAGTGTTCACGGCTCTCGGAGCCCGTCTGGGTCGACCGGGACATGTGGGAGAAGATCGTCCCGAACCTCGTGTCGAACGCGTTCAAGTTCACGCACCGGGGAGAGATCGCCGTGCGCGTCCGGGAAGAGGCGACGAGCGCGGTGCTCGAAGTTTCGGACACCGGCGTCGGCATTCCCGAGACTGAGCTACCGAAGATCTTCGACCGCTTCCATCGTGTGCCCGACGCCTCGGCGCGTACTCACGAGGGGAGCGGCATCGGCCTCGCGCTCGTCCGGGAGCTCTGCGCGCTCCACGGCGGGCGCGTCTCGGTGGAGAGCGTTGTCGGCTCCGGCACTCGCTTCAAGGTCGAGATTCCGAAGGGCACTGCGCATTTGCCGGCCGATGCGCTGTCGAATGCACCGTCCACGCAGAACCCTGGCCGCGATCCGATGGCGTACGCCTCGGAGGCGTCGCGCTGGGTTTCGTCGCCTCCAGGGGAGGCCCTGCTCGAACCCCCGCCGAACGTGAGCGGGCAGGGCGACGGCGTTCGGCCGGCGAGCGAACAGGACGAAAAGCGCGCACGCGTCCTCGTCGTGGACGACAACGCAGACCTCCGCCAATACCTCTCCAAGTTGCTGCATTCCGCGCACGAGGTGGTGACGGCGTCCGACGGGCAAGCGGCGCTGGAGAAGATCGACGAGGTCGCGCCGGACATCGTGGTGAGCGACGTCATGATGCCGCGGCTCGATGGCTTCGGGCTCGTCCGACGATTGCGCGCGAATCCGAAGACCGCCTCCATTCCCGTGATCCTGCTCTCGGCGCGCGCCGGTGAAGAGTCAGCCATCGACGGCCTCGATGCGGGAGCGGACGACTATCTCGTGAAGCCCTTCTCGGCGCGCGAGCTCCTCGCGCGGGTGCGGACGCACGTGGAGCTTGCGACATCGCGGCGTGCTTGGATAGCGGAGCTCGAGCGCACCAACCATGAGCTGGATTCGTTCAGCTACTCGGTCTCGCACGACCTTCGAGCGCCGCTCAGGGCCATCCAGGGGTTCGCCCAGGTGATCGCCGCCGATTATTCCAACCTGCTGGACGACGCCGGGCGCGACTACCTGCAGCGGATCCAGACCGCCGTCTCACGAATGACGGTCATGATCGACTCGATGCTGGAGCTCGCCCGGATCACCCGAGCATCGCTCAGGACGTCTTCCGTGAACCTGTCGGCGCTGGCGCGCGACGTCGTCTCCGAGCTGCGGAGCGCGGACCCGACCCGAGCAGTGACCGTCGACATCGCGGACGACCTGGGCGCCCGGGGAGACACATCGATCCTCCGCATTGCGCTCGTCAACCTGCTCGGCAACGCCTGGAAATACACTTCCCACACCGCAGCGCCGCGCATCGAATTCGGCCGTCACCCGGCGGACGAGCCCGTCTTCTTCGTGCGCGACAACGGTGCGGGGTTCGATTCGAGTCGCGCCGAGAAGCTGTTCGCGCCGTTCCAGCGGTTTCACCGCCAGAGCGAGTTCGAGGGCACCGGGATCGGTCTCGCCACCGTGCAACGAATCATTTCACGGCACGGGGGCCGCATCTGGGCGGAGGCGGCGGTCGCCTCCGGCGCCACGTTCTTCTTCTCTCTGCCGGAATCCGGTTCGAAGCTGACGTGAATCGCATCGCCCGAAGTAGGAGTATCCCCATGTCGACCGTTCATGAAGGTGGGTGCCTGTGTCGCGACATTCGCTACGAGACGACGGCCAACCCCGTCTGGATGACCGTGTGTCACTGCACGTTCTGCCAGCGGCTCACCGGGTCTGCGTTCCTCGTCGAACCCATCTTCAGGCGAGACGCCGTCGTCTTCTCGGGAGCGGCGCCCAGGACCTACGACCATCGCTCGGACGGAAGCGGGATGCGCGTCTCCGTGAACTTCTGTGGTAGCTGCGGCACGACCCTCTACCTCGGCTTCCAGAGGTTTCCGGATGTCCTCGGTCTGTGCGGCGGCACGTTCGACGATCCTAACTGGTTCGACCGGGGCCCGGAGAACTGTCGCCACATCTTCACGCGCTCCGCGCAGAAGGGCGTCGTACTTCCCGCAGGGCTTCCCACGTTCCGGGAGCATGCTTTCGGGCTCGACGGGACGCCGAACCGGCCGATCGTCCATGCACAGCATCGGATGGTAACGGGTACGGACGAGGCCTCGAGCTCGCGTTGATGTCCGCGCTGTAATTCACCAGTCCAGGTGTGAGCGCGGCTCTGCGAACTCCGCTCGGGTGCATCGCGGCGGACCCCGTCGTGTCGAGGATGCTACCGCACTGGCTCACGGCGCTAGCGTGTCTGTGGATCCGAGCCGCGGCGGCGTCGCTGAGCGACTATACGTAGGTTCCATCACGACCACTTCGCACGCCATGCAGTCCTTCAAGCAGCTCTTCCTGTCATGCATCGTTGCGGGTGCCACGTGTGCAGCCTGCGGATCCTCGGACGGTCAGGGGGACGTGACCGGCGCCGGAGGTACGGGTTCGCCGGGGCTCGGTGGCGCAGGGGGGGTCATCGGCGGTGGCGGCGGCTCGACCGCCGTGGCCCAGAGCGGTGGCGCCGGGGGAGCGACGCCGGTCGGCGCGGGTGGTGCGACGCCACCCGGAAGCGGGGGAGCACTCATCGGCGGCGCACCGACGACGATGGGTGGAACACCGGGCGCGGGCGGCTCTTCCGCAGCGGGCGGGGTCGGCAACGCCGGCGCGAGCGGAACCGGCGGCACCATCGGCGCTTCTGGCGCTGGCGGTGCTGCGGGCGCGGCGGGTGCGAGCGGCGCTGCGGGCTCCGCGGGCAGCGGCGGCGCCGGTACGGACGATCCGTGCGCGGGGGGCATGATGGGCCCGGCGAGCGACGCGGGCTCGAAGACGCGGGCGAGCGGCTACGGCGGCATCCAGTTCACGACTTCCACGAAGACGCACATCACCTCGCTCGAGACGACGCTCGTCGTGCCCGCGAAGCCGACGCCGGGCGGAACGCTCTTCCTGTGGCCGGGTCTCGAGCCCCTGAACGGCAGCGCGAACTACAACCCCATCGGGACGGGGGTGCTGCAGCCGGTGCTGACGTGGGGTGGCACCTGCGCACCGAACGCGCCGAACAACTACGCCGACTGGTGGATCTCGGCGCAGTACGTGAACACGCTCGGCAGCGCATCCGGGTTCACGGGTTGCAAGGGCGGGCCGGGAATGACCGTTTCGGTCGGCGACAACCTCCACATCCTGATGACGCTCAACGGTACGACCTGGAGTCAGAGCGTCACCGACGACGAGACGGGAAAGAAGGTGTCGTTCGACTTCGACCTGAAGGGTCAGGCGCAGAACTGGGTCATCTTCTCGATCGAAGCCCCGACGGGCAAGCAGCCGGTCTCCGACATCGTCTTCACGTCCACCGTGGTGACCACCGCCGACTCCGATCCCGCCGCTTGCACGCCGAGCGTGCGCGGCACGAACGACTATTTCTCCGCGCC
>CAYUAW010000487.1:0-5419 GCA_964442485.1 uncultured Polyangiaceae bacterium
TCGTCGGGGGACACCGACCTGACCGTCACCGTGACGGTCGACGAGAGCACGGCGAAGTTCGTCCCGTCCACGGGCGGCGCCGCGTTCTGCCCGACGTCGCTCCAGGTCGACGCACACGTGACGCTCTCCTCGAGCGACGGAACCTTCGCGGAGGACACGACCACCACCGCGTTACTCGGGGGCGGCTCCCTCGGCTCGCTCGAGTTCAGCGTGCCCGCCGACAAGCTGAGAGGAAACCTCTCCATCAAACCGAAGAGCTCGAACACCGACGTGGAGCTCTCGTTCACGGTGGCCCCCGTGGGGACGGGTTGCGTCGGCACCATCAGGCTCGAGACGAGTGCCCCGCTCCCGGGCGGCCACGGTGGCATCGGTAGTTCAGGGCCCTTCGCGAGCTGGTCGAGTACTGGATGCGCGGCGGACCAGCAAGCCGTCGCTCTGGACACGCCGGAGCCGTCAATCGCCACTGCCATCGCGACTGCGTGGACGAATCGGAAATACGCCGGCACGTGGGACGACGGAACCGCGACGGAGCTGACGTTGAGCGTAAGCGACCTGCCGAAATCCGGCTGCAAGAGCAACTTGCCGGAAGGCGACGTCCAGTTCCTCGCAAAGGTCACCTATGAAACGTCGGACGGCCGCCTGAAGCCTCACTCCGCGGGGGGCACGGTGCACGCCACTGGTCCGGCCGGCACCTCGTACGTGCTCGAGATGAACACCAACGAGCCATTCCTGTGCGACGCGCCGAGCGTCTCGCTACCCTACACGCCGGCGGACTGCGGGTCGCTCAGCCGGATCCTGCTCCAGCTCAACGTGAACGACGATCCTCGCGTGGGCTCGAGCAACGGCGGAGACGTCACCGTCTACGAATACGGCAAGAACGCCGACCCTGGGCTCGGCGCCGCTGACGCCTCACAGAAGCTTTCGTTCGCGCCAGCGCCATGATCGAGCTATCAATCTGCTGGATTTCGGTTCCGTCGGCCGTCACGCCGCGTCCAGCATGCCCACTCCCCGTCTCTCGAAACACTGGGCGGCGCACGCGCTCGCGGCGCTCGGCCTCGCCGCGGTGTTCATTGCTGCGACGGTCGCCGGGCTCGCGCTGCACGCGGACTTGCCGGCCTCGCGAAGGGTCGCGGCGCGTTTCCTGCAGAACGCTCTGCGCGGAACGCTCGCGGGCCGTGTCGAGCTCTCCACGCTGGAGGGCGTGAGCCTCACCCACGTCGCGCTCACGAAGGGCACGCTCTTCGACGTCTACGGACATCCGGTGGTGGAGCTCCGTGACGTGCGCGTGGATCTGTCGCTCCGCGCGCTCACGCGCGATCTGCTCTTCGGGCCGAGCACTGGTGGCTTCGTGGTGAGCCACGTGCAGGTTCGCAGCGCCATCCTGACGCTGCTCGCCGATCCGAAAACGGGGGAGCCCACGCTCATCCACGCGGTGGCGCCCGCGACGGCGGCGACGCCGGGAGCACCGGACACGTCCACGAACGGGCCGGAGGTGTTCCTGCCGTCCATCGAGCTCGGCGAGGCCGTCGTGCGCTCGCGCTTGCCTGCTCTGCCGCCCTCCGAAGCGAACCTCCGGAGCGTGAGGGGGCGCGTGCGTGGCGGGCCAACCGGCGTCATCGTCGACGTCAATCGCTTCGGCATCGTCCTGCTCGGCGAGCGCGTCCGCGCCCACGGCACTGGCACCTTCGCGCTGCGCGCGCCAGGTCCGCTGCAGACCACGTTCGACGGCTTCGTCGGCGACGTCGAGGTCCGAGCTGCGGCCACGCTCGACGGCTCGCACGTGGACGTCTCGGTGGATGCACCACGCATCAAGCCCGCGTCGGCGCGCGCTCTCGCGAGCGGCTGGCCCCTCACGGGGACGGCGACCGCGCATGCCGACGTGCGCGGCGATCTCCCGAACCTGACGACGCACGTGCGCGCGACGGCCGGAAGAGCCGTGGTGACCATGGAAGGTCCGCTCGACGTCGGTGGCAACGTCCACGGCACGCTCGCAGTGAGTGGCAGGCACCTGGACGCGCGAGCCTTTGCCGCGGGTGCACCCTCGACCGATGTCTCCTTCGACGGAAGCGTCGATGCGCGCGTCCAGGGCGACGGCGTCGTCGCGGAGCTCACGGTTCGCACGCCGCCCTCCACGATGGACGGCAACGTCGTCCCGGCCATCGACGCGCGAGCGTCGATGGCTGGAGGCGCCGTGAAGGGCTCGCTGGAGATTCACGAGCCGGGCCTGCCGATCCGGGCATCCTTCGAGATCAGTCCGACCCTCGCCGTGGACGTCAACGCGGAGACGAGCGACGTCGAGCTCGCATCGATCGCGCGCCTCGGGCTTCGCGGCGTTCGCGGGCGCGGTCGCGCGCGCGGGCACGCTCACCTCGAGGGTCGGGCGCTGAAGGGCTCCGTCGACGGAGACTTCGGCGCCATCGCGACGACGGGCGCCGAGCTCGGTCGCGCGCGGGTGCACGTAGACTTCTCGGGGTCGCTCGACGCGCTCGATCGGCTGCGAGGCAGCGCGCGGCTCGAGGCGTCATCCGCGCGGATCTCCGGGTTCGATCTCGATCGCGTGGTCGTCAACGCGCGCGGCGCCGCCCGTGCCCTCGATTTCGACGCCGAGCTCGCTCGCAGCGCGGGCCCCTCGTTGCAGGCCGCGGGCACGGCCCGGCTCTCACCTCGCCCCGTCCTCGAGAAGACGCGTGTCGTCGTCGAGCAAGGGCCAGTACACATCGAGGGCGACGTCACGTCGCTCGATATCGCAGAGGGGCGGGCCGAGATCGAGAATGTCCGCGTTACCGGCGCGGGCGGCGCCATCACCGGCGAGCTCCGGGTGGCGCCCGAGCTGCTCGAGGTCACCGCGGAGGGCGAAGGCGTCGATCTCGATGCGCTGAGCCGCGCCATGGGCGTGCCGCGCGGCGAAGTCTCGGGAACGCTGCGCCTCAGCACGGACCTCGCCATCGGGCGAGACGTCACGCGCGGGCACGTCGCGCTCGGCCTCGGCAACGCGACCCTCGGCGCCGTCGGCGGTCTCTCTCTCTCGCTCTCGGCCGACCTCGATGGGGAGCACGTGACGGGCAGCGCCTCGGGGCTCGTCGCCGGAGTGGGCACCTTCGGGACGACCTTCGACACCGAGCTCGGGGGTTCGCCGCTGAAACGCGCATCGTGGTTGAAGGCGACGGGTACCGGCGAGGTGCAGGTGAGCGACGTGCGCCTCAACCTGCTCAGCGTCCTGTTGCCGAAGGACGGCCCCGTCGATTCCATCGCCGGGCGCGCGTACGCCCGCGTCCTCCTGGAGCGCAAGAGCGCCGCCACGCCTCTGCCCAGCGCATTCGCCACGGTGTCGACGCGAGAGCTCGCCGTGTCGCTTCGCACCGGGGCCGATACGAAACCCGTCCATGTCGGCGGCATCGATCTGACCGCGACAGGGCAATTCGACGCTACCACCGGCGACAGCACCGGCACGACGCTCGCCGTCGACGCGCACGGCGATCTCTGCACCGCGACCGGCGCGGTGCGCATCGACGTCGCGCGGCTGGTCGGCGACCCGGCGCACGCTCTCTCGCAGCTCGTCGACACGCCGGTCGACATCGTCCTCACCGTCCCGTCACGAAAGTTCGCCGACCTACCCCCGCCCCTCGCAGAGCACGGGCTCGGGGGCTCGGTGACGGGCCTCGCGAGCCTCCGCGGCACCCTCGCGCACCCGACGCTCTTCGTCAGCGCCCAGGCCCGTGACCTGACGATAGCCGACAGCGCGGGGCGCCCGGTGGATCTGCACGCGGACGCCCAGTACGAATGGGCGACGCGCGCCATCTCCATGCGCGCTTCGGCGGCGGTCACCGGCCGCGACGTCGGCAGCGTCACCGTTCGCGGCCTGCTGCCCGGCGGCGTGGACAGCTTCCGCGGCACCGCGCAGCTCTTGCTCGACGGCACGCCCCTCGATGCGGTCGGCATCGCCGGAGATCGCGCGCTGAGCGGCAGCCTGAGCGGCACCGCAACGCTGTCGCGCACGGACAGAGGAGGCTCCCTCGCCGGGGACGTGCGCGTCGTGAACCCCGCCATCGAGCACACCGCCCTCGGCGAGGGTCGCATCCAGCTCTACACCTCCGGGGGGACCGGAAACGCCACGCTCTCGCTCGAGGGCCAGCGCGGTAGCCTGAAGGCGAGCGCCAGCGCGCCGCTCGTGTGGCAGGGTCCCTTGCCGGAACTCGGGCGCTCCTCGCCCATCCAGGCTCATCTGTCGGCGCAGGATTTCCCTGCCGTCGCGCTGTCGCCGGCGGCCGCTTCCGTCCTGAGCCGTATCGGGGGGCGCCTCGACGCTGACCTCGCGCTCGAGCTCCTGCCGGTGAAGAACGGTGAGGAGGCGGGATGGAGCGGCGGCGTCGAGGGCACCGCGACCCTGAAGGAGGGCAACGTCCTCATCGACGCGCTGGGTCTGGAGGTGAGCGATCTCTCCGCGACCGCCTCCGCACACGGCTCCGGATCGACCACCCAGATTGCCATCCGCGACGTGGTCGGACGCGTGCGCTCCTCGAAGCCGAACCTGCGCGGTACTGCAGACCTGGTGCTCGAGGGCGTGCGCGTCACTCGCGGCACCGCCGAGCTAGACGCCGACGACATGCCCATCCTCTTCCGTGGCGCGCCGCAGGGCCGCATCACCGGGCGCGCCGACGCGCGGCTCACGCGCGAGAGCGACCGCATGCAGGTGGACATCGCGCTGCCGACCCTGTCGCTCGCGCTGCCGCAGGCTTCGGCGCGTCAGGTGCAGGAGCTGGGCGACCATCCCGACGTGACCATCGTTCAGTTCGAGAAGGCGGGGCCGCCCGAGCCCGTCGCCCGGCCGTGGCGGCTCTCTCTGTCGCTCGGGAACGCCGTCAGCCTGCGGCGAGCGGACGTCGATCTGCGGCTGACGGGGTCGCCCGTTCTGGAGCTGGGGCAGGTGGCCGCCGCGTCCGGCACCATCGACCTGGTGCCGGGCGGGCGCATCCCGGTGCTCGGCAAGGTGTTCTCGGTGGAGGACGGCAAGGTCGTGTTCGACACCGGCGACCCGGCCAATCCCCACGTGAACCTGCACGCGGTCGCGCACGCCGGGAACGACAGCCTGGTCCACGTGGAGGTCACCGGAACCCTGCGCGACGCGAAGATCGCGCTACGGAGCGACCCGCCCCTCCCGGAGGCGGAGGTCTTCGCCCTGCTGCTCGGAGGCTCGTCGGACGCGGGCGACTCGAGCGGGACGCAGGCCAACGCGAGTGGCGCCGGTGCGGTGGCGCTGGGCAGCGGCGTCGCCATGGGGCTGAATCAGCTCGCCGCCAACAGCCCCGTCGAGGTCCGCGTCGACTCCACCACGCAGAACCAGCCTCGCTACACGGCCGCCGTGCGCATTCGCGAGAACCTGTGGTTCGAAGCGTCGGAGTACCAGCAGGCGGAATACGGC
>CAYUAW010000488.1:0-5403 GCA_964442485.1 uncultured Polyangiaceae bacterium
GCCCCTCACGGGGCGGTCCCTCTCGCTGTCGCTCGCGCAGTCCGTACGTCGGTTGGCGTCGATCACGGCGTGCACGTCGCAGGCGCACCTCGGCAGGGTGCCACTCGGTGTAGGATCGCCGCAGACATGACCGCGTTCGCGCTCGAGTGCCGCGACGTCGCCGCCGGCTACGGAAGCGCGCGGGCGGAAGGCCAGGTGCTCTCGGGCGTGAGCTTCGGCGTGCCGCGGGGCGGGCGGCTCGTCGTGCTCGGTCGGTCCGGCAGCGGCAAATCGACGCTGCTGCGCTTATTGAATCGACTGGTCGAGCCAGTCGCAGGAACCATCTTGCTCGAGGGACGGGAGCTCGCGGCGCACGACCCCCTCGCGCTCCGTCGCAAGGTGGCGCTCGTCGGGCAAACGCCGGTAGCCTTCGAGGGCACCGTCCGTGACAATCTGCTCACGCGCACACGCGCCACGCCGGCACCGCCGGAGGACGCGCTCGCGGCAGCCCTCGACGACGTCGGCCTGGCGCGGGCCTTCCTCGACCGCGCCGCAGACGAGCTCTCCGTCGGTGAGCGGCAGCGGATGTGCCTCGCGCGCGCGCTGGTCTGGGATCCCACGGTCCTCCTGCTGGATGAGCCCACGAGCGCCCTCGATCCGAAGTCGCTCGGCGTCATCGCGGAGCTCATCACCTCGCTCGCCGCCCGTCGCTCGATGTCGGTCGTCGCCGCGACGCATCAGCCGGAACTCGTGCGACGCCTCGACGCGCCCGTCTTGCTGCTCGAGGACGGGGTGGCCAATGCCGCCGCGTCTCCCGGGGACGTCGCGAGATATCTCGACGGCCGCTGATGCTGCATCCCGTCCTGCCCATCCCCTGGTGGCGGCTCGTCCTGGTCGGGTTCTCGCTCGTCCTCCTGCTCGTCCTCGGGAAGGCGCTGCGCTTGCGGATCGGCCGCATGGCGCTCGTGTCGTCGCTGCGTGGAACGGCGCAGCTCGTGCTCGTCGGCTACTTCCTCGGCGCGCTCCTGTCCGTGCGGCGGCCGGAGTTCGTGGTGGCGACGTTCCTGGTGATGCTCGGCGTCGCCGCACGCGCGGGCGTCGGACGGCTTCGTCGACCGCTACCGGGGCTCCGCTGGCTCGCGAGCCTCGCGCTCGGCGCCGGGACGGCGCTCGGGGTCGTGTTCATGACCGCCGTCGTGGTGCGCCCGGCGCCCTGGTGGGATCCTCAATACGTGATTCCTTTCGCCGGCATGCTGCTCGGTAACGCGATGAACGGCGCCTCCCTCGCCGGCGAACGTTTCCAGGAAGATCTGAGGAGCCGCATCGACGAGATCGAGGCCCGGCTGTCGCTCGGTCTGAGCGGTCCGGAGAGCGTTCACCCCATGCTCACGCGTGCGCTCCGGGCTTCCATGATCCCGACGCTGAACAGCTTCGCCGTCGCCGGTGTGGTCCAGCTCCCCGGCATGATGACGGGCCAGATCCTCTCCGGCGTGGCTCCCCTCGTGGCCGTCGAGTATCAGATCCTCATCTTCTTCCTCCTCATGACGTCCACCGCGATCAGCACGTTGCTTTTTCTGCTCATGCTCCGCTCGCGCTATCTGACCGGCGCGCATCAGCTCCGCGTGTCGCTGCTTCGATAACCCCGGGGCGCCTTCATTTCCGGACACTTCGGACTCAACGCTAAATGGAATCTGGGAGCGTCACGCGCTGGTTCGTCAGGGGCGACATCGACGGGTTCTTCGGGCTCGCGCTCGACAACCTCGTGCAGCTCCTGCTCATCGACGGCCTGTGTCGTGGGGTGCTCGGCTTCGGGGACGAGCTGCTCTACGGGCGCGTGCTGCCGGGCGTCGCCGTGTCTCTCCTGGTCGGCAATCTTTTCTACGCGCATCAGGCGCGAGAGCTCGCGCGCCGCACCGGGCGCGCGACGTGCGCCCTCCCCTACGGCATCAACACCGTCTCGCTCTTCGCTCACGTGTTCCTCGTCATGCTTCCGGCGAAGCTCGCCGCCACGGCCGCCGGCGCGGCCGATCCCGCGCGCGTCGCATGGCAGGCCGGCCTCGCCGCGTGCTTCGGCTCGGGCCTCATCGAGCTCGTCGGGGCGACCGTCGCGGAGCGCCTGCGGCGCGCCGCCCCCCGAGCCGCGCTCCTGTCGACGCTCGCCGGCATCGCCCTCGGCTTCATTTCCCTCGGCTTCCTCTTCCGTACGTTCGCGCGGCCCCTCGTCGGCCTGACGACGCTCGCGATCGTGCTGGTCGTCTACTTCGGTAAGCGACGCTTCCGGTTCGGCCTGCCCGGCGGACTCGTCGCCGTCGTCGTCGGGACGCTGCTCGCGTGGGCGACCGGTATCGCGCCGCACGGCGCGGCCCCTCGTGCGACGCTCGCGTTCCACGCGCCGCTCCCGGCCGCCGGCGATCTCTTCACCGCGCTCGCCGACGGCCACGCGCTGACTTACCTCGGTGTGATCGTCCCGATGGGGCTCTTCAATCTGGTGGGCTCGCTGCAGAACATCGAATCCGCGGAGGCGTCGGGCGACGCTTATGCAACCGCGCCCTCCCTGGTCGTGAACGGTCTCGGCTCGATCGCCGCAAGCCTCTTCGGATCGTGCTTTCCAACGACGATCTACATCGGGCACCCGGGCTGGAAGGCGATGGGCGCGCGCACCGGCTACTCCGTGGCCAACGGCGTGTTCTTCACGGCCATCGCGCTCACCGGCAGCCTCGGGCTCCTCGCGTGGGCCGTCCCCATCGAAGCGGGCATGGCGATCGTGCTGTGGATCGGGCTCGTCATCACGAGCCAGGCCTTCGAGGCGACGCCGCGCGCGCACGCCCCTGCCGTAGTGATGGGCCTTCTGCCCGGCGTGGGCGCGTGGGGGGCGCTCATGGCGAAGAGCGGGCTGCGCGCCGCCGGCTACGGAGCACCGGGTGGGCCCTCGTTCTCCGCGGCGCTACTGCCCCTGTTCGAGCAGAGCGACACCTTCATTCACGGCGCCTTCGCCCTCGAGCAGGGGTTCATCTTCACGGCCATGATCCTCTCTGCGCTGACGGTTGCCGTGATCGAGCAGAAGCTCATCCAGGCGGCAATATGGTGCTGGGTCGGCGCCCTGCTGTCCGCGTGCGGCCTGATGCACGCCTACGGCTTCACGCCGGGTGACGCAGTCGGCAAAATGGCACCCGCCCTGCCCTGGGCAGCCGGCTACGCGCTCGCAGGGCTCGTTTTTGCCGCTGCTCGATGGATAACGGTGCCCGCCGGCGACACGCATTGAACGCAGCTGGTGGCTCAGGGCCCAATCGGTACTATTGAGGGGCCCGCCAAGATGTCCGTGCTTCTCCTCACCCAGGGGGCGATGTTCGCCGGCGATTTCGAGATCGTCGGCCTCCTGGCAGAGGGTGGCATGGGGGCCGTGTACGTCGCGCGGCAGCTGTCGACGGGCAAAGAGCGCGCGCTGAAGATCATGCAGCCGCAGCTGCTGAGCGACGACCGCACCCGCGAGCGTTTCACGCGGGAAGCGCGCGCCGCATCTCAGGTGAACAGCGAGCACGTCATCGAGGTCGTCGCAGCGGGCATCGACGCGCAGACGAACACGCCGTGGCTCGCGATGGAGCTGCTGCGCGGCGAGGACCTCGACAGCTTCGTCGAGCGGCTCGGGCCGCTGCCGCCCGCGCAGGTGCTCGAGATCTTCCGTCAGCTCTGCCACGGCCTCGCGGCGGCGCACGTGACCGGCCTGGTCCACCGCGATCTCAAGCCGGAGAACGTCTTCCTCGCGACCGCACGGCGCGTCGGCGTGCCCTTCACGGTGAAGATCCTCGACTTCGGCATCGCGAAGATCGTGCACGAGACGAAGCGGGACGTGACGGACGCCGTCGGCACGCCCACCTGGATGGCGCCGGAACAGACCGAAGCCGGCAAGGCGATCACCCCCGCGTCCGACGTCTGGGCGCTCGGCCTCATCGCGTTCAGGCTGCTGACGGGCTTCCCCTACTGGCGTTCGGCCAACGCCCCCGACGTCAGCGCGATGGCCATTCTGCGCGAGGTCGTGTTCGATCCGATGGTGCCCGCGAGCGAGCGCGCGCGTGAGCTAGGCAGCCAGGTGACGCTCAGCCCGGAGTTCGACGCCTGGTTCGCCCACTGCGTCGACCGCGAGCCGGGCAAGCGTCTGCAGAACGCGACCGAGGCGCTCGCAGGACTGGAAGACGTGCTCGGCAAGTCCGAGGCCCTTCCCTTCGAGCGCATCTTCGCGCCGATCGACACGTTCACCGAGATCAGAACCGGCGGCGCCGCACCGCCCGCCCGCTCCGAGCCGGGCGCAACCCGCGTCGGGCCGTTCACCGGCGAGCTTCCGAACGTGCCGGCGTCCACGTCGCCTCCAACCGAGGACGTGGACACCTACGAGCGTCGTCTGTCGCGTGGCAAGCTGTGGGCCTGGGCTCTCGGCGGCGCGCTGATCGTCGCGGTGGGCGTCGGTGCATGGCAGATCCGCGCTCGCTCGGGCCGCGCCGCGCCCTTCACCGGAGTCGAGGCGGAGCCGAACAACCGCGCCCCCGACGCGAACCCGCTCCCGTTCGGCGAGAAGGTGCGCGGGCAGCTCGGGCAGCGGCTCGACGCGGAACGAAGCGACCGCGACTTCTTCCGGACCACCGTACCGAAGGGGACGAACACGGTCCGCCTCGGGCTTCGTGCGCTACCGAACATCGCGCCGTGCGTTCTTCTCTACCGGGGCGCGAGCGAGGAGCCGCTCTTTCGCTTCTGCGTCGGCCAGCCCGCGCGCGATCTCGTGGTCCCCGCCCTGCGGCTCGACCCGAGCGACTACCTCATCACCATCCTCCAGGACCAGGAGCAGTACGAGGAAGTGCCGCCGCCGCCCGTGCTCGAGAACGTGTCCGACGTTTACGAGCTCTCCATCGGCCCGAGCACGCCGGACGCCGACTTCGAGGTGGAACCGAACGACAGCGAGCCCTCGGCGAGCACCCTCGGCCCCGGCGGCTCCATGCGCGGCAAGCTCGCCTGGATGCACGACGTCGACGTCTTCTGCACGTCGAGCCCGGACCCCGTGCGCTTCGTCGTCGAGGACCCTTCCCCGCGAGCCCACGGCGCCGTCCTCGAGGTGACTCCGCTCGGCCCCGGCGGGCCCGGCGACCCCGTCCGCGTCCACCACGCCGCGGAGAAGGGCAACGCAACGGAGCACGACGCCAGGAGCCCCTTCGCGACCGCGAAGCGGAAAGGGCATGCGGCCGCCGCAACGTGCGTGTCGCTGACGCTCACGCCGGACATCTGGGCGCCGGCCCCGCTGCCACGGGTCGCGCCCGCCGGCGATCAAGAGTACGTCGTGCGGGTCGAAAGCCTCTCCGGCGGTTGACCGGGCAAGCCCCGCACCGCTCCGTCCCCTTCATCGATGTTGCTCCCCCTCGTCATCGCGTTCCTTTCGGT
>CAYUAW010000489.1:0-5376 GCA_964442485.1 uncultured Polyangiaceae bacterium
GGCTCGAGCTGCCAGATGTCGCGGGCGTAGCGCCGGATCGTCTCGTCGCTGGAGAACGGCGCCATGCTCGCGATGTTGTGCACCACGCGCCGCATCCACTCGGGATGCTGGACGTACACCTTCGCGACCTCGTCCTGGCACCTGAGGTAGTCGTCGAAATCGGCGCAGGCCAGGAAGGGGTCGCTCTCGATGAGGTAGCGGCCGAGCGCCGCGCCGCGCGACGGGTCGTCCGGGCTGAAGAAGCCCTGGGCGAGAAGCTTGACCACGCGGCTCAGCATCTCGCTCTTGTCGACGTGATCGCGCGGCCGGTAGCCCGCCTTGCGCACGTCCTCCACCGTCGAGGCCGTCATTCCGAAGAGGAAGAAGTTCTCCGCGCCGACGGCGTCCCGCAGCTCGATGTTCGCGCCGTCGAGGGTGCCCACCGTGAGCGCGCCGTTCATGGACAGCTTCATGTTGCCCGTCCCGGATGCCTCCGTGCCGGCGAGCGAGATTTGCAATGAGACGTCGGCCGCGGGAATGATTCGCTCCGCCAGCGTCACGCCATAGTTGGGAAGGAAGACGACGCGGAGCTTGTCGCCGACGACCGGATCGTCGTTCACGATGCCGGCGATGTCGCAGATGAGCCGGATGTGCTGCTTCGCCATGGCGTAGCCGGGCGCGGCCTTCCCGGCGAACACGAAGGTGGTCGGGACCACCTCGGCGTTCGGCTGATCCTTGATGCGGAGGTAGAGCGCGATGATGTGCAGGCAGCACAGGATCTGCCGCTTGTATTCGTGGATTCTCTTCACCTGCACCACGAACATCGAGCGAGGGTCGATGGTGACGCCGGCCTTCTGCTTCGCCACCTCGGCGAGCCTACGCTTGTTGTCGAGCTTGACCTGGTTGAGCTCGTCGTAGAACGCCGAGGTGTCCGTCGCCTTCTTCAGCTCCTCGAGCTTCGCGAGGTTCGAGAGCCACTCCGGGCCGAGGCGCCTGTCGAAGATGCGGGAGAGCCCGGGGTTCGCGATGCGCAGCCAGCGGCGCGGCGTGACGCCGTTCGTCTCGTTCAGGAATTTCTCCGGCCAGAGCTCGGCGAAGTCGGGGAAGAGGTTCTTCTTGATGAGCTCGGAGTGCAGCTCCGCGACGCCGTTGACCTTGTTCGAGCCGGTGACGGCGAGGTTCGCCATGCGCACCGCGCGCTCCGGCTCCTCCTCGATGATCGACATGCGCTTGAGGCGAGCCGCATCACCCGGCCAGTGGATGTGCGCCTTCCTCATGAGGCGCGCGTTGACCTCGTAGATGATCTGCATGTGACGCGGCAGGAGCCGCTCGAACATGCCGACCGGCCACTTCTCGAGCGCCTCCGGCATCAGGGTGTGATTCGTGTAGGCGACCGAGCGCTCGGTGAGGCTCCACGCTTCGTCCCAGGGAAGCCCCTCGTCGTCCAGGAGCACACGCATGAGCTCCGCCACGGCGACGGAGGGGTGGGTGTCGTTCATCTGGATGCGGACCTTGTTCGGGAGCTCCGCGAAGTTCGAGTGATGCAGCTTGTAGCGGCGGACGATGTCCCAGATGGAGCAGGCGACGAAGAAGTACTGCTGCTTGAGCCGCAGCTCCTTGCCCTCGAGGGAATGATCGGCTGGGTAGAGCACCCGCGAGATCGTCTCGCTCGTGACCTTCTCTTCCACGGCCCTTCGGAAGTCACCGCTGTTGAAGAGCTGCAGATCGAACTCCGCCGCGGCGCGCGCGGACCAGAGGCGCAGGGTGTTCACCGTGCCGTTCCGGAAGCCGGCCACGGGGATGTCGTAAGGGACGCCGAGCACGTGCTTGGTATCGATCCAGCGAGAGCGCTCGACGCCTCCCTCCATATGCTTCTCGACGCGACCGTAGAAGCTCACGTTGACCATCAGGTCGTAGCGCGGCACCTCCCACGGGTTGCCGTAGCGGAGCCACTGGTCCCCGCGTTCGACCTGTTCGCCGTTCTCTATCCTCTGCTCGAAGATGCCGTACTCGTAGCGGATGCCGTATCCGAACCCGGGCAGCGATAGCGCTGCCAGCGAGTCGAGGAAGCACGCAGCGAGGCGGCCGAGGCCACCATTGCCCAGCCCCGGGTCCGGCTCCTTCTCGAGGATGTCGCCGAGGGCGATGCCCTGGTCGGCGAGCATCCGCTCGGCGGTCTCGTAAAGGCCCAGACTGTCCAGGTTCTGAGCCATCGCGCGACCGAGCAGGTACTCGGCCGACAGGTAGTAGAGCCGCTTGGACCCGAGGCTACGATACGTGGCCCGCGTCGCTAGCCAGCGACTGAGTACGCGATCACGCATCGCCCACGCCATCGCGTTGTACAGGTCGCGCAGCGACGCCGATTCCCGGTCGCGCGCGAACGTGTAATGCAGGTGATCGAGGACGGCGCGGCGGAGCACGTCCGGGGTCAGGCCGGTCCGGTCGTCAGTGTTCGGGGGCGTGGAGGCGCGCTCGCGAGGTGTCATCTTCGTGCTGTTTCGGTGGCATGTCTCATGGGCACTCTGCCCGAGACGGCCGTGGTGCAGAATGGCGCGAATGGCCCCGCGCCACAACGCCTCATCGAATGCGCTTTCTGCGATTGCGCGGGGTGGCCTTCCGATTGCATGATTCCCCGGTAAGGATTGCGATGCCTGTCGAAACAGCCGCGGGAAGATTTGGAAGCAAGTCCGTCGCGCTCGTCCTCGCGGGCGGTCGGGGAGCGCGGCTAGCGCACTTGACGGACCGGAGGGCCAAGCCGGCCGTCCACTTCGGGGGAAAGTACCGGATCATCGATTTCGCCCTGTCGAACTGCATCAATTCGGGCGTCCGTCGCATCTACGTCCTCACCCAGTACAAGGCACACAGTCTCCTGCGCCACATCCAGCGCTCCTGGGACTTTCTCCGGGGCGAGCTGAACGAGTTCGTCGATCTGCTCCCGGCGCAGCAACGCATCGACGAGATGATGTGGTACCGCGGCACCGCGGACGCCGTCTGGCAGAACCTCGACATCTTGCGGGCCGAGAACCCGGAATACGTCGTCATCCTCGCCGGCGACCACGTCTACAAGATGGACTACTCGGTGATGCTCGCCGAGCACGCCGAGCGAGGCGCCGACATGAGCGTCGGATGCGTGGAGGTGCCCATCAAGGAAGCCTCCGGTTTCGGTGTGATGGACGTCGATGAGAAAGATCGCATCACGCGCTTCCTGGAGAAGCCGCGGGACCCGCCGGGCTTGCCGCACCAGCCGCACCTCTGCCTCGCCAGCATGGGCATCTACGTCTGCCGGGCGGATTTCCTGTACGACGTGCTCGACCTCGACGCGGCGGACCCGGATTCGACCCACGATTTCGGTCGTGACTTCCTCCCGAAGCTCGTCGACCGCGTCGGCGTCTACGCGCATCGGCTCGGCGCGAGCTGCATCCGGCGCGAAGGCGCCGCGCCGTACTGGCGGGACGTGGGGACGCTCGATGCCTACTGGGAGGCCAACATCGATCTCACACGAGTGACGCCGGACCTGGATCTGTACGATCCTGACTGGCGCATCTTCACCGAGCGCCTGCAGCTCGCTCCGGCGAAGTTCGTCTTCGACGACGCCACACGGCGGGGCATGTCGGTCGATAGCGTCGTCGCAGACGGGTGCATCGTCTCCGGCGCCACCGTGCGGCGCTCCCTGCTCTCCTTCGGCGTTCGCGTGAACTCGTACTCGGTCGTCGAGGAAACGGTCGTCCTTCCGGAGGTGCAGATCGGTCGCAAGGCCCACGTGCGTCGGGCCATCATCGACCGCGGCGTCGTCATTCCGGAGGGCCTCGTGGTCGGCGAGGATCCGGAAGCGGACGCGGCGCGCTTCCACCGGACACCACACGGAATCACCCTGATCACGCGCGACATGCTCGATCGCCTTCGGTAGATGTCTCGAGGACGCTGAAAATGGCGAACCTTGCCTAGGCTGCGCGCTCTCCACGTCGTCTCCGAGCTCTACCCAATCGTCAAGACGGGCGGGCTCGCTGACGTCGCGACGGGCCTGACCGTCGCGCTTCGGGGCCTCGGTATCGACGCGCGCATCGTCATGCCCGGCTATCCCGCCGTGCTCGCCGCGATCCGCGACGCGTCCGAGGTCGTGCGCGATCCGGGCCTCTTCGGCGGCGGGCCGGCGCGGATCCTGGACGCGCGCGTTCGGGACGGCTCGCCGATATACGTCCTCGATTGTCCGGGGCTTTACCAGCGGCAGGGCGGGCCCTACGCGGACGCGCTAGGCGATGACTACGTCGACAACCCGCGTCGCTTCGCCGCGCTCGGCTGGGCAGGTGCGCGCCTGGCGACGTCCGATCACCCCGAGCTTCGTGCCGACATCCTCCACGCGCACGACTGGCAGGCGGGCCTTGCCGTCGCCTACGTGAAGCTCGCGGGGCGCCCGAGCCCGCGCTGCGTCGCCACCATTCACAGCATCGATTACCCAGGCGCGTTCGATCGCAGCGTCTTTCCCGAGCTCTCGCTTCCCGGGCAGGCGTTCTCCGTGTACGGGGCGGAGTTCTACGGGCGCATCTCGTTCTTGAAGGCTGCGCTCTACTACGCCGATCGCATCACCACCGTGAGCCCCACCTACGCACGCGAGATCCAGCAGGACGGTCGCGGGGGCGGCTTCGAGGGGCTCCTGCGTACGCGCAGCGCCGATCTAACCGGCATCCTGAACGGCGTGGACTACGGGGAGTGGAGCCCCGAGACGGATCGGCACTTGCCGCGCCACTACTTCGCTCACGATTTTCGCGGCAAGCGAGCCGCGAAGCTCGCGTTGCGCAAGCGGCTCGGTCTCGCGGACCCTCCCCGCACGCCGCTCTTCGGCGTCGTCAGCCGGCTCATCTGGCAGAAGGGCATCGACTGGGTGGTGGAGCTGATCCCGTGGCTCGTCGAGCGCGGCGCACAGGTCGCCGTCCTCGGCTCCGGCGAGCCCCGCCTGATGTCGGCCATCGCCGAGTCCGCGATGCGCTACCCCGAATCCGTCGGCGCCATGGTCGGCTACGACGAGGTCCTCTCGCACCTGGTGCAGGCGGGCAGCGACTCCATTCTCGTGCCGTCGCGCGCCGAGCCCTGCGGGCTCACGCAGCTCTACGCCTTGCGCTACGGGAGCCCTCCCGTCGTGCGCCGCACCGGGGGCCTCGCGGATTCCGTCGTGGACGCCGACGAGCGCGCGCTGCGCGACGGCTTCGCGACTGGGTTTGCCTTCGACGAACCCTCGACGGAGGGGCTCCGGGGCGCGCTCGCGCGCGCCATGGACGTCTTCCGCGACGCGCCGCAGTGGAAGAAGCTGCAGCGTACGGGAATGAGCGCCGATTTCGGCTGGACCCGCTCCGCCGAGGCGTACGCCAACCTGTACGAGTCGCTGCTGCGCAGTCCGGCTCC
>CAYUAW010000490.1:0-2857 GCA_964442485.1 uncultured Polyangiaceae bacterium
GCAGGTGGCGCGGCGCCGAGGGGCGCCCGGCGTCAGTAGCCCAGGTTCATCCGGCAGATGCGCCACTCGTCGAGAAGCGTCGCGCCGTAGCTCCGGTAAAAGTCGATCGCCGGCGTATTCCAGTTGAGGACCGACCATTCGACGCGCCCACACTGCCGCTCGCGCGCCAGCTCCACCACGCGATCGAGAAGCTTCCTGCCCACTCCCGCGCGCCTGCGCTCTGGCAGCACGAAGAGATCCTCGAGCCAGATGCCGCGCCGGCCGCGCCATGTCGAGTAGCTGTGAAAGAGCAGCGCAAACCCGACGGCGCGTCCGCCTTCTTCCGCGAGGAGGCATTCGAAAGGGGGTGAGGCGGAGCGGAGCTGCGCAGAGAGGGTCGCCTCGTCCACCTCGACGGCGTGGGGCATCTTCTCGTACTCGGCGAGCGCCCGCACGAAGCCAAGGATCGTGGCCGCATCGTCGCCGTCAGCGAAGCGAATCTCGAGCATGCGGGGAGGATAGCTGCAATCGGGGGGGCCCGGGAGCCGTCCTCACTTGCACGTCTTCCTGTAGTCGTTGAAGTCGATCTCGAGGCGTGTGCAGGACTCCGGCTGCGCGCATGACCCCGGTTGCCGCTCGACCTCGCGTGCTTCGCGCGTGTCGACGGCGCCGTCGTGCGTCGCGGTGAAATCGAGGAGGGTCGTCTCGCCTTGCTTGCCGTCGAAGTCGAAGTCCTTCCCGGTCGGCTCGCTCGCGGCGGCCGTGATGCAGGTCTCGCCGTTCCAGTCCGTCCAGCCGCGAGCGAGGTAGCCGAAGTGCTCGCCGCGCGCGACGAAGATGGCGTTGTCGACCGGGTCGTGACACTGGTCCAGGGAGACGAGCTTGAAGCACGTTTTCTGGCTGACGCTGACGCCCCAGGCGTACCAGCCGCTGCCGTCGATCTGCGTGCAGGCCCAGTACGGCGGCTGCGCGGTCGGCGAAGAGAGCAAGCCGGTCTGGATGTCGGGGAGCTCTGCAGCCGCGGCGGGCTTGGGGACGGCGAGCGCTCGGCTTCCGGACGTGTCGTAGGTGCTCGTGTAAGCAACCATTGCCGGCGTCGCGGTCTTCTTCCACGAACCGGTGTCCTCGTCGAGACGATAGGCGTTCATCTCGACGACGTCGGGCGTCGAGGGGTCGACGTCGACCAGCCAGTTGTAGGTGTCCTGCGTGACCTGGAAGCACTCCTCGAAGCCGCCGTCCTTCAGGGTGGCGATTCGCGCGCCGGTGTCGTCGCGGAAGTCGAAGTACCCGAAGCCCGTGAGCTCCGCGACGTTGCCGTCGGTGTCGCGGAACTGGCCACCGTAATAGTCGAGCGCCTGCGACCCGCTCATGGTCGCCACCCAGCCACGCTGGAACTTCCTGAGCGGAAAATGCGAGACGAAGTCGCCATCCACGACGCAGAACTCGGTCCCGCACTGCAGCTCGGACAGGCGCGCGAGCGTGACGTCAAGCGTCACCGGAGTGGTCGGAGGCGGCACGGGCACGTCGCGCAGCACCGGCAGGAACTGCTCCTTGTCGAACTCGACGACGAGCGAGTCGCAGCCCATGACGCTCGCGGCGAGCTCGTATCGTCCGTCGTCACCCGACAGCGTGCTCGTCGATTGCGCTCCGCAGCGCGCGGTGATGGACACCGCAACCGCGGGCGACTGCGTCTCCGACCGCACCACGCCTTGCAAGGTCAGCGCCGAGATCGGGCCGTGTCCGCCATCACCGATGACGGGCGCGCCTGCTTCCGGGCATTGGTTGGCGGGATAGAGAGGGTTCGTGGTGCAGGTGCGGGTTCCGGTGCCGTCGCGCCCATGACGCGGCCCACAACCCGTCACCGCGCCGAGAAGCGCGACCCAGGGTGCAACCCACCACTGCCGACTCCGAGTTGCGCCGGGACTGCGGAAGGGGAGCGCGAGACGGGCAACGGCCCAGGGCGGGTCAGCGAAAGACATCGAGCCGCGCCATCGTGCAAGGCCCAGTCCATGCTCGCCACGTCGTCGAGGCGCGGTCACGGGGGTTTCGGCCGTGCAACGGGTCCCGCCCTTCGTCTAGGATCGTCCGCGTAGATGAACGACATCGTCGACCGCGGGCTCACCACACACCTGAACCGCTTCGACGCCAGAACTCAGGGCGCGACCGCGCGCCTCGGTTGGAAGGTGGCCTTCAACGTGCGCCCGGTGCAGGAGCGCCTCGGCCTTTCGGGATCGCTCGTCGCCGGCCTCACTCGCGCGACGCTCCACGATGGTGCACGGCCTTATTCGCTCGCTGGTGCAACGCGGCCCGCGCTGGAGGCCGAGGTGGCCGTGTGGCTCGGGCGCAACATCGCAGCGGAGGACCCGGAAGAGCAGGTGGCCGCGGCGATAGCCGCCTGGGCGCCCGCCATCGAGCTCGTGGACTTCGACCGTCCCTTCGACGAGCTCGAGACGATCCTCGCCGAGGGCGTCTTCCACCGCGCGGTCGTGCTCGGCGCGCGCACGCCCGTCACCGCGGACGCGGATCTCGCCCGCCATCGCGTCCACGTCGAGCACGGCGGTCGAGTCGTGTGCGACGTCGATGCCCGCGAGGCCACCGGGCACGCACCCGCGGTGCTCTCGCATCTCGCGCGCCTGCTCGCGCCATACGGGCACTTCCTGGCCGCGGGCGACATCGTCATCCTCGGCTCGATGAACCCGCTGACGCTCGCGGAGGCCGGGAAGACGTTTGCCGTGTCCATCGACGGCCTCGGTGCGACGTCGCTATCCCTGACGGCGTGACGGCGTTTACGCCGTGTCGTCGGGGGGCGGGGCAACCGTTCCCTGATGAAAATAGAGACGCCAGGTCCCTCCTTCGCGTCTCCAGATCGAGCTCCGCA
>CAYUAW010000490.1:2957-5329 GCA_964442485.1 uncultured Polyangiaceae bacterium
GGTGCAACGTGACGCGGCGCTACTGGATTCACCGCCTTGTTTCTCGCTAGCCTGGTCGTGATGCGCCCGCTCCGATACGAGCTCTGCGATGTGTTCACCGGCCGCGCCCTCGCGGGAAACGCACTGGCGGTGTTCACGGACGCGGACGGCATCGACCACGTCACGATGCAAGCGCTCGCTCGCGAGATGAACCTCTCGGAGAGCGCTTTCGTGCTGCCGCCGACCGCCACGGATGCCGATGCTCGAGTGCGGATCTTCACGCCCACCATGGAGCTTCCATTCGCAGGGCATCCAACACTCGGAACTGCATTCGTTCTCGCGAAAGCGAAACGAGGGCCGGCAGTCATCCGACTGGAGACTGGTCGTGGCATGGTCACCGTTCGCGTTGCACCCTCGGAGACTGCTACGCATTTCGGCTGGATGACGCAGCCCATCCCCGTTCAGCAACGCTTCGACGCGACCGATGAGCTGCTGGCGGCGCTACATGTGAACACGTCGGCGCTGCCGATCGAGCTGTACGACAACGGCCCTCGGTACGTTCTGATCGAACTCGGGGCACCCGACGAGGTCGCGGAGCTATGCCCGGACCTCTCGCGCCTTGCTGCGTTCGGCAGTCTCGCGTTCGTCGTCTTCGCGCGAAAGGCCGCGAGCTGGAAGGTGCGTGTGTTCGCACCGGGAGAGGGGATTGCCGAAGATCCAGCAACTGGCGCCGCGGCCGGCGCGCTTGCAGTTCATCTCTGCCGTCACCGCCGCATCAGCTTCGGAGACGAGATAGTCATCGAGCAAGGCGCCGAAATTGCTCGACCCTCCACCCTCCACGCTCGCGCCGTCGGCAGCACAGAGCGAGTTGATCTGGTCGAGGTTGGCGGGAGCGGCGTCGTCGTCGCCAGGGGCGAGTTCGATCGCTCTTTGCTGCCGTAGCGCATGCGCATTCGGTCGCGACCGCCCGTGCGCGGCCCACTGCGCTCCCGTCACCCCGATGTCATGAAGGCGTCGCATGCTCGAAGTAGGGTGCGCTTCATGCGGCGGCTCCGCGGGCTCACAGCAAGCGTGTGCATCGCCGCGACCATCGTGTTCGCGGCGACCGTCTCGCAGCGGGTGCGCGCCGAGACACCCGCCGAACAGCTGAGCCTGCCCGCGCAGGTCGGCGAGAAGATCTTTTGCGACCGATCGCTGTCGGCGTCCGGTCAGCTCGCGTGCGCGACCTGCCACGACCCGGCACACGCCTACAGCTCGCCGAACGGCCTGGCCGTACAGCCAGGCGGCCCGGCGATGTCCTTGCCGGGCACGCGCGCGGTGCCCTCGCTACGCTACAAGGACTACACGACGCCGTACGCGGACCTCGCGGACAACCCGGATGGCGTCAGCGGGACCGGACCGGGCGGTGGCTTCACCTGGGACGGCCGCGCCGCGACGCTCGCCGACCAGGCGCGCATCCCGCTGCTCGCGCCGAACGAGATGGCCAACGCGTCCGAGGCCGACGTCGTGAACAAGCTGCAGCACTCCGCGTACGCGGACCTGTTTCGCGCCGCATTCGGCAGCGACGTGTTCGACTCCATCTCGTACGCATTTCAGTCCGCGCTCGACGCCCTGCAGGCCTATCAACTCGAGGACGACGACTTCCACCCGTACACGAGCAAGTTCGACCTGTACGCGGACAACAAGGTCGGCGGCGAGCTGACGCCATCCGAGGCACGCGGCGCGAGCATCTTCGCCGACCCGGACAAGGGCAACTGCTTTGCGTGTCACTTCGCCGGACCGGGCGCGAACGGCAGCAGCGGCCTGTTCACCGACTTCACGTACGCCGCGATCGGCGTGCCGCGCAACGCCGAGATCCCCGCGAACGCTGACCCGAGCTACTTCGACATGGGCATCTGCGGCCGGCCCGACCACCCACTCCCGGACAGCGCGCAGTACTGCGGCATGTTCAAGACGCCGACCCTGCGCAACGTCGCCATCCGCAAGGTCTTCTTTCACAACGGCAAGATGAAGTCGCTGCGCGAGGTCCTGCGCTTCTACAACACGCGCGATACAGAACCCGAGCTCTGGTACCCGGTCGTCAACGGCGTCGTGCAGAAGTTCGACGACTTGCCGGCGCAGTATCAGGCCAACATCGACAAACAGTCGCCGCTCGATGGACGGCCTGCAGGTTCCGAGCCGCCGATGTCGGAGCAGGACCTCGACGACCTGGAGGCGTTTCTCGACACGCTGACCGACGCCGACGTCGTCAATCAACTGAACTCGGCGCAGGTCGTGCCAGCACTCGCGACGAGCGGGCCAGCGACGCGAATGCTCCTGCTCACGCTGTTGACGGCGGGGCTCTCGAGCGTCGGCTGGTGGTCAGCGAGGACGCTGCGGGGGCGCGAATCAGG
>CAYUAW010000491.1:0-5319 GCA_964442485.1 uncultured Polyangiaceae bacterium
AGGTTCAGGCGACCGAGGAGGTCTACGTGCAAGGCCGACTCTGCTACACGAGGACGAGCTTCGGACTGAACAAAGACGGGCCTCCCGTGGAGCAGAGCTCCGAGACCGGCGTCGCACCGCACTATCCGTCGTGCAGCCCGGGTTGCTGCTCCGCTCGCGCTCCATTCGAAGCTCAGAAGTGATTGCCCGCCGAGCGACCCTCGCCCTGGGGGTCCTCGTGGCTGTAGTCGAAGGGCTTCGGGTCGGGGTTCTTGCGATCGTGCAGGCGAACGATCGCGCCCTTGCCGTCGGGGACTTCCACTTCGCTCCAGCCGTCGGGGACCGGGGGGCCGACCCATTCGAACAGGAACGCGGCGTCCTTCGGCGATACGTTGACGCAGCCGTGGCTGCGGGCGCCGCCGAAGCCGTCGTGCCAGTACACGCCGTGGATGAAGAAGCCGTCGGCGAAGCGCACCGCCCACGGCACGGCCGACACCTCGTAGCGATTGGGGACCTTGGGGTCTCCGGCCATCGTGGTGGTCGCAGCCTTGGCGCGCACGCGGTACGTCGCGGCCGGCGTCGGGTTCTTGCGGCCGCCGGTGGACACCAGCGTCGCGAACACGGGGGTCTTGCCCTGGTAGGCGACGAGGACCTGCTCGTCGAGGTCCACGTCGATCCATTGCTCGTCCGCCGAGAGCCCCGCGGGCGGCGCCGTCACTCTAGCGACGCGCAGGTGCTTTCGCTCGATCCACTCCGCGTCAGCGATGCGAACGAACCCGTTCGTCTCCTCGAGCAGCGGGACGATTTCCCGTCGAGCGGCCTCGCGCACCGGCAAGGCTTCCGGGTCCGGCGTCGGAAATACCTTCGGGTGCCGCGCGCCGCGCTCGAAGAAGACCCAGCCGAACGGCAGCGGCGGCGTGCGCTGCCCCTCGAGCTTCACGCCGGCGAAATCCGACGGCCAGAACTTGGCGAGCGCTCCCGCCTCGATGAGCCCGTGATCCGTCTTCAAGTACGGCGTCTCGTCGATGTGCAGCACGCTCTCGCCGACGAGCATGACCTTCGTCGACACGAGCTTGTCGACGACCTCGGCGCGCACGTCGTCTGCCGTCTTGTACACCTTCGTCTCGTCGGCCATCACCTTGAAGTAGTCGTCGGGCGTGAGGTGACCCGAACGCACCACGGGCTGCGGCACGCCGTATGGTTCTGCGGACGACGGCGTGAGGAGCATCTTGCAGAGAAAGCCCTGGGGCACGATCTCGACCCACGCCGGACAGGGCTCGCCCCTTCGCCGGTGACGCTTCTTCGCGACTTCCGGGTCCACGGGGTCGGGCGCCACCACGCGCTGCCACGCGACGCGCGTCCCGCCCATCACCTTTCCGATGTAGAGCGCGCGGTCTTCGGGCGCGGCGAGCACGTGCGCCGTCTCGGTCACCTTCAGTGAGCGCGTGTCGGGCGGCCACTCGCCGGGCAACGCGGCCCGACCGTCCTTCGCCGCCGGCGGCGCGCCGGGCACCGTCGTGCTCGCCGAAGGACCCGGCGATGCCGGTGGTGCGCTTGCAGAAACAGGCGCGCTCGTGCGCTCGACGGGTACCCCCGGCTCAGAAAGACCGACGTCCGACGCGGGTCGGCCCTGTGGAGCGCACGCCACGACTAGGGCGTAGCTCGAGGCCAACAGAGCGCTGGCGACCCGCCTCGGCATGGGCTTCGTTACTCGTACAACAAGTAGCGAGAGGAGACAAATCCAGGCAGACTGGTCCGCCCTGGAAGCCAAGATGTCCGAGCGACGCGCGTTTCGACACACCAAGATCATCTGCACGATCGGGCCCGCGTGCGACACGTCGCACACGCTGAAGCGGATGGCGGCGGCCGGCATGAACATCGCGCGCCTCAATTTCTCGCACGGCGATCACGAGTCGCACCTGATGGCGGTGCGCCGCATCAAGAGCTTGAATCAAAAGCTGAATCATCCGATCTCGATGCTCGTCGATCTACAGGGCCCCGAGATCCGCACGGGCGAGCTTCAGAGCGCGCTCGAGCTGAAGGTCGGCGAAACCTTTTCACTTTCCGTGAGCCCGGTGGCCGACCCGGAGGAGCGCAGCGTCCACGTCGACTACCTCAGCCTGGTGAACGACCTGAAGAAGGGCGACAAGGTCACCGTCGACAACGGCCTCATCAACCTCGAGGTGCTCGAGGTGCACGAGAACAGGCTCATCTGCCGCGTCCTCGATGGCGGCAAGCTCGGGTCGCGCAAGCACATCAACCTGCCCGGGATCCGCGTGAAGCTCCCCTCCATCACGGAGAAGGACAAGCGCGACATAGCGTTCGCCATCAAGCACGAGCTCGACTTCATCGCGCTCTCCTTCGTGAGATCGCCGGCCGACGTGGTGGAGGCGCGGCAGATCGTCGAGGCGGGCGAGGCGAACATCAAGCTCATCGCGAAGATCGAGAACCAGGAGGGCGTCGACAACTTCTCGGAGATCCTCGAGGTCGCCGACGGCATCATGGTCGCGCGCGGCGATCTCGGCGTGGAGGTGGACTTCCGCGATCTGCCGGTCATCCAGCGGCGCATCGTCCGCGAGTGCACGAAGGCCGGAAAGCCCGTCATCGTCGCGACGCATCTGCTCGAGTCGATGCGCGACGCCCCCATGCCCACGCGCGCGGAGACGACCGACGTCGCCAACGCCGTCTACGAGCAGGCCGACGCGATCATGCTGAGCGGCGAGACGGCGAGCGGCAAGTACCCCGTGCGCTGCGTGGAGGTGATGGACGGCATCGCGAAGCGCATCGAGCGCGAGCCGGGGCTCGGCTTCTACCTCGACCGGCGCCCCGTCGACGCGCGCGAGGAGATCGCGCGCTCCGCCTGCCGCGTGGCGGATTCGCTGAACGCACCCGCCATCGTCGTCATCACGCGCCGCGGGCTGCTCGGCCAGCTCGTCGCGAGCTATCGCCCGCAGCGCGCCATCGTCTACGCCTTCACCAACATGAGCAGCGTGCGGCGCAAGCTCTGGCTGAACCGCTCCGTGGTTCCCTTCGTCATCGATTTCTCGAAGAACGCCGAGAAGACCATCCAGACCGCGCTCGAGAAGCTCTCGCAGCGCAACCGCGTCATGCCCGGGGATCCCGTCGTCGTCATCACCGACGTGATGGGGTCTTCCGTGAGCATCCCGAGCCTCCAGGTCCGGCGGTTCGGCGACGTCGCGACCCCCGATGAAGCGCCTCCCATCGTCTCCGACCCGCTCTGATCCGCGCGCGTCCGGGCTCGGTCGCCTCCGAGCCTCCGTCGTCGCCGGCAGCGTCGCACTCGTCACCGTCGCGACGAGCTCTTGCCAGTCGTCGCCGAGCGCCCACCCGGGCGGCGCCGCATCCGCTGCGACGGCGCACACCGCGGAGCCCCCGCACCCGGCGCTCTTGCTGCAGTACCTCGCGATCACGACCGGCGGCGCCGCGCCGGACGCGAAGCTCCCGCTGGTCATCGCGCTCCACGGCCTCGGTGGCCGCCCCGAGAACTTCCTCACTCTCTTCGAGGAATTTCCGACACGCGCACGCATCGTCGCACCGCACTCGAAGACGAAGTACGGAGACGGCTTCGAGTGGTTCGCCCCCTACGGCGCGATCAGCGACGAATCGGCCCCCGCCCTGGGGAAGGCCGCCGACGAGGTCGCCGTGTTCGCCGAGCAAGCGGCGGCGCGCTTCCCGACGCTCGGCAAGCCCATCGTGACAGGCTTCTCCCAGGGTGGCGCGCTGAGCTTCGCGGTCGCCGTGCGCCACCCGGCGTCCATCGGCGCCAGCCTGCCGATCAGCGGATGGCTCCCGCCACCGCTCTGGCCGAGCGATTTGCCGAAGGACGCTCCGCCCATCATCGCCTTTCACGGCACGGCCGATCAACGCGTGCCTCTCGAGCGCGATCAATCGGCCGTGACTGCGCTCGCGAAGCTCGGTTTCCACGCAGAGCTCCAGGTGAACGAGGGCGTCGAGCACGCCATCCCGCCGCAGGTTCGCGACCAGGTCTATGCCGCGCTCACCACGGCGTGCGACGACCAGCGCAAGAAGGGACCGCATCCGTGAAGCCGCTCATCGTCTTCGCGCCGGGGGCCGGGGCTCCGTCGAGCTCGAAGTGGATGCAGCGGTGGAAGGCGCGCCTCGAGTCCATGGGGACGGTGCGCCCCATCGACTACCCTTACATGCTCGAAGGCCGGCGCGCGCCGGATCCCCTGCCGCGCCTCGTCGCAGCGCACCGCGAGGCCATCGCGAAGGCACGCGCCGGCCACGACGGCCCCGTCTTCCTTGCCGGCAAGAGCATGGGCGGCCGGGTCGGCTGTCATGTCTCGCTCGAGGAGAACGTGAACGGCGTGGTGTGCTTCGGCTATCCGCTCAAGGGCGCAGGCAAGACGGCCGCGCTGCGGGACGCGGTGCTGCTCTCGATGCGAACCCCGGTCCTCTTCCTGCAAGGGACGCGCGATCCGCTCTGCCCGCTCGAGCTGCTCGAGGCGGTGCGCCCGCGGATGAGCGCGCCGAACGAGCTCTTCGTCGTCGAGGGCGGCGATCACTCGCTCGAGGTCGCGAAGACGACCTTGCGTGCTGCGGGGGACACGCAGGAAGCCGTCGAGGAGAGGATCCTCGCGCGCGTCGCGGCGTTCGTCGCGGCGCTCACGTGAGTGGCGCGGCTCGCGGACCACCGCGGTATCAGGTCCACCGACGGCCTCGCGTGCTCGACAGGAGGCCGCCCGCGACTGCATCCATGAGCGACCCGAACCGTCCGTCGTCGAAGCCGCTCCCGCTCACCAGCCAGTCGACATGGGGTGCGCCGCTCCCCTCCGCGACTCCGGGGCCTCCGACTCTTCGGCCGCGATAGTGCCCGATCACGTCGAGATGGTCGCCATACCCCGCCCAGACGAGCTGCCCCCAGATCTGCGAATGGATGGGCACGACGCCGTCGTTCGCAGTCGCTTCCAGCGGCTGCTCGAATGGCAGCTGGAGCACCCGCTGATTGTCGCCCCGCGCGTCCGGCTGTGAGCAAGGATAGCTGGCATCGATTCGTGAAGTGATCCCGTGAAGGATGGCGAAGACGGCTTCGCTGAGCGCGTCACGCGGGTACCGGGTAGCATGCAGGAGCGTGCGCACCGACGGCGGCGGCGCCCTTGACGCGGTCGACTGACACAGGACGTCCGGGGGGTCTTCGATTCCCGCCGCGAACAGATCCATCGCCTCGGGCATGAGCTGGACCATCGCGCCGCCGTCCTTCTTCATTCCGTCGAGATAGACGCGCACCTCGTCGCTCCGGACGTCGTCGAGCCTCCGCAGGAGTGCATCCGTGGTTCGATCGAGAACCTTGAGCTCCAG
>CAYUAW010000492.1:0-5318 GCA_964442485.1 uncultured Polyangiaceae bacterium
AAGGATGGGAATAGGATGCTCTGCGGGTGACGAGCAACGGAATCATGGGCACGATCGGGCTCACCGAAGATCAGCGTCCGTCCCGGAGATCAGGACGGAGTCGCAAACCATGCCTCGACGCCCTCCTTCCGCTCGCGTTGCTCGCCACGCCAGCGTGCTCGTGGTTCGACGGATTGAGCCTTGGCAAATCGCTCATCGACCAGAGCAACGACGGCGCGGTGACCGACGCCAATGGCGGCGTCGGCACGGGCGTCCGGGACAGCAGGGTTCCCGGAGGGACGTGCGTGTCGGCCAGACCTCCTCCGCCGCGCCCCGGCGTTTCGTCGGCGGCCGGGGATTCCGAGTTCGTCGTCGCGTTCCGAACGGAGGACGTCGGCAGCTCCGATGACTCCAACGGCGTACCGCGCTTCCTGAAGATCGGATATGATCTCGACCAGACATGCACCGGCAACGGCGCGGGACCGAGCTGCGCAGAGCCGAGCTGGGCGACGGCCGATCACACCGACGGTCAGGATGGGCGCGACAATGCAGTCGGGCGGCTGCTGTACGAAGTGCGCCCGGAGGGAGGGATGGACGCGGATATCGGGCAGAACGCCGACATCAACGACGGGACGCTCACCGCTCTGGTTCGCGTCTCCGGTTACAATGGCTCTTCGAACGACGATCGCGTTCGCGTCGACATGTTCGGCGCCACGCTGAACGAAGTGAACGCTCCGGACGCGGGGAGGAGTCCCACATGGGATGGTGCAGACGAATGGTTCGCTTACGCCGACTGGGTCGCCCGGCCCGACGGCGGCGTACCAGCTCCGGAAATCCTGGCGCAATACAGCGACACGAGTGCCTACGTCACGGACGGCATTCTCGTCGCGCACTTCCCTCAAGTGCCCCTCGGCCCGGTCCTGATCACATTCGACGTGTGGGTCACTGCGCGCGTTACCATGAGTGACTCCAGGTGGGCTCTTCGCGAGGGGACGCTGGCAGGCAGAATGCCAATCGACAGCGTACTGGCGGCAGCCACATTTGATTCGAAGCCTCAGCTCTGTGCGAACGATCCCAAGTACCCGATGCTCCAGAAGCTTGCCTGCTCGATCGCCGATATCCGAACGACGACGGAGAGCAATCCGTCCGATGGGACGACGGGGAGCGATTCCGAGTGCAACGCCGCGTCCCTCGCATTTCTGTTTACGGCGGACCCCGCCCGCCTCGTAGGCACCACCGAGAAGCCCTTTCCCACGGGTGCCTGTGACACGGACGTCGCGCCCGGCATCAATTCTCGCTGCAGCGACCTCTGACATCGATCCCGCGAATCACCGTGGCACGCGGTCGTTTCAAAACGCACCGGCGTAGGTGAGGATGGCGCCCGCGGGGCTTCTCGCGGTGGCTTGCCCTCCCGGCACGTCGCCACGCCCAGCGTTGGTGAGCACGTAAACGCCCACCCCTATCCCGACGGCGCCGACCGCCAGTGCTGCGATGCTTCCTGCCAGGAGGCGCTTGCCGTCCTCCGCAGCCTGGAGCCCGCTTGAATCCTTGCAGATTCTCTCGGGGCAGTCCGCGGCGACCCTCGCTCGCTCGTGAAGCGTCAGCGCGCCCAGGATGGTGCCCGTGACGAGGGCGGCCGCGCCCGCGCCCGTAGCTGTCCAGCCGAGCCATCGGGCGCCGCCTGGGTTCGGCGGACGCGACGGAGCGCGGTCACTGCGTGCGTCACCGGCTCGCTGCCGTGCACGGGGCACCTCGGGCGGGCCTGGCAAGGACGGCTCGGCGAGCCACTCATATTCCTGAGCCTCTGCGACGGACACCTCGTCGACACGGTCTCCAGCGCCTGCAAGACGTGCGACGATCCGATGCACGCCCGGATCGACGGGTAGCGGCACGCCGAGGCTCGGCGGCGCGAGCTCGACGTCGTCGAGGAGCACCCGCGTGCCGGGCGGAGCCGTCGCCGCGAGACGAACGGTGAGACGTGGGACGCGCGGCGCGAGAGTCGTGAGTTTTCGCGCGACGAACGGCGCGCGCTCGTCATCACTGCCCAGTCGATCGGACAGCTCGCGGACGTGCAGCCAGGCGCTCGCGACTTTCCCGAGTTTCTCCTCGCAGATCACGAGGTTCAACAGGGTCCCATTCGACGGATCGACATGCTCGCTCTCGACGAGCTTCGGGTAGGCCTCCGCGTACGCACCCCGGCGCATGTCGCTGCGAGCCTCGTCGAAGAGCTCTGCCGCCGTGCCCGAGGCGGCGCTCGCATCGGCCCGCGCCGACGGCGCGTGCAGCGCGACGAACAGGGTCACAATCACCATCAACGAGCGGCTACGATTCATTTGCGCTTGTCGAGGATTGCCTCCGGAACCTCGTCGGCGTCGTCGACCATCACGCCGTCGGGACGCCCGGGAACGACGCCTCTACGGCCGGGACGGTCTCCGGTGTCGTTCGCGGGAGACGCAGCTGGCGGCCGCTGACCTCGTGCAACCAGCGAGCGAGGTGTCGCGCTCGAACGAGGTGCTCCTGCAGGGCCGTCCAGCGCGCTCCGCTCGAGAGGCCGGGGGTGGCTCCCGGCTGGGGTCGATCCTGGCGGCAACGGGGTGACCGGCGACGGCCGTGGCTCCGGAGCCGCTGCCATGGCGACCCCCACCTCCCGCGCGCGGACGGTTCCGTGACGCCAGAAGTGTGATGCTCCGGACGCGACCGCCAGGAAGACGCTTGCCGCGCCGACGGCAGCGATCCGCGCGGTCAGCCCCGATCTGCGGAGCTCGCGTCGACGCTCGCTCGCCGCGCCGCGGAGCGTGTCTTCCGGGTCAATGTTCCATTGAGCTTCGCCCGTGGCTCCGGCTTGCGCAATGACCGCCTCGATGGCAACGCGCATCGCCCTGGCGCTCGGCCAGCGGTCGGACTGATTCAGGGCCAGTGCGCGGTCGACGACGCGTGCTGTCTCTGTGCCGAGCTCCGGTCGGAACTTCGAGACCAGGGGCGCGCGCTGGGTGGCCGCGAAGATGAGCGCCTCGTTGACGGTCGACGCTTCTTCGTGCACGTGACGGCCCGCCAGGCAGACGAACAGGGTAGCGCCAACTGCCCAGACGTCCGTGCGCGCATCGACCTCGGACTGGCGCCCTCGCGCCTGCTCGGGAGCCATGAACGCCGGCGTCCCGAGTGCGGTTCCGCTCTGCGTGATGTCAGCGTCCTGAAGGGCCTCGTCGCGTACGGCGGCCACGCCGAAATCGAGGACCTTCACCTCTGCTGCTTCGGTCAGGAAGATGTTCTCGGGCTTGATATCCCGATGGATGATGCCGCGTTCATGAGCAGCCTCGAGTACCTCGAGAACACGGACCGCGATCGTCAGCGCTTCGACGACATCGAGGCGGCCGCCGGAGGCGACGCATCGTTGACGAAGGGTTTGACCTTCCAGGAGCTCCATCACGGAGAAAACCATGCCCTCCGACGTCACGTGGTCGTCGAGGACGCGCACTGCGTTCGGGTGCCCGACGGAGTTCGCGAGGCGCCCTTCACGCAAGAACCGCTCGCGGGCCCGTGGCTTGCTTGCCAGCGCGGCATTCAGCACCTTGATCGCGACCCGTGCCCCGTTGCGGTGTCTCGCCTCGTAGACGGTGGACATTCCTCCCCGCCCGAGGCGGCGAATCACCAGCCAGCGCCCCGAGAGCGTCTGCCCGGACAGATCCGTCTCCTCGGGATCCTGCATGCGCGGGCCAAGTGTGATCTGGGTGATGGTTCGGCGCAAGGAGGGCGATCCTTTCGATACCTTTATGGATTCCCGGCGCTGTTCACGTGTGGCTCGGAGAGCAAGGGCATGACTTCGCTCTTCTGTCGTCGTAGCTTTCCTGCGTGGGCGCTCCCGTCGGCCAGCCATCCACGATGACCGAGGGCGACACAGCCGGGTCGGATTCACGCGCCGGCCCTACTCCTGAAGCGCTCGCGCTCGCCATCGCCTGGAGCCCGGCTGACCCCTCCAGGATCGGAGAGGTTTGCATCATTCCCTCGGCGCGGGCGGGGGAAGCGTTCGTGCTCGGGCGTGGAGAAGCTCGGCTCACTGATCCCCACCCTCGTCTCGAGTTCGCCAGAAACCGCGCGGGAGTGTTCGAGCTCCGCGCACCCATTTCGTCTCCGAGGATCTCGAGGGTGCAGCTCTGGATTCAGGCTCGAGGGGCGGAATCGCTGGCGGTACGGAACGTCGGTCGCTGCCCTCTCCGACACAATGGGTCGCGCGTCGACTCCGCGAGCGCGAGGCCCGGCGACACGCTCCAGCTCGGAGCCGAACTGCTGCTCCTGTGCCTGCGCCGTCCAGCGTGGGTCCGCTCGCTCGACGCTCTGTCACCGCCCATGCCGTTCGGAGAGGCGGACCCCTACGGAGTCGTCGGGGAGTCGCCAGTGGCATGGGAGCTCCGTCGACGGATCGCGTTCGTGGCGGCGCGAGCCGACCACGTCCTCATCACCGGCGAGAGCGGCACTGGCAAGGAGCTCGCTGCACGCGCGGTGCATCTGCTCTCGCCCCGCGCGCAGCAAGCGTTCGTGGCGCGTAACGCCGCCACGTTGCCGGAAGGGCTCGTGGACGCCGAGCTCTTCGGGCACGTGCGCAACTATCCGAACATGGGCATGCCCGAGCGCCCAGGACTCGTGACCCTGGCGGCCGGCGGCACGCTCTTCTTCGACGAGATCGCCGAGCTACCCGTGAATCTGCAGACGCACCTGCTCCGCGTCCTCGACCATGGCGAGTACCAGCGCCTCGGGGACGGCGCGGCTCGAAGCTCCGATTTTCGATTGCTTGCAGCCACGAATCAGCCCGACAAGCTGCGCGCAGACCTCGCGGCACGACTGAAGCTCACCCTGCGGCTGCCGAACCTCAACGAGCGACTGGAAGATGTGCCACTTCTGGTGAAGCACCTTCTTGGGGTCATAGCGCGGGCCAACCCGGACATTGCCGCGCGGCTCTTTCCCGATGGCGACGTCGAGGCGGCACCCCGCGTCGCCCTTGGGTTCATCGATCAGCTGTTGCGCCGCCATTACACGACCAACGTGCGCGAGCTGGAAGGGTTGATCTGGGACGCCCTCACGAATGGTCCCGAGGTAGCGCTCGATTTGCCGCCCCGTTCTATTCCGGCGCCGCCGACCCTCGAGACGCCCCCAGCGCCGCGCATTCCCCCCAAGATGGTTTCGGCGGAGATCATCACCGCGACGCTCCTCGAAAACAACGGAAGCCTCGAGCTCACGTGGCGCGCACTTGGCTTGAGCAGCCGCCATGCGCTTTCGCGCCTGATGGCCCGTTACGGAGTGACGCGGCCGAAGTGAATCCTTCCGCTGCTGTCACGGGACGGCTC
>CAYUAW010000493.1:0-3866 GCA_964442485.1 uncultured Polyangiaceae bacterium
GCAGTAGTGCTAGGCCGACACGCGCCGCTGGAACTCGGTGGGCGTGACGCCGGTCCATTGCTTGAAGGCTCGGTGGAAGGCCGTGGAGTCGGAGAAACCCGTTTCGTGCGCCGCTTCCTGCACCGAGCGCCCCGGCGTCCGGAGCAGGTGAGTCGCGGCTTCCTCGAGGGTTGCCTGCACGAGCTCGCGATACGAGACGCCTTCTGCCGCGAGCCGCCGCCGCAGTGAGCGCACGCTCATTCCGAGCTCACGGGCCGCGACGTCCATCTTCGGTATGCGCCGTGGGGGCCGCGCCGTGAGGTAGCGCCGTATGCGGTCCGCGTCTCCCCGCCCGCGCGTGAGCGTGTCGAGCGTCCGGTGCGCCTCCGCCTGCAGCAGTGAGTAGAGCCGTGGCTGCTGGTGCAGCTGTGAGCCGTCGAGCAAGGCGCGCGGGAATTCGATGCCGGTGAACTCCTGCCCGAACTTCTCCGCGCCGTCGAACACCCGCCGATATTCATGTCGATGAGCCGGCGCCGGATGCTCGAAGTAGGCCGCACGAACAGTCGCCGAGGGCCCCGCGAAGACCCGGAGAAGGCGGGACAAGCCGGCGACGGTGAACTCGGCGTACATGCGGTCCGCGCGAGGAGAGGCGCGACGGAAGTCGTGACGGATCCGGGCGACATCGACCTGCTCCTCGACGATCACCCGTGCGTCGTCGACGAGAAGGCCACCGAACTGCGTGCAGAGACCGAGTGCCTCTCTAAGAGTCGGCGCGTGGGATACGAGGTGACCGAGCACGTCGAAGGCTGCCTCGCTCGCGCTCTCGGCCAGGTGGAGGCCGAGCGCCTCGTCGCGCGTCATATCGAGCGCGAGCAACTGCATGCGCTCGAATTCGTGGAGCTCGAAGCGCCCGAGACCGTCCGCCAGACGTTCGGCGGTCACGCCGGCTCGCTGGAGAAAGTCTTGCCTGGGCACTCCGGCGAGCTCGACCACCTCGATCAGGGCACGCGCGACGGGGGTAGCTATCGACATGTCCTTCCAGGACGGGTCGGCCCTGTACCCTTGGCGATTTCGTCACTCAAGGATCGAGCACCGCCACGGCGCGAAAATTCGGCGTCGCCGGATCCTGGCCGGGCAGATAGAAAGCCGGATGTCTCGGGTCGGTCACGCAAGACCCGTCCGACGCGAGCGAGCTCGAATGAGCCAGTTGAATCACCTCTTCAGTGCGCGGCGCACGCGATCGCCGAACGCACCGCCCGGATAGGCACCGAGGAAACGGGATGCGGCGGTCTTTGCCTCGTCGGTCCGCCCGAGCGCCTGGAGAGCCATCACCTCCACGTAGTCGCGCTCTTCGGGCAAAAAGCTCGGCTTGAACCGCGCGCGCGCTCTTCGAACGAGGGTGAGCGCGCCGGCAGGGTTCGACGACAGCATTCGCTCCGCGCGCGCGATCTCCCGCGCCTCGAGCGCGGTGTCGCTCACCGCGGATGCCGTGTCGTCGGAGGGAGGCCGCGGCGCTGGCCGCGTCGTCGTCTCGTTCGCGGCGAGCGACGTGTCGCTAGGCGCTGGCCTGGGCGTGGGGTGTTCACCCGTGTGGACACTCGTGACCGGGGCCGTCGAAGCGCTTGACGACGACGACGACGACGACGGCGTGCGTCCGAGCTGGTGTGGCGAAGAACCGGTACCCGATGGGAGCACGTCGTCGGCGCTCCGATCATCGCTCTCGACCGGAGGCGCGGCGCGCGGTGACGGTGCGAGTGGCGCAGGCGTCGCAGCGGGAGGGGCGAGGTCGGGCACGGACGTCGGCGCGGGCAGCGGCCGCGCGCTCGCTTGCGCTCCGGCCTGGCCCCTTTCCACAGGAGGCGGTTTCGAGTGCACCAGCAGGCTCACGACGATCGCGACGGCGCCCGCGATGCCTGCGCCGCTCAGGCCGAGGACACCGATTCCGGCGGACGGTGCGGCAGCGCTCGCCACGACTTCCGCGGGAGCCCACGACGGCAGCGCCATGGAGCTGGAGAACCGCCGGTGGCGCTCGAGGCCCACGAGCACGTCGTAGTGGACCGGCGGTTGCGCGGCGCCGGCCTGAAGAAGGCGGCGTGCTCCTGACAGAAACCAGAACGGACTGATCCCGAACGCGAGCAGCGACCGCTCTCGAAGGCTGGACGCGGCCTCGTCCTGAGCTTCCTGTGAGATTGGTCGGGCAGGAATTCCGGCCTCCTCCGCACGGAGGGCGCGCTGGAACCGCTTCCGTGCTTCGTGCAGGCGCCAGTAGACGGTGCCGGTGGGAACTCCCATCGACGCAGCGATGGACGCGCAGGACTCGCCCTCGATGTCGGCAAGGACGAGCGTGCTGCGGAAATCCGGCTCGAGCCGATCGAGAGCGGCCTGGAGCAGCCGAAGGCGCTCCGTCGTTTCCAGGATCTGGACGGGACCTTTGTTCGTGGACACGAGCTTCTCGACCTCCGTGTCCGACGACCGGGTGTGCTGCGCGAGCTGCCGCCTTCGATAGGCGGACGCAGCGTTGGTCGCGATCGTCGCGAGGTAGCTGGTTGGTTTTGCGGGGCCGGCCTTGTAACCGCCACGGCGATGCACGACCAGAAACACGTCCTGAACCACGTCGTCGAGCCCGTCGGAACGGACCCCGAGGCGGAACAGGAACCGCGCCACGAACGGCGCAAAGCGACGGAAGAGTTCTTCCGTGCTCAGGTCTTCGTGTTGCTGGGACAACCCCATGGTGTTAACCCCTTCAGGCGGCAACGCGAGGGATCCTTGGCGAAAACGGCTCGCCGTCAGAATTCGTAGGCGCCTCCCAGGGAGATGAGACCCCCGAGGGGGGCCGAATCGTAGGTGTCGACCACCCGACCCGCGGGATCCGAGACCGCGATCCGTGTCCTCGCCGTCGGTACGACCAGCCCGAGCGTGCCGATCAGCGACCAGCTCGGGCGCACCTCCACCGATACGCCGAGGGAATTCGAGACGGCAAGGCCGCCGAAGCTCGCGTCCTTCGAGACGGCAAATCCGCTCCCGCTGGCAAACCATTCGCGGGCTTCGAGCCCCGCACACAGCCGGCCGCGCACGCGCGCGCCGAGGGTCGGCACGGCGCAGAGCATGAGGTCCAGCGCGACCTGTGCAGTGGAGAACTTACCTGCGACGCGATCGAACGTCTCGTCCAACCCGGCAAGCCCCGAGAGCCCGAGGTGTGCGGCAAAGTGTTCGGGCAAGGCTCTTTCGAGCCAGATGACGGCGCCCCACGCCTCTCCCGGGAGGACCTTCCACGCTCCGATCGCTCCGGCCCCGAGCGACCACTTCCCGGACGGAGGCGAGCCCAGGTCGCCGAGCAGCTCGTCGCGCAATGAGACCTTCAGCGCCAGGGCGACCGCAAGCCCGAGGACGGCGTGCAGCTGCGCGCACTGCGCGGGCCCGGGAGAAAAGCGTCGTTGAGCGATCAATCGGTCGCCGCGCCACATCCGGAACGACGCCACGCGCGCGTCTTCACTGCTCCCGTCGACCTCGACGCGGAGATCTCCATCGACCGAGTCGGCGTCGAGCCAGGCGCGCACTTGCTCGCGGAGGGCCTCTTCGTCGAGGCAGGTGATTCCCGGGGTGACGTGGACGGCTTCGCGGAGCAGGCGCGGACGGGGAGCGGCAGTGGCGGAGGCCGACAGACAGACGATGAGTGCAACGGTGCCGAGCGAGCACCGTCTCCTGGTAGCTCGCGCGTCGTCCGATGACCTCCGCTCCGGCATCCCGTGAGTGTCGCATATTGCGGGATGACGGCGTCCGAGGCGTTCGCCGTCCCGGTCTTACGGCGCTCGAGTTCGCAGATCGGGCGACGGCGAAATTGGTTCGGCGTGACTCCCTCTTTCAATCGAGTGAATTCGCCGACTCGA
>CAYUAW010000493.1:3966-5303 GCA_964442485.1 uncultured Polyangiaceae bacterium
TCCGTGGTCGGGGGGCCCGGCCCTTTCGGCATATCCGTTGGCCCTTTCCGGTCGTGGCGGTCGTGCAGGGTGTCGGCTATTCGGTCACGTGCGGCTGGCGATGAGGCAACACTTCATATGATGAACGTCCGTTTTGGTGGTCAACGCGCTGCGGCGATCGTCGCGCTCGCTGCATGCGGTTGCTCCAGCTCGGGAACCCCCGCGGCATCTGGCGCAGCAGGCTTCACCTCGGTCGGAACGAGCGGCGGCGCGTCCGGAGTCCCCGACAACGGTGCCGGCGGTGCGTTGCAAATGGGCGGAGGCGCCTCCGTGGGCCAGGGCGGAACGCCGAGCGGCACGGGTTCGACGACGAGCACCGGCGCGACACCTGGAACAGGCGCCACCGGGAGCTCGGCCGGGGGCGCGCTTTCGGCAGGCGCCTCCAGTGGGGCGGGAGGCGCGAGCGGCGGCGGTGGCGCGGCATCAGGCGGCGCGGCCGGGATGAGCGGTGCGGCCGGCATGAGCGGCGCCGGCGGCGCTGGTGCGGAGGGTGGCAAGCCACCTTGTCTCAACGATCCGACTCAGCTCGTCATGATCGGCGACTCGTACGTGAACTGGATCACGCACACGTTCCCCGCGGACATGAACGCGGTGTCGATGCTCGACATCGCGGATTTCGCCGTCGGCGGGACGTCGATGGGGTCGGGCGGCATCGGGCTGATTCCGCCGCAGTTCGACTCGGCGCTGATGACGCATCCGAAGATCATCGCCGTCATCATGGATGGGGGCGGCAACGACATCCTCGTTCCGGACACGACGATGTTCCCCCAGGGCGCAGACTGCAAGGCGATGGGCGCCATGTCACCGAACATCCCGGACTGCCAGAAGATCGTCCAGAAGGCGCTCGACGCCGGCGAGGCGCTGTTTCTCCACATGGCAAAGTCGGGCGTGAAGGACGCCATCTACTTCTTCTATCCCAAGGTCCCGACGGGCACCTGGCTCGCCCAGGATCCGAACGGGATGCTCGACTACGCGCTGCCGAAGATCCAGGCGGCATGCGACGGCGCGTACCAGAAGTCGGTGATGGCCGATCCCGCGAACCCCATCCGGTGTCACTTCATCAACATGGTTCCCGTGTTCGACGGCCACCCCGAATTCTTCGCGATGAATGACCTGCATCCCAATCCCATGGGATCGAAGGCGATGGCTGCAGCCGTCTGGGCGAGGATGAAGCAGGATTGCGTCGCGCAGCCCGCGTCGAGCGGCTGCTGCGCTGCCGACTGATCACAGTCGGCTACTGCCGCCGGAAGGCGAGCTTGTCGATGTGCAGCGCCTTGATCTTCGACTCCAGGGTCTGG
>CAYUAW010000494.1:0-5300 GCA_964442485.1 uncultured Polyangiaceae bacterium
TTGTCAGTAAAGACTCCGGCCTCCGTCGACGAGCAGCTCGTGGCCGGTGATGAAGGGCGCGCGTGCGAGGAAGACGACGGCGTCGGCGACGTCCGAGGGAGCGCCGAAGTCGCCGAGCGGGATGCGGCTCTTGATGCGCGCGATCAGGCCCGCTTCGAGCTCCGGGGGCGGCAGCACCGTCCCGGGCGCCACCGCGTTCACGCGGACGTTCGGCGCGAGCTCGAGGGCGAGCGTGCGCATCAGCTGCCGCAGGCCTCCCTTCGAGACGACGTACGGCAGGTGGTTCTTGAACGGCACGGTCGCGCTCGTGCACGTCAGGAAGACGATCGAACCCCGCGATGCCGAAAGGTGAGGCGCCGCGCTCGACGAAAGCGCGAACTGTGCGCTCAGGTTGAGCTCGAGCAGCCGATCCCATGCGGCGTCATCGACGTCCGCGAACGGCAGGCGCTCGTAGCCGCCGGCGTTCGCGACGAGCAGGTCGAGGCCGCCGAGCTTCTCCGCGGCGTCGTCGACCAGCGCACGCGCCGCCGCACGATCCGACAGATCGGCCGCGATGGCGAAGGCGGTCCCGCCGGCTTCGGTGACGAGCCGACAGGTCTCGGTCGCGTCGGCGGCGCTCTCGTTGAAGTGCACCGCGACGCGCATGCCCTCCCGGCCGAGCGCGACGGCGATCGCCCGACCGACTCGCTTCGCGGCGCCCGTGACGAGCGCACGCCGGCCGCGGAGGTCGTGCGCCGACATGTCTGTCAGAGCTCGAAAGTGACCTTCGCCGGCCAGCTTCCGGGCGACGGGTACTTCGCGCCCTTCAGGACCGACACGACGCAGTCTGCGGCGGCTTCGCCCGAGTCGTCGCTCGAGGCCACGCCGGCGGTGACGGCGGCGCCGTCGGGGTCGACGTACACGGTCGCGGTCAGGCTTCCCGAGACGTGACGCTTGCAGTCGTCGAGCTTGCTCCCGATCGTCGCCTTCGCGCTCTCCACGCGCTCGGCGTCCCAGTCCGTCGGCGGGCGCTCATCGTTCGGCATGTCGAACCCGAACGAGTTCCGGGCGAGCCCCACGTCGCCGCCCTCGGGCGCTGGCCATTCGCGCTTGCGGAGCGCGCTCAACATGCACTTTTCGGTGTCGCGATCGCCGATGGTCGATTTCTCGGCGTGCGCGTGCACGATGCGCCCCGCTGCGCCGATCTTCACGAGGAACGCGATGTCGCCGCCCTCGAGCTCGTTGCGCTTCGCTCCGTCGGCGAGGCACGCCTGGAGGTCCTTCAGCGCGCCGTGAAAGGCCTGCGAGACCTTCGCCTCGTCGAGCGCGCCGACCTCCGCGGAGGTGGACAGGGTGGGGCGCTCCGGCGCTGCCTTCTCTTCCTTGTCGCTCGCCGCCGTGTGCGGCTCGGGCGTCTCGCCGCCGCACGCGATGCTTCCCGAAAGCGTGGCGAGCAAGGCGAGCACCGTGATCTTCGACCCGATTCGATTCGAACCCATCCGTCTCATGACTCCCCGAGCATGTGGCTCGCGATGACGTCGATCTGCTCTGCCTCGGCCCCCTCGTAAAGCTCCAGGTGGCGCGCATCGATGTACGCGCGACGCAGGTCCTCGTCGTAGCCGCTCTCTCCGCAGACGCCGAGGGCGCCGTGGCAGAGCTCGGTCGCGGTGCGCGCCGCGAGGAGCTTCGCGGAAGCGCCGGCCGCGTCCGTGGCGACACCCTGGTCGCGCTGCCACGCGGCGTGCATCGTCGAGAGGAAGACAGCGTCGTAGCCCGTTGCCAGGTCGCTCACGAGGAACTCCGTGCTCTGCGGCAGCTTGCCCGCAGAACGCACGTGCGACACTGCCCGGTCGACGGCGTGGCCCGCGACGCCGACGGCGACGGCCGCCCACAGGATGGAACGCGTCCGGGCGAGGCCGTGGGCTGCGGCGATCGCGGCGTCTCCGGTCACGAGCACACGCTCTCGCGGGACGGCGGCGCCGGCGAGCTCGACAATGCCGCGAGGGAGCCCTTCCAGGCCGAGCGAAGGAGACGGCGGCGCCTTGCGCACGCCGCGCCCCGATAGCTCCACGCAGGCAATGACGCCGCCGCCGGAGCGGAGCGTCGCGGTGATCAAGGCGTCGCTCGCGACGGGGACGAGGGGCGCGGGCGCCGTCCGGCCCGTGAAGCGGACCTCGGCTCCGTCTTCCGATGCACTGAGCTCGTCCGCATCAGTCCGCGAGGCGGGCGCGAACGCGAGCGCGCCGGTGAGCGTCCCGGCCTCCGCGCGAGCGGCGACCGCGGCGAGCGCGTCGCCCTGTGCGTGGCGCCGGAGCGTGTCCAGGAAGAGCCAGCCGGTCGCGAACGTGGCGCCGAGCGCCGCCGACTTTCGCGAGAGGGCAACGACGAGCAGCGCCGCGTCCGCGGTCGCCCGGACGGAAAAGTGTCCGCGTGCGCCGAGTGCTGTGTACGCCTCCGTGGCGAACCCCACGCCGTCCTTCGGGAGCGCGGCAGGGAGGTCGCTCGCGAACGCGGTCGCTTGCTCGATGAGCCGGCGCTGCTCCGGCGATGGCTCGAAATCCATGAGCTTTGGCCCGGAGAGTGCCATCCCCTCTACTCGAGGACCACGACGTTCGACACCTCGCCGAGCCGCGCGCGGAGCGCCGGTTTCGGGTGCACGGCGACGCCGATTCGAGCCGCTTTCAACATTTCCACGTCGAAAGCGTTGTCACCGAAGCTGCCGAGCCAGTCGTGCCCCGAGAGGAGCTCCCTGCCCACGACCGGCTTTTCAGGGCCGTAGGGCACCCGACCGACGAGCCGCGGCGCGATGGTCGTGGCGTCGAGCGCGGGGCGCGCGCCCTTCAGCCCGGCGACGGTGAGCCCCGCGATACCGAGCGCTTCCTTCACGATGACCTCCGGCGACGCCGAGACCACGACCACGCGGAGCCCCGCGCGGGTGGCGAACTCGAACACCGGTTCGAGGACCCTGCGGACCCGGTCGACGAGCTTCCGCTCGGTGAGTGCCTGCTGCGCGAAGGCCACGAGGGCGTCCAGTGAGTGCCCGGCGTAGCTCCATGTCATGACCTCGCAGGTGAGCAACTCGTCGACCTCGCCCCTGCGGTATCCGGCGTAGATGCGGTGCGCGAGCTCGGAGGGTGAGCCGCCGGTTGCGAGCCCGTGAGCGACGCAGACACCCTCGAGCCCCGAGCGGGCGTCCTCGCAGATGAACCCGCTCGCGCAGGCCGTCTCGAATACGTCCTCACCGACGTCGCCCGCCCAGAGCGTGCCGTCGGCGTCGAACGCGAGGCCCGCAGGGCCGTCCACGCGGGCTCGCTCGAGCCGCGCGATCACTCCGTTCGCGTCGACCTGCTCCACCGTCATCTCTCGGTCCACCAGCGTTCGGCGGCGGCCAGATCTTCCAGCGTGTCGAGCTCCATGTAACCCCCCGGGGTATCCTCGCGGTGCATCTCCGTGCCGCCCTCGAGCATCTCGGCGAGCAGATCTATGAGGTAGGCCCGCTCGAACGAGCGACCCTCACGGTAAGTTCGCCCCGCGAACCCTTCGCGTGCACGGTCGAACGCCTCCGCGAGCTGCCGCGCGCCTTCGCGGGTCGTCTTCATCACGCCGATGAACTCGCCGCTCGCGCGCTCGCTCGGAATGCGGCGGCTGAGCTCGACGACGCGCGACCCCTCCGCGCGGAGCTTCTCCGCATCGGACTCGGGGTGCTGCGAGCGATCCACGTATCGTCGTCGCCAGCGCGTGTCGCAGCCGAGGGCGATGTCGGCGGGGCTCGCCAGGAGCTTTCGCACGATGTCGCTCTCGTAGACGATGTCGGCGTACGTCGAGAGGAAGCCCTCACCGAGGTGGGCGCGCGCCGTGAAGAGCGAAAGGAGGATGTTGTTGTTCGCCCAGTCCTCGTTCCTCACGTACGTGAGGTCGGGGTACCGCTTCCGGACCGCGGGCTCCGCGTAGCCCGCGATGAAGACGATGTCCTTGCGCGCGATGCCGCCATCGATGAGCGCGTCGAGGACGAAGTCGAGCATCGGGCGGCCCATGACCTCCACGAGCGTCTTCGGGATCTCGTCCGTCCGATGCTGGAGTCGGCTGCCCCGGCCTGCGCCGATGATGATCGCCTTCATGCGGCGGGCGGCATCAGCTGCCGTACGCGATGGTGCAGTACTCGGCGTAGACGCCCAGGATGTCGGAGGCCGTGGAGTCGACGTGGGAGATCTTCGTGATCCCGCCGGCCTTCGCGGCAGCCGTGATGGAAGCATCCCCTGTGCCCACCCAGCCCAGGATCGACGTCGCACACGCCTCGCCCCTCTTTGCGCCGACGTCGTTGCTCGAGATGTTCTCGCCCGACTGCGTGCTCAGGTAGATGAACCCGGTCACGGGAGCCTTCGCGTAGGCGCAGCCCGTGGCTGCGAAGGCGACCACCACGAGTCCGATCAGAGAGGCCAGTTTCGTCATTCCTTCTTCCTTAACTGGGGCGCTGTAGCCCGCTGCGCTGGAACCCCGAGTACCCGACGGGCTCACCGCGCGTCAAGCGACGTGGACGACAGGCAGAAGGTGCCATCGGGTGCGCTAGCTCAGCGCCACTCGACCGGCCCTATGCCAATGGTTACGCCGACGTACACGGCTGTCGCCTGGCCTCGCCCGGAGCTCCCCACGAGCTCGCCGCGGAGCCCGGTGCCGTGGAAACAGACGGTCGGACGAGCGAGCGTCCCGCAGAGAAACGCATCGAGGCTGTCGACGGGCCCAGCGGCGCCGCCCAGGCGAACCCGGCTCGCCTCCACGTCCAGGCGCAGCGGGCGGAAGCCCGCGCCGACATACGCGCCGACTTCCAGCGACCCACCGAGGCGAGTGGCCGCGCCGCCGTCGACGCCGTAGCGACCCGTCAGGACCGGGCCGCCGCGCGCGCCCGCTTCGAGATGCAGGCGCCTGCCGATGTAGGAATAGCCGACCTGCGCCTGCGGGAGCTCGAGCAGGGAGGAGTGGAAGTGCCCTCGGTACAGCCAGTGCGCGCGGACTCCGAGCCTGCCGAAGGGACCGTGTCGTTGTCCGAAAAGGGGTCGATAGCCGACCGCAGCGTCGAGGCCGAGGCCGCCGTCCACACCGGCGCCCCCGCCTCCGAGCGCGAGGAAGTCCGTGTAGCGGGCGCTGATATGGCCGAGCGACATGTAAGCGAGCGCGTGCTCCTCGACGCCGATGCTCGCTGCCGTGCGATCGTCGGTGCCGATGCGGGTGCGTTCCACCGAGCCGCGCAGCGAGAGCGACCGCATCGCGAACCCGGGCCACCAGCGGCCCTTCGCGCGAGGGCTCACGCGAATGTCCGTGTGCGG
>CAYUAW010000495.1:0-5298 GCA_964442485.1 uncultured Polyangiaceae bacterium
TGGAGCTCGCGCGTGGCGGCTACGACGGCCCGCCGTAGTACGCGATCTGCAGGCCTGCCATCACGAGCGTGCACGACATGGTGTCGCTGAACTGCTGGGCGACCTGGAGCAGCGGACCAGCGGAGAAGTGTTTGCCGGCGCGCCACGGCTCGTACAAGAGCCCGACTGCGACGAAGGACGCGGCACCGCCGTTCGCCACCTCTTCCGATGCGCGCTTCACGGTCCGGCCGCCGACGCCGAAGTCGCCGACGACGGAGAGGTCCCTGAAGGCGCCGCCGCGATAGAAGAGAGGGAAGCCTTCGACGTGCACGATGAACGCGCCTCCTTGCGAGAGGGTCCCGCTGCCAGCGACGGTCGACCCGGACAGACCGATGCCGACGACGAGCCAGTCTCTGAGCGCGGCACCGAGCCACAGGGTGTTGGTGATGCCCCCGGTCGGACCGGTGCTCGTGTGGTACTGGCTCTGGCCGATCTTCGCAGCGTCGTTCGGGTAGCCGCCGATCGTCCCGAAGGTGCCCGCGATACCGGAGCCCAGCGCGAAGTCCGACCGGCGTGTTGCCTTGGCGGGCTGGTAGTCAGCGCCGCTGTCTCCGGCGTCGGCCCGAGCCCGGCCTGCCAGGAGGAGTAGAGCGGCGAGCGCGGGCACGGCCTTTCGCATGGCGTCTCGCCAGCGTGTTAAGTCAGCACCGCGCGAAAGGAAAGCGTGACGCGGACTGCGCGCACCGGCGCGAACCGGGTGGGGAAGCGCCAAGGGGAGGCGGACCGACCAAACGGGGAGCGACGCGTCACCCGAGCATGCTGAGGAATGGCCGCTCGCGGCGAGATCGCATTGACGCGGCACGCCGAAGACACTGCCGCCGCGGTGTGGCCGCGCACGGGGCTTGTGCAGAGCGAGGCTTCCGGGTGAGACTTGCATTGCTTTGTCCCACTCGGGGTGAGGTTTTTTGGCTTTCGGCTGGCGCGGAAGGTCGATATCGCGAGTGAAGGCTCTAGGGTTCTGGTTTGCGGCGTTCGTGGCTCTTTCATGCAGCTCCCCTCAGCAGGGGGGTGTCCTAGGCGGTAGCGGTGGTCGACCGACCAAGATGGTGGAGTCGCCCGACGGCGGCGGAGCCGTGCCTGCCAACGCGATCGCCTGTGGCCAGAAGCACTGTGACCCGAACGCGACCTGCTCCGGAACGGGCAGCGCCGCCAAGTGCTCCTGCAACGCGGGCTACCAGGGTGACGGCGCCTCCTGCACGGACATCGACGAGTGCATGACGGGGGACGCGGCCTGCGACAAGAACGCGACGTGCAAGAACCGAGCGGGCGGCTTCGACTGCGCGTGCAACAGCGAGTTCATCGGCGACGGCAAGACTTGCAAGCCGGCGACCCAGTGCGGCAGCGACACCGACGTCTGCGACCCGAACGCGACGTGCTCGACGGGCAAGTCCGGCGTCACCTGTACCTGCAACGACGGCTTCACCGGTGACGGCAACGGGTGCGGCGACGTCGACGAGTGCGCGGACCCGATGGCGTTCCACTGCGCGGCGAATGCCGCCTGCGTGAACAACTTCGGCGGCTACGACTGCGCGTGCCAGCCCGGGTTCACCGGCGACGGCAACAAGTCCTGCACGAGCCTGTGCGATACGGCCCGCTCCGATACCTCGGTCTGCTCTCCGAATGGCCTCTGCCGCGTCGAGGGCACCACTGCGACGTGCGACGCCTGCGCGCCCGGGTTCACCGGCGACGGCAAGACGTGCACCGCGGCGACGACGTGCGGCGCGGACTGCGACGGAGTCGGCGGCGATCCGGCGCACACCGTCTGCAATTCCGACGGCACCTGCGCCTGCGCCCCCGGGTTCACCGGGTCGTCCAGCAGCTGCACCGCCGCGGATCAGTGCAAGGCGGACACCTGTGGCGCGAACAGCGTGTGCGCGAACGACCAGAACGGCGGCTACACCTGCGCCTGCAAGCCCGGCTACGCGCCCGACGCGAAGGGCAACTGCGTCGACGTCGACGAGTGCAAGCAGATGCCCTCGCCGTGCCACCCCGACGCGACGTGCAAGAACCAGGTGCCCGACGCGAAGGGCGTCGGTTACACGTGCAGCTGCAAGGCTGGGTTCACCGGCGACGGCACGGTCTGCACGGACATCGACGAGTGCGCGACGAAGAACGGCGGCTGCGGCGCGAACGCCACCTGCCTGAACACGCGCGGCTCGTCCTCGTGCGCGTGCACCGGCGACCTCGTCGGCGACGGGAAGACGGGCTGCTACTGCGACCTCTCCGGCGTGTGGGCGATGGTCCAGGATGTCGACACGTGCTGGAAGGACACGCCGATCCAGGCCGGCCTCGACGAGATCCTCATCTCGAAGGGCAGCGTGGAAGCGTACGTCTACTCGGTCAGCGAGTTCGTGTACGACGGCAAGAGCATCAAGACGAAGGCCAAGGGATGCGGCTCCGACAAGTCGCCGGAGCTCTCGAGCCCCTACTTCCACGAGACTTACTCCTCCTACGTGCCGACGGCGGCGTTCAACATGGTCGACATGGTGGAAGGCCTGCCGTGGGATGTAGCCGGGATCGTCCCGGGTGCGACGTTCACGAGCCCGAGCGACGCGGCGGTCGTCGGGATCGACCTGGGCGCCGACCCGCTGCACGCCAAGTGGCCAGCGGCCCACGGTGACGTGACGACGTGGCTCGACACGGACGGCGACGGCGAGCCGGGCTGGACGCTCTGGCCGCGCGTGCCGAGCCAGACCACGTACTCGGGCTCCGGGAAGTACAGCTACCTCCCCGCGAAGCCCGGCAGCGCCGGCGGGTCCTTCTACATCGCGGAGCGCGCAGGATGCATCAGCGTCGCGCTCCGGGTGATCACGCACCTGGAGGTCACCGTCAACGACTGCAGCCACATGACCGGCAAGGTCGTCAACGAGAAGACGGAAGGGCGCGTGCACAGCTGCACCCACGTCTCGAAGGGAACCTGCCCGAGCGGCATGGATTGCCCGGGATGGGGCAAGGACATCACCTGCAACAGCGACGACTGGAAGAACCAGGAAACGTGCGCAACCGAGGACGTCGACCGCCTCGACAACGATCAGAACCAGGTCCAGAACAGCGTCGCCACCTTCGACATGAAGAAAATCGGCAAGGTGGGGGACAGCTTCACGTGCGACGAAGTGCAGAGCATGAACATGGGCCCGAAGCGCACCGTCCCGACCATCAATTGCACCACCCCACAGTGACGCCGTCGGGATAGAGTCCGTCGCCGAGACAGCCCGGGCATCATGCGCCACGTCCAATCGACGTCTTTACTACTCTTCTCGACGTGTCTGTCGTCGCTGGCGCACGCCAACGGCTCGACGCTCATGCCCGGCGGACCCGTGTCGGTCGGAAGGGGCGGCGCGATCGCCGCCCGGGCCGAGGACGCGACCGCGATGGCGACGGATCCGGCAGGGCTCGCGTTCGTGCCGGGCAACACGTTGATCTTCGACCTGACCTTGCCCGTGCAGCACATGTGCGTCGATCCCTACGGATATTACGGGTGGGGCATCACCCGGTCGCCTCCGACGGTCTCATCGGAGTTCGGAGAACCCCTCGGGCTCAAGAACACGGACGGGACGGGACCTGGATACGCCGCGACGCCGCTCGGTCCCGTGTGCAACACGGCGCGCCCCGTCCCGCTTCCCGAGGGCGGCTGGACCGGGCACATCACGAAGGACCTGGCGCTCGGGTTCGGTTTCATCGAACCGGTACTGGTCCCGGGAATGCAGTTCGGCGGAACGGACGGCACCGTGCAAACGCCCTACGGCCCGCGACCGACACCCACCCGCTACACGCTCATCAAGCAGGAGGCGCTCTACGCCTCGGCCCCATCATTCGCTGCCGCATATCGGTTCATTCCGCAGCTCAGCGCCGGCCTGACCGTGCAGGTCGTGAGCATCGTGGCGCGGCAGACTCAGGTTCAGCATCCCACTGGCGGGACGTCACCCACGGCGGATTTTCTCGCGACGGTCACCACGCAAGACCTCTTCATCCCTGCGCTGACGTTCTCGCTGCACGGCCGCCCCATCCCCGAGTTGAACGTGATGGCCTCGTTCAAGTGGAGCGACGACTTTCGCGGGTCGGGCGACGTCGTCTACGAGACGAACACTTACTTCCATGGCCCCGGTCTCAAGAACGCACCGTTCACGAACGATCCCATCGGCCTGTCGGACATCACGGTGCGACTGCCGTGGGAGCTCATCGCGGGAGTTCGCTACGCCGGTCTCCTGAAGGGGAACAAGAAGGAAGGCGATCCGATGGCGACCGAGCGCTGGGACGTCGAGTTCGACCTCGACTACTCCTTCGACTCGCGCACCAGCAACGATTCGGCGACGCTCGGGGAGAAGGCGACCGTCGTGACGCACCAGTCCGACGGAACCGTCGGCTCGAGCACCGTCGACCCTCACGACATCGGGACGCTGAACGTCAACTCGCACATCAGGGATTCGTACGCGCTTCGACTCGGCGGAAGCTTCTCCGTGCTCCCGCGGAAGCTCGCGGTCAGCGCGGGTGCCTTCTACGAGAGTCGTGGGGTCGATCTCGCGTACGCGGACATCACGTCGATGGCGTTCCAGCGTGTGGGCGGAAGCATCGGGTTCGTTCTTCGCCTCGGCCAATGGGATCTGCGGTTCGGAGCCACGCACATCGCGTCCGAGACCGTCGAGGTCGCCCCGGCGCCGAATCAGTCGCGTTTCCTCGCTCCAGACGGAAAGGGCACGGTCGTCCTGCCCGATCCGAGCGCGCCCTCGCCGGCGAAGGCCGACGCCGTCGCGGCGAAGCAGCAGTCGTCCGTGAACGGCAGCCCCATCATCAACGCCGGCCGCTACACCGCGTCATTCGACGTCCTCTCCGCGGGTTTCGCCCTCCACTTCTGACGCCTTTTACCCCGTCCGCGCCCGCCGATATTTTCCGCTGTCGGGGCGCTCGCGCATTGACCGCGGGAGGCGCGGGCGCGGTGCCACTCGCCGCGGCGATGCTGTCGAGCGCGGCGTACGGAAAGTGCGCACCTGGGCTAATCGATATTCGGTAACCGTCCGCCGCGACGAGTCAGCGCGTGGGCACTCAAATGAGAAGAATTATGTATTGAGTTCAAAACACGCGAGCGTCATCATCGAGTAAGGGCTGGCGCGCCCGTTGTGGAGGTGAAGCCGTGCGCTCACTTGCTCGTCTCTTACTGATCTCGACGTCATTGCTCGCGGGCTGTGGTTCCGACCAGACCGGGTTCTCGAACCCCGATGGCGGCCATAAAAATGGCGGACCGGATGCCGGGTTCTCCGCGGG
>CAYUAW010000496.1:0-5269 GCA_964442485.1 uncultured Polyangiaceae bacterium
GAAAGCGAGGACTCCCATGCGTTCGCTCGAGCTTCGGGTCGGCTGGGTTCTGATGGCGGGGACGGCACTTGCGGGATGCGGACCGGCGAGCGGGACCGACGACGCTCCCTCCGCGAAGCCGGTGACCGCGGCCGTGAGCGAATCGCTCACGACGCCGTCGCTGATGCCCGTGTTCTACGCGCCCGCCGGCAATCGGCCGGCGACGCGACACGTGATGATCGACGGCCTCGACGCTGCCGTCCTTCCGAGCGGGCGGCTCGTGACTCCCGCTGGCGTCGAGATCGGCGTGACGGCACCCAAGCCGAACGGCCTCGCGCTCTCGCCCGACGGCACCACGCTCGTCACCTCGAACGACGGCGTCGGCCCCTTCTCGGCGACGTTGATCCGCGATTTCGCGACGTCGACGCCGAAGGTCGCGCGCGTCGACGTCGACGCCGCGTTCATGGGCGTCACGTTCTCTCCCGACGGCGCGCACTTCTATCTGTCGGGCGGCGAGAACGGAAATATCTGGATCGGTGACACGGCGGCGAACGCCATCGTCGGATCGGTGAACCTGAACGGCGCGGCACATCCGCTGACGGGTCCGCTCGCGGTGAACGCGCCGCCGCCGAACCGGTTCAAGGGCACCTTCCCCGGAAACCTCGCGCTCTCTCCCGACGGCCGCTTCCTTTATATCGTCGACCAGGGCGGGTTCCTGGTGCACGTCGTGGACACCTCGAAGCTCACGCTCGGCGCGGACGCATCGGGGAACGTCGTCGAGCCGAACAACTTCGGCGCGCTGGCAGGGACGATGCCGTCCGGGCGCTATCCGTTCGGCATCTCGCTGTCCCGGGACGGGTCGCGCCTCTTCGTCACGAACGTCGGGCTGTTCCAGTACACGCATCTCTTGCCGAAGAACCCGACCGGCGTTGCCGACGTCGATTTCCCTCTGTGCTACCCGGGTGCCGGCTACCCCGAAGAGACGGAAAGCGACCGCACGCTCCTCATCAAGCCCGTCGACGCGCGCGCGCTGCCGACGAGCCTGCGCGACCCCGACGGGATCCGTTGCGGCTACGTGAAGAACACGCTCTCGTACCTGGTTCCGGGTCTCGGCAGCCCGAATGCGCCGGAATCGTCGTCGGTCGACGTCTTCGACGTCACGGACCCCGGCGCGCCGGCGCGGCTCGCCATCGTGAAGCCCGGTGTCGCCGTAGGCGAGCGCGATCGCGGCGTGGCCGCTTACGGCGGCAGTCACCCGAACTCCGTCGCAGTCGGCACCGAGGCCGTCTACGTCGCCAACGGCAACGACGACAGCATCACCGTCCTCGATCCCGTCACCTACGAGAAGCGAGGCGAGGCGAGCCTGACCGTCCTGCCCGGCTTCGATGCGCGGCTCCGCGGTGTCGAGCCGGTGGCGCTCCGGCTGAGCCCCGACGAGCGCACGCTGTACGTCGCCGAGGCGGGGCTCAATGCCGTCGGCGTGGTGCGCGTGCGGCGCGGCGGACTGGCCGTCGAGGGCTTGATCCCGACGGGGTGGTGGCCGAGCGCGCTCGAGCTGAGCGGCGACGGCGCGACGCTCTTCGTCGCCAACGCGAACGGCCGCGGCGCGGGACCGGACAACGATGCGCCGCCGGACAACCTGGGCTCACCGAAGTCGAGCACGATGGGCTCGGTCAGCGTGATCCCGCTTCCCGACGCGCGTGACCTGACGCGCATGACGCGGCGGGTTCTCTCCAACAACGGGTTCGTCGTGACGCCTCCGGCGACCGATCCGAGTAACCCGGTACCGCACTTCGTCGGCGTGCCGAGCCGGCAGATCAAGCACGTCATCTTCATCAACAAGGAGAACGCCACGCACGATCTCCTGCTCGGCGACATCACCGCGACCCGTCGAGGAGCCGCCGTCGACGGCGAGCCGCGCTACTCTCTCGGTCAGGACGCGAGCCCGAATCACCATGAGCTCGCCCTCCGCTTCGCGTTCTCGGACAATTTCTTCCTAGAGCCCAGCGTGTCGTCCGACGGCCATCGCTGGCTCAACAACAACTACACGACGGAGCTCGAGGAGACGCACTGGCCGGCCTCCTACGGCGGTCGCCGTCAGGACGCCGGCAACGATCCGCCTGTCATCGCGGGCTTCCCTGGCCGCATCGGTTTCACCGACGCCAACGCCTCGCCCGAGCCGAACGACCTCGACGAGTTCGGCGGTATCTACGCGCACCTCTCGCGGAACGGGAAGAGCTTCGTCAACTTCGGCAACGGCTACGAGTTCGCCATCCTCGACGAGGACGCGAACACCGAGCCGACGGGCGTCCGGGAGCACGTGAACGTCCCGATGGAGAAGCTCCTCCGCGACAACAGCGACCACCTGTACCCGGAGTTCAATACGCACATCCCGGACGCGCCTTTGCCCGAAGACCCGACGCGGTTCAACCGCTTCGATCGCTTCAAGCAGGTGTTCGACTCCCACTACGTCGATCGCCGCCGGGGTCGCTGCACGCTCCCGCAGTACGTCGATCTCTACTACCCGAACGACCACGGCGGCGGCGCGCGCGACATCAACCCGGAAGGGCCGGACTGGTCGTTCAAGCGCTTCGTGCAGGACAACGATGCGGCGCTCGGCCTCACCGTGGACCTCGTCTCGCACAGCCCGTGCTGGAAGGACACCGTCATCTTCGTCGTGGAGGACGACACACAGAACGGGCTCGACCACGTCGATGGACACCGCTCGCTCTTCCTCGCCATCAGCCCGTGGGTGAAGCACGAGTACGTGGGCAAGTCGCACGCGAGCCTCTCCTCCATCTTCAAGACGGTGGATCTGTTGCTCGGCGTTCCTCCGCTGAACCAGTACGACCTCGCGGGGTCCGATCTGTCCGACATCTTCACCTCGCAGCCCGACTTCACGCCGTACGACGTCACTCCCGTGAACTACGACGGTACGCCCAACGCGATGTGGAGCGCGCTCACCGCGAACGTGGACTTCTCTGCCCCCGACGCGAACGAAGGCGCGCTCCGGCAAGCGGTGTTGCTCTCCGAAGGTCTGCCGCGCGTGGAGTGAGCGTGAAAGCGACGCGTTTCTCAAGTCCGTGGATTCACAGTCAGCGCGACCGGCCTCGAGCAGCCGTACAGTGGCAGTAGATGTCGACCGTCGCGCCGTCGGAGTGAGCGGTCGCGCTGCTCGCGTTGCGGCTCACCCAGGCTGTCGCTTACCCTCAACGCGCCGGAGAGGCGCTTGCATGGAAGCTGATCGGATCGCCACACTGATCCCCACGATCGCGGAGGTCTTCAGCGCGAGCGCCACCGAGATCTGGTGCGCGACGTTCACCGTATCCGGCGACGGGGAGCGATGGATCCAGGTCATGCGCGAGCAGCTGAACTTCGCCTATCCGCACCAGCGAGACCCCGAGGCGCTCGTCGCGGAGTGCGGGCTTCCCTCATGGGCGACGCTGTCGCTCATGGAGTGGGAAGCGAAGAACTTCGCGGCGTTCGAGTTCCCCGCGGGCCTTCAGCCGAGCGACGTCGCCCGCATCGTCGACACGCTCCTGGTCGCCGTCATCGGCGCGCCGCCCGACTACGCAGTCGAGGCAGAGCTGTTCCAGATCCCGCCGTAGGCACACATGCCCGCGACTCGAACCGCCGTGTAGTCGACGATTCACGGCCGGTGTCATCTGACCTTCCCGCCGCAAGAGCCTCCTCCATTCGAAGTTTCCTGCCAAGTTCCCATCCGGAGGGGAGCGATCTGGCGGGAGTGATCGAGGCCGTGGGAGACGACGTGAAGGGGTTCTCCGTCGGCGACGAGGTCATCGGATTCAGCGATGAGCGCTCGCGCCACGCGGAGCTGGTGGTGGTGGACGTCCATAGTCTGGTGCGTCGCCCGAAGAACGCCTCGTGGGAACAGGCGGGCTCGCTGTTCGTGGTCGGCACCACCGCGTATGCCGCGATCCGAGCCATTGCGCTGAAGAAGGGCGAGACGGTGGTCGTGTCCGGCGCCGCCGGCAGCGTCGGCTCCGTCACGGTGCAGCTCGCGAAGAACCTTGGTGCGACGGTCATCGGCCTCGCGAGCGACTCGAATCGCGAATGGCTCGAGGCACACGGCGTCGTGCCCATGGCCTACGGGGAGGGCGTGGAAGCGCGAATCCGCGCGGCTTCTGGCGACAACGTCGATGCGTTCATCGATACCCGGGTTCCAGTTACGTCGAGCTCGCGCTGGAGCTCGGTGTTCCGAAGGAACGGATCGACACGATCATCGACCTTGCGGCGGCAGAAAAGCACGGCGTCAAGACCAAGGGCAACAGTGACGCCGCGACGGCCGACGTGCTGTCCGAGCTCGCGCGCTTCATGAACGCTGGGCGCCTCGAGATCCCGATAGCCAAGGTGTACCCCCTGGCGACGTGCGCGACGCCTACCGCGAGCTCGAGAAGCACCACACGCGCGGGCAGATCGTGCTGCAGCCGTAGCTGTGAGCGACGTCTTCCCGTCGCGCTCGAGTCATTTCACTAGCTTGCACCCACGCCATCATCACCGCAGGGGATTCGGACACGGGCGCCGTCGATGCGTGGCGCCCGCTCGACTCGAGGTCCCGTGGTCGTGCGGTCGCGTGCCATGGCCGCGCATCGTCGGAGGGCACTGTTCGGGTCAGCGCAGAAACTGGCGGGCGTGATGGTCGCGCGTTGTCCGAGGGAGCTGTTCGGGCCGCGCAGAGAGCTCGCCTCGTGGTAGCGCATTGTCGGAGTGCCGAGCGCGAGGCTCGCGAGCCGGCAAAGAGCACCGCGCGGACTGTTCTGGCCGCGCAGAAAACTGGCGCGCTAGGTGCTCGAGCATTGTCGGAAGGCGCTGCTCGGCCGGCGCAGAAGCTGGCGCGCTAGGTGCTCGAGCACTGTCGGAGGGCACTGCTCGGGCCGGCGCAGAAAACTGGCGGGCGTGATAGTGGCGCGCTGTCCGAGGGAGCTGTTCGGGCTGCGCAGAAGCTGGCGCGCTAGGTGGTCGCGCTGTCGGAAGGCGCTGTTCTGGCCGGCGCAGAAAACTGGCGCGCTAGGTGCTCGAGCACTGTCGGAGGGCACTGCTCGGGCCGGCGCAGAAAACTGGCGGGCGTGATAGTGGCGCGTTGTCCGATGGCTGTTCGGATCACGCAGAAAACTGGCGTCGCCTCGTGGCCGCGCATTGTCGGAACGCCGAGCGCGAGGGTTGCGAGCCGGTGACAAGCGCCGCGGGTACCGTCGGGCCGCGCCAAGAAAAAGTAGCGCGCACTGACTTTTCGGATTGACACGATCTGGAGGGCAGGAGGTCGCGTGGA
>CAYUAW010000497.1:0-5247 GCA_964442485.1 uncultured Polyangiaceae bacterium
TTCACGTCCGGAGCGAGGATCTCGCCGAGGAAGTCGAGCACCGCGCGGACGCGCGCGCTCTTGTGGACGTCGGCGTAGACGGCCTGCCAGATGACGCGCGGCTCGGGCGACGTCGCCGTGTGGATGCGACGGAGGGCCGGATCTCGCTCCGCGACCGCGACCGGCAGGAGCGCGATGCCGAGTCCCGCGAGGGTCGCGGAGTAGATGGAGCTGACGCTGTCCGAGCGGAGCGCGATGCGCGCTTCGCCGAGGCGCAGCGCATACCAGTCGTTCTCCACGGCGAACGCGCGCGAATCGGCGAAGAGCAGCGCGTCGTGCCCCGTCAAGGTGACGTCGGCGTCCCTGGGAACGCCGCGATGGCCGACGTAACCGTAAGAGGCGTAGAGCGCGAGTGGGATGTTCGCCAGGGGGCGAGTGACGACGTTTTCTTCACGCGGGCGCGCCAGGCGCAGCGCGATGTCCGCCTCGCGCCGCGCGAGGCTCACCGACCGCGTCGTGCATTCGAGGGAGAGCGTCACTTCGGGGCACCGATCGTGGAACGCCGGAAGGTGCGGCATGATGAACCGTGTCGCGAGCATTTCCGTCGCGGTGACCCGCACCGTGCCCGCCAGCCGATGGTCGGCACCGAGCACGTCGCGCTCGATCGCCAGGGTCTCTTCCTCGATGCGCTCTGCGCGCGGCAGCAGATCGCGTCCGGTCGACGTGAGCACGTAGCCGTCCGGGGTCCTGTCGAAGAGCCGCGCCTGGACGCGCTCCTCCAGCGCGCTCAGCCGGCGTCCGACGGTCGTCGCATTGATGCCGAGCTCGCCTCCCGCTCGCGCCAGGGTCCCGTGACGATGAACAGCAAGGAAATGACGGAGGTCGTCCCAATCGAGCATCGTGCAAAACCGCCGGCAGAGCCTGCACCGATGCCGCCGCCGGAGGCGACCAGGCTACCCCAAGATCCCCCCGGCGGCTCGCTCGAACCGGAAGCGGCCTCGAACGGAACCTCAATCATGAAATTCTCCGAGATCCTGAGCTCGATGGTCCTCTCCGAGGGTGCGTGGCGCGCAGAAGTTCCGGAACTCTGGTCGCAGGGGCGAACCGTTTTCGGCGGGCTCCAGGCCGCACTGATGCTCCGTGCGATGCGCTCCGTGCTGCCCCGAGCGGTGCCGCTCAGGGTCTTTCAGGTTGCGTTCGTGGCGCCGGTGCTGCCCGGCGTCGTGCGCGTGAAGACCAGGCTCCTCCGCACCGGCAAGAGCGTCACCCAGATCGAGGCGCGGATCGTCACGGGTGACACCAGCGCCGCGCTCGCCGTCGGTATCTTCGGAGCGACCCGCCCTTCGCGCGTTCACGTCGCGCCGGTGCGGCCGCCCGATCCCCGGGGTGAGCCGTTCGTGGTCCCGTTCATGCCCGGCCTCTCGCCGAGCTTCCTGCAGAACTTCGACATGCGCTGGCTCGAAGGCGCGTTGCTCTTCACCGGGTCCACCTCCACGAAGGCCGTCCTCGGCGTCGGGTTGCTCGACGAAGGACCGACCACCGAGGAGCACGTGCTCGCCATCGCCGATGCGCCACCACCGATCGCGCTGTCGTTCCTCACGGAGCCCGCGGCCGGGAGCTCCATGACATGGACGCTCGAGATGCTCTCGGAGTCGGTCTCCGCCCTGCCACTCGACGGCTACCGTCTCGACGCGGAGCTCGTCGCAGGACATGGCGGCTACACGAGCCAGAGCGTCATGGTCTGGGGCCCCGGCGGCGAGCCGGTCGCGCTCAGCCGCCAGAGCATGGTGGTCTTCGGCTGAGCGCGCCTCACCCGAGGCGTCGCTGCGCCACGATCCGGAAGAGCCGTTCGCGGCGCGCTCTCGCCCTGTCCCTTCAGCCCGCGCGCCGATGCTCGCTCTCACAGCGGCAGCGTCACGATGAACCGGAGCGAAGCCATGCCGGCCACGGCGCTCGAGCGGTAGGGCACGCCGAGCCCGTCGATGCCGAAGTCGTGGCGTACCGCAGGGAAGAGCGCGGCGACGCCGAGCTCCACGCCGAAGCGGCGCGTCCACAGCGAGCCGGCGAGCTCGACGGGGATCGCGAGCCAGGGCCGCTGCCGCGTCTCGTTCCGCGAGTAGCCACTCGCCGTCGCGCTCGTGACCCCGACGATCGCGCCGGTGCACGCATCGAGCCTCGGCGAGCCGGTCACTGCCGCGACGCAACCGCGGGCCGTCGCGCCGACGAGCCCCTGGGCCACGTCGCCGGGGCCGAGCGCTGTGTGGACCTTCGCCGTGAGGAGAGCGCCCAGGCTGGTGCGGAAGCGCGGCGTGACGAGCCCCGCCTCCAGCGCACCGCCGAACGCGACGGGACTGGTCACTCCAGCGAGCGAGACGAACGACGCGGCGAGTGTTGCGTCCAGCCGGGTAGTCGCAGGGCGAGGAGCGGACGGCTCCTTGGGTTTGAGGGGTGCCCTGTCCGGTGCGGGCGGTGCGGGGCGCGCGGGCGGTGCGGCTGGCTCGGCATCGAAGAGCAAGGCGAGGGTTACCGCTGCGGCGTTCGCGATCGCGTCGCACGTCGCATCGCCGGACGTCAGCATGCGCGCGCGCCCGCTCGGCTCGGCCGTGATCGACACGCCGAGGCCGGTCGGTCCCCGCGAGAAGGTGACGCGATACGCTGCGCGCCCGAGGTCCGTGCGCTCGCGGATCCGCTGCACTCGCGCGGCGAGCTCCGGGCCGTCCGGGCATTCCTCGGCGCCCTCGGTTCGCTCCACGACGAGCTGCGACACGGGCTCATCCGCCCGGGCGCGCGCGGTGAGAAGCACGACGGAGAGTACGGCCACGGCGGCGTGCCGCATTCGAGGAGGCCGCTGCATCGCCATGGCCCGGCGACCATAACCGAGCCCGGCCCGACGTCGCGGCCCGGCTCGCCCGCGGACCAGGACGGCGTCGCGGCGCCGGAGCTGCCGCACGCGGACGCACCCAGGACGACGCGACGAACTGGAGCCGACGTCGATTTTCGGTGATCGTGGGGACGCCTGGCCCCCACTTCTCCTCCGAGTGCTACCGCTTGGCAATCACGGTCACCCAGCAGAATCGCCGGCAGGGCGTCCAATCGTCCAGGGACAGCGGAACGACGTGACGGACGACCTGAAGGAGTTCCGCAACGTCTACGAGGCGCACTTCCGCTTCGTCTGGGGGGCCCTGCGCCGTCTCGGGGTGCGGGAGGCCGATGCGCTCGATTTGACGCAGAAGGTGTTCGTCACGGTCCACGCCCGAGCCGGGGACTTCGAGGGCCGCTCACGGCTCCGGACTTGGATCTTCGGCATCTGCCAGCGCGTCGCGAGCGACTACCGCCGCTCCGCGACCATCCGGCACGAGGTGGTGATGGACTCCGCGGAGCTCGACTCTCACCGGGAGGCCGAGGGCGTCGCGCACATCGTCGCGGAGTCGCGGCAGCGCGCGGCGATCGCCGAGGGCATCCTGAACAAGCTCCCCGAGGCGCAGCGGGTGGTGTTCGTGCTGTTCGAGCTCGACGAGATGTCCGGCGACGAGATCGCCGAGCTCCTCGACGTCTCGGTTGGCACGGTGCGCTCACGGCTACGCCTCGCGCGAGAGGCAGTTCGCCGCGAGGTGAAGCGGCTCGCGGCGATGGACGCATCGCGAAAGGCGGCGGTATGATGTCGGATCCGGAGCGGTTACTCGCTGGCCACGATGCAGCCGACGACGCCGAGCTCGAGCGCGAGCTCCTGCGCGCCATCGTCGACGTCTCACCGCCTCCGCACGCGGAACAGGAGGCATGGAACGGCATCGCGGCGCAGATCGCGGCGGCATCGGCGCTAGCGGCTGGCGTGGCGGCGCTGTCCCGGGCGGACGCGCTGCCCGGCGCCGCTTCGGCGCTGAAAGGGGCGGCGCTCCCCGTGGGGGCCGGCCTCTCGCACGCGTTCGCGACGAAGGTCGTGGTCGGTGCGGTCGTCGCCGTGACGGCCACTGGAGCGTCGGCGGGCCTGTGGTACCGGTACGGGACGACGTCACGGGGTAATGCGTCCAGCGGTGTGGTCGAATCTGCCGGAGGCCGCTCCATGACCACCGGAGAAAAGACGCCCACGCCGATCGACAGGCCAGCCCCGAGCGCCGCACCGGCGGCGCTCGCGCCGGGAGATGTCGCCGTCACCGAGTCTCCGGAGGGGGGCGAAGCGGCAAATGGCGAGCACCCGAGGAACGTCGGAAAGGCCACGCGGGTTCGCCCCGACGACACGCTCGCTCTCGAGAGCGCGGCGCTCACCGAGGCGCGCGCGAGCTTGCGGGGCGGCGACCCCCGCGGGGCGCTCGCCACGCTTGGACGTCTCGACGTGCGCGTGCCGCGTGGCGTGCTCTCCCAGGAGCGCGAGGTGCTCGCGATCCAGGCGCTCGCCGCGTCCGGCGATCACGCCACCGCGTCGCGGCGAGCGGCGGCCTTCGTGCGGGCCCACCCCGGCAGCCCTCACACGCCTTCGCTGCGAGCGCTCGCGGAAGGCCCGTGAGCCGCACGCTCGTCGCCCTCTCCGTGCTCGCCGCAGGGTGTCGTGCGCCCGTGACGTCGGTCGGCGAGTACGACGTGCCCCTGGTCGACGCGGGAAAGGGGATGTCCACTCTCGCCGACGCCCGCGCTGCGCCTGACGCCGCCACTCCAGTTCCGATCAGTGATGGGTCCGTTGCTCCGTTCTACGTGGAAGCTGAGAGCGGAGCGCTCAGTGGCGGTTTCGCGGTCGGCACCGACGCCGCCGCGTCGGGCGGGGCGTACGTCTACACGGCTGCGGGCGCGCCCTCGAGCGACGCTCCCGGAACGGCGCGCGCCGTCTACCGCGTACATCTCGCCGCCGGGACGTATCTCGTCTGGGGTCGCCTTCATTCCCCCGACGTCGCGCGCAACGCATTCTGGTTTCACATGGACGGCGGCCCATGGACGGTGTGGCGCCTCTCCACCGGCGAGGACTGGTACTGGGGCGCGCTTCACGACGGTGTCGCTTACACCACGCCCATCGAGTTTCGTCTCGTTGCCGGCGACCACGAGCTCGAGTTCGCCAACTTCATCGACGGCGTGAGCCTCGACCGGCTCTACTTCACCACCGGCAGCGAGCGGCCGGTCGGCGACGACACACCCTGCCGACCACCAGATTCGGTGCGCCTCGGTGGAGTCTGCGTCCCGAGCTGCGGTTCGCAGGGCGGAACCACGTGCGGCGACGTCGTTTGCAGCGGTCGCACCCCCATCCCGGCCTACGATTGCGGTGTGTGCTGCGTCGCTCCCTGA
>CAYUAW010000498.1:0-5226 GCA_964442485.1 uncultured Polyangiaceae bacterium
AGCAACGTCGCGAACTCCCGGGGGGCCACGGCTCGGCTGAAGTAGAAGCCTTGCGCCTCGTCACACTCGTGAGCGCGAAGGAATGAATGCTGTTCGAGGGTCTCGACGCCCTCCGCCACGACCCGCAGATTGAGGCTCCGGGCCATGCTGATCACCGCCGCCACGATGGTCGCGTCATCCGCAACCGTGGCGATCTGACCGACGAAGGACTGATCGATCTTGAGGGCATCGATCCGAAACTTCTGGAGGTAACTCAAACTGGAATAACCAGTGCCGAAGTCATCGATCGCCACCTGAACCCCACACGCCCGCAGGCGCTGCAGGATCCCGGCGGACGACTCGGCATCCTTCATGAGGACGCTCTCGGTCAGCTCCAGCTCGAGCTGGCTCGGGTCCAGGCCGGTCTCGCGCAGGATCGCGAACAAGCCCTCCAGAAACCCGCCCGCTCGAAACTCCATCGCCGAGACGTTGACTGCCATGGTCGCCGCGGGCAGGCCCGCGTCCACCCACGCTCTGGCCTGCTCGCAAGCTCGGCGCAGCACCCACTTGCCGATAGGAGGCATGAGACCGCAGGCTTCCGCGACGGGAATGAACTGGTCCGGAGAGACCATCCCGCGAATGGGATGCTTCCACCTCAGCAGCGCTTCAGCTCCCGTGATCGCTCCCGTCTTGAAGTTTATCTTCGGCTGGTAGTGCAGCGCGAATTCGTGCCGTTCGAGGGCGCGCCGCAGGCCCTCCTCGATCGACTGCCGCTCGACGGCCCTGGCGTTCATCGAGGGCTTGAAATACTGAAAGCTCTGCCGGCCGTTCTCCTTGGCCTGGTACATCGCGGTGTCGGCGTTCTTGATGAGCGTGTCGGCATCCAGGCCGTCGTCGGGAAAGACACTCACGCCGATGCTCGCGGTGACGTGAAGCTCGTGTTCGTCCACGGAGTGGGCGTCCGCCACCGCCCACAGGATTCGACGCGCCGCGATGGCGGCATCCTCGGGGTGTTGCAACTCCGAGAGCAGGACGATGAATTCGTCACCTCCCTGCCGACTGACGGTGTCGGAGGCGCGCCCGCAATCGACCAGGCGCCTCGTGACGGACTGGAGAAGCTTGTCGCCGATCGAGTGCCCCAGCGAATCGTTGATGTGCTTGAATCCGTCGAGATCCAGGAAGAGCACTGCGACGTGCCTGGCGTAGCGTCGTGCCAGGATGATCGCCCTGCTGACGCGGTCGCTCAGAAGCATCCGATTGGGCAGCCCGGTCAGAAAGTCGTGCTCGGCGGCATGGGCGATCTGGAGCGAGAGCGCCCGGCTCACGCTGACGTCGCGGAGGACGTAGACCGCACCGGTCGACTGCCCCTGACGGTCGTGGATCGGAGCGACGGAGTTCTCGATGGGGATCTCGAACCCGTCACGCCGGACCAGGATGCGGTTCGGCGGCGGCGCGCCTGGAGGGTCTTGCCCCGACCCTGCCATGACGGACATCCGGATCCCTTCGCGAGTCGCCGCGTCCATCATGAGGAACACTTCGTCCATGGGCCGCCCCGCCGCTTCCGACCACGACCAACCCGTCATCCTCTCTGCCACGACGTTCAGAAAAGTGAGCATGCCCGAGGTGTCCGTACACGCGACGCCGTCGCCGATCGAGTTGAGCGTGACCTGAGCGCGTTCTTTTTCCGCGAACAGTGCTTCCTCCATCATCTTGCGCTCGATGGCATAGCGCAACGCCCGCAGAAGCCCCCGCGTCTCGATCTGACCCTTGATCAGATAATCCTGTGCGCCCTCCTTCAGGACCTGCAAGGCAAGGAGCTCGTCATCCGTTCCGGTCAGTACGACGAGGGGGACGCGGGGGGCCACCGCCTGAGCCCGCAACACCGCCTGCAGCCCCTGTGCATCGGGCAGTCCCAGATCGAGCAGGATGACGTTGACCGTGTGCGCAGCAAGATATGTCTCGGCATCACTCATGCATTCCACGTGGGCGAGCTGGATGTCACCCGGCGAGTCCTGATCGCGGAACATCTCGCGCAGCAAGCGAGCGTCTCCGCGGTTGTCCTCGACCAGGAGCACCGTACTGTGAGCTCTCGCTCTCATCCCTGCGGGCCCGATCGAGGTAAGATCACCTTGGTCAGCCAGAAGTCGTTGATGCTCTTCACGACGGCCTCGAACGCGTCCAGCTGCACGGGCTTGCTGAGGAAGCAGTTCGCCTGGAGCTGATAGCTCTGCAGAACGTCTGCTTCCGCCTCGGAGGTGGTCAGGATGATGGTCGGGATGGTTTTCAGGCTGTCGTCGGCCTTGATGCGGGCCAGGACTTCGCGGCCATCCATCCTGGGCAGATTCAGATCCAGCAAGATGAGCTCGGGGCGAGGCGCCAGGGCATGGGCGCCCTCGCGCCTCAGGAACTCCATGGCCTCCACCCCGTCATATGCCACGTGCAAATGGATCGCCCTGTTGGCATCGCGCAATGCTTCCTGGGTCAGCCGGACGTCACCAGGGCTGTCCTCGACCAGGAGCACGTCGATGGGTGTCCCCCCTTTCCCGAGCACTCTCATGATTGCACCTGACATGCCGTGAGGGCAAAGCGAAATGTCGAACCGTGCCCGAGCCGGGACTCGACGGAGATGTTTCCTCCATGTCGTTCGACGATCTTCTTGCAGATCGCGAGTCCGATACCCGTCCCGTCGAATTCTTCGCGCTTGTGAAGACGTTGAAACATCCCAAAAATCCTCTCGAAGTACTCTGCTTCGATTCCCATGCCGCTGTCTTTCACGGAGAAGATCCATTTCGCTCCGCCGTTCTTCGCGGATGAGACGTGTATGTGGGGCACCCCGGGGCCCTGGTACTTGATGGCGTTGCCGACGAGGTTCTGAAAGAGCTGCACCAGCTGCCCCTCATCCGCCATGACGGCTGGCAGGGGATCGTGTGTCACGAGGGCGCCGCTGTCTTCGATGGCACCGCTCAAGTTCACGATTGCTTGCGCCAGTGCATCCTCGCTGGAGACATCCCGCAGCTCCTGGGCTTTCGTCCCCACCCGCGAATAGGAAAGCAGATCCTGAATCAGCCGCTGCATGCGGTTGGCGCCGTCGACCGCGAACGCAATGAACTCGTCGGCGTCGGCGTCGAGCTTTCCCTTGTACCGTTTGGACAGGAGCTGCGTGTAGCTCGCCACCATCCGCAACGGTTCCTGCAAGTCGTGAGACGCGATGTATGCGAACTGCCCCAGCTCCTGGTTGGAGCGATTGAGGTCGGCCATCGTCCTCAGAAGCTGTTCCTCGGACTTCTTGCGCGTCGTGACGTCACGGATCGCCACCGCGAGAAGGACGCCTTCGCCGGTTTCCAGGGGACTCACCGTGACCTCGATCGGAAATTCCTTTCCGGACTTGGTGCGGCCATCGAGCTCGATCCCCGTGCCGGTCTGCTCGAGGAACTTCCCGTCCTCGTCTCGTCGAGCGTGTCTGATCATCCCTTCCAGCGAGTGCTCCGCACAGAGCGTTCTCGCCGTCAGCCCGACCAGCTCGTCGCGCCGGTAGCCGAACACCTTCTCCGTCTGAAGATTCACCAGGACGATCCGACCCTCCTGGTTCACCAGCACCATGGGATCAGGGGCCGCTTCCAGGAGTCCTCTGTACCTGCCCTCCATCTGCGCCAGGTGCTCTTCTGCCCTCTTACGCACACTGATGTCGCGAATGGCCGCCGTCACCAGGATCCCCTCGGGGCTTTGCATTGGGCTCAGGCTGATCTCGATCGGGAACTCGCTGCCGTCCTTACGCAATCCGAAGAGCTCGAGCCCCGACCCCATCGCGCGCGCCTGGGGCTTCGCGAAATACTTCCCTCGGTGCCCGGGGTGCGCGCCCCGGAAGCGATGCGGAACCAGAGTCTCGACCGTTTGCCCCAGCAGCTCGTCCCGCTTGTATCCAAATTCCTTCTCCAGTTGAGCATTCAACAGGACGATCTCTCCTGTATCGTTCACGACCACCATTGCGTCCGGAGCCGCCTCGAGGACTCCACGATACCGGCCCTCCATTTGCGCCAGGTGCTCCTGTGCCCTCTTGCGCAAGCTGATATCGCGAATCGCCACGGTCACCAGGACTCCGTCGGGGCTGTCGAGCGGGCTCAGCATGATCTCGATCGGGAAATCGGTGCCGTCCTTCCGTCGCGCGGAGAGCTCGATCCCCGTGCCGATGTGCTGGGCGAGCGCCTCGGCCGCGGTTCGAGTACCGTCCGCAATCAGTCGCTCCGCGAAGCCCTGCGGAATGACCCGCGTCACTCGCTGACCGACGAGCTCGTCGCGGCTGTAGCCGAACTGCTTCTCCGCCTGAAGATTCAGGAGGACGATCTCGCCCGTCTCGTTCACGACCAGCATCGCGTCCGGCGCCGCCTCGAGCAGGCCGCGGTACTTTGCTTCCGACTCCCGTCTCTCGCTGAGGTCGTGACTGAACTCGGAGAACCCTCGGAGTGTTCCGGCGGCGTCGCGGAGCGCCGTCACTGTGACGCTCGCCAGGAATCGCGAGCCGTCCTGCCTCATGCGCATGCCTTGTTCCTCGTGCCGGCCGCTTGCCGCAGCCATCTGGAGCACCTGCTGTGGCCTGCCCTGCTCGATCTCCTCGGCGGGGAAGAAGCAGGAAAAGTTCTGACCGATGATCTGGTCGGCCTGGTAGCCTTTGATGCGTCCGGCACCCGCGTTCCAGCTCAGAACTCGCCCCCGCGGGTCCATCATGAAGATCGCGTGGTCCTGCACGCCATCGATGAGCATCCGGTAGTTCTCTTCGCTCTGTCGGAGAGTCTCCACCACCAGCCGACGACTGCTCTCGGTCTGGGCGAGATGCTCCGCCGCTTCCTTCCGAACGCTGATGTTGCGGATCGCCGCCGTCACCAGCATGCCCTCGGCGCTCTGGAGCGGACTCAGCATGATCTCGATCGGGAAATCGGTGCCGTCCTTCCGTCGCGCGGAGAGCTCGATCCCCGTGCCGATGTGCTGGGCGAGCGCCTCGGCCGCGGTTCGAGTACCGTCCGCAATCAGTCGCTCCGCGAAGCCCTGCGGAATGACCCGCGTCACCCGCTGACCGACGAGCTCGTCGCGACCGTAGCCGAACTGCTTTTCCGCCTGGAGATTCAGGAGGACGATCTCGCCCGTCTCGTTCACGACCAACATCGCGTCCGGCGCCGCCTCGAGGAGACCGCGGTACCTCGACTCCATCTGAGCCAGGTGTAGTTCGGCTTCCTTGCGAACTCCGATATCGCG
>CAYUAW010000499.1:0-5224 GCA_964442485.1 uncultured Polyangiaceae bacterium
ACGCGCGGAGCCGGTGGATGCCACGCCGCTCGACCTCGCCGAGGTGAGCAAGCAGGTCGGCTGTACGGTGGCAAACAGCTCGTCGTCCGAAATGGACGCCAGGGAATCGCGGTGAGTCATGTTTCAGCCTACACCCGCGATTTGAACGCCCCGAGGTTGCCCTTAGTGCGGCGATCGTGCGCCCGGACGATTTGCGAACTCCAATCTCGCGGGGACGACCGTCCAGCGCGTTTGCGGGACACGGGCGACCTTGTCTCGCCACGATCTGCCAGATCCAGCGCGAGAGGCCCGAAAAGTCGTCAAGATCAAACGCCGGAGTCACGCCGATTTGCTCTCGAGACGATCGGCGAGCTCCGCGCGCGAAGACGGAGGAGGGCGACGCGCTCGCTCAGGCGCGACAAGAGCTGTTCGACGGACACCTGAAGTCGGCGAAGGCTTGCACGAGCCATCGAGGTTCTCGTCCGTGCGAGCTCGCTACCGCTCCTCGAGCCGGCCGAGCCCATCGCCAACCATTCCATTCCACTGCGTCGAGGTACTGGGCTAGGAAGAGGAATGGGGTTGGGGGTCACCGTGAGCGGCGGATGGTGGTGCGCAAGGGCTCAGGGCGGCGCGGCATCGCCCGACAGCTCGCAGGAGTCGTTCTTCGGGTCAGTTGAGGGCGAGCAGGACGGGGAAGAAGTATCAACGGGGTACACGTCACCGAGATTCGCCGGCGTGGTCGTGAACGCGAACGCGAATGACAGCGCGTCGCACGCTGCGGTCGGTCCCGGGAACCCACTACTCACCGTGTCGGCCTCATTGCACACGGTCGTCTTGAACACCCCGTAGGCCGCGGAGTCGGTGCAGAGGGCGACTCACGCCCTGCTGGGCGAGCTCGTCAGCGAGATCCAGGAAGACCTGATTGGCCACCGTGACGAGCGGCGCGCGCGCCCCGCCCGTCGTGGCAAGCTGCGCGATCAGCACCGTCGTCTGACGGACGATCGAGTCGATCAAGAGCTGAAGATTCACTGCGCGCTTCTCGTGTGCGTGACGACCGAGAGCAGCATTTCACGGGCCGCGCCGCGGCGGGGAGTGGCAAAACGGCCAGGGGCTGGCAGGGCCGCGAATACGGGCTCCTCGGCATCGGCCGCGGGTTTCTAGAGCCCTATCCCGAGCTCCCGGATCTTCTTGTACAGCGTCGCCCGCCCCACGCCGAGGAGACGAGCCGCGAGGTCGCGGTTGCCGTGCACCTGTCGCAATGCGCGCTCGATGGCGGTGCGCTCGGCTTCGCGGAGGGTGGCGTCGAGGGGGACGATGGGTCCGGTTCGCGAGGCCACGGAGAGGCTCGGCGTGAGCGATGCGCCCCGGGCGTCGGGTGCGCCGTCGGTCGCGAACACGCTCGGCGGCGCGAGCTCGCGAGCGACGTCGGCGACGCCTATGATGGGCGAGTCGGACAGCACGACCAGGCGTTCCACGAAGTTCTGCAGCTGGCGCACGTTGCCCGGCCAGCGCTCGCGGCCGAGGGCGTCGAGCGCGTCCGCTGACAGCGTCGCGCCTGGCTTGCCGTGCGCCTTCCCGAACGTCGACGCGAAGCGGGTAGCGAGCTCGGCCACGTCGGCTCGGCGCGCGCGCAGGGGCGGCAGCCAGATCGGCACGACGTTCAGGCGATAGAAGAGATCCTCGCGGAACGACCCCAGCTTCACCATGTGCTCGAGGTCGCGGTGCGTCGCGGCCACGAAGCGCACGTCGGCGTGCAGGGCGCTCGAGCCGCCGAGGCGCTCGTACTGTCGATCCTGCAACAGCCGCAAGAGCTTCACCTGCACTGCCGGCGCGATGTCGCCGATCTCGTCGAAGAACAGCGTGCCGCCCTCGGCGATCTCCACGCGCCCCGGCTTGCGGTACGTGGCGCCGGTGAACGCCCCGCGCTCGTAGCCGAACAGCTCGCTCTCGAGCAGAGTCTCGGGCAGCCCCGCGCAGTGAACCTTGACGAAGGGGCCGCTGCTGCGCGGCCCGTGCTGGTGCAGCGCTCGAGCGACGAGCTCCTTGCCCGTGCCGCTCTCCCCACGCACGAGCGCCGTGGCGTCGGTCGCGGCCACACGGCGGATCAGGTCATGAAGGTGCTGTATCGGCTTCGAGGTGCCGAGGAGCACGGACGAAGGGCCCGGATCCGTTGTGGCGTCATCGTCCGGGAGCGCGAGCAGGCGATCGGCGACCTGGGCGAAGTCCGACGGGGTGAAGGGCAGCTCGAGGAAGTCCACGGCGCCCGCCCTGACGGCCAGCACGGCCTGCTTCGCGCCACCGCGCCCTGCCACGAGCACGGGTACACCCTGGAGGCGCTCGAGCTCGCCGGCGAGGGGGCCGTCGAGGGCGTCCGCGTCGAGGACGACCGCGTCCGGGGCTTCGCGGCGAGCCACGTCGAGCGCAGTCTCGACGGATTCCACGACCCTTGTCGCAGCGCCGGCGGCGTCGAGCAACGCCGCGAGTGAGGGAGTTTCCGTCGCCCGCGCCTCGACGACCACCAGGGCTAGCTGCACGGGCGTCATCGTACGACGAAATGCGGTCGGCAGGCGTGACGCGCTCGGCCGAGCGCAAGTCGACCCGCCCTGATAAGCTTCTCCTCACGGGATGAACGCGGACCTGAACCCAGGGGTCATCGTGGCCGGCCGCTATCGGCTGGATCGCCTCCTCGGCAGAGGCGGGATGGGACAGGTCTGGGCGGTGAGGCACGAGGTGACGCATCGCGTGGCCGCGCTGAAGCTGCTGAACGGTCCGTCTCACTTGCAGCAGAGCCGGCGGCGCCGCTTCCTGCGCGAGGCGCGCGCTGCGAGCGCCGTCAGCCACCCGAACGTCGTCCGCGTCCATGATTTCTTCGAGCTCCCGGACGGCACTCCCGTCATGATCATGGATCTCCTCGAAGGCGAGACCCTCGGGCAGAAGCTTTCACGAGACGGCGCGCTCCCGGTGGACGTCGCGGCCGCGATCCTCCTCCCCGTCGTGTCCGCCGTCGGAACGGCGCACGCACGCGGCGTGATCCACCGCGATCTGAAGCCGGAGAACGTATTTCTCTGCGCTGCTCCGGACGGCGCGTTCGACGTGCGCGTGCTCGACTTCGGGGTTGCCAAGCTGGTCTCGGCACCTGTGCCGTCCCCCGAGGACTCCGACGCGCTCACCGGGACGGGCGGAGTGGTCGGTACGCCGTCGTACATGTCGCCCGAGCAGGGGTTCGGCGAGGGGACGGTCGATCACCGCGCCGACGTCTGGTCGCTGGGCGTCGTGCTGTACGAGGTGCTCGCGGGCTCTCGCCCGGTGGACGGCGCGAACATGGGGCAGGTCCTGAAGCGACTCCTGAACGAGGCGATCACGCCGCTCGAGGTGCTGGCCCCCGAGCTGCCGCCGGACGTCACCGAGCTGGTGGGACGCATGCTGAGCCGCGATCCCGAGGGGAGGCCGCGCGATCTTCGCGAGGTCGCGGGCGTGCTCGGGCGCCACACGCAAGCCGTCGCGCCGCCCTTCGATGCCGCCGTCCAGGAGGCCGCTCTTCCACTCGATTCGGGTCCGCTCAGCGCGCGGAGCTCGCCGCTGGCCGTCGTCCAGGTGGTCGACGCATCCGATCCGCAAGCGGCAACCGACCTTGCCGAAGCGCCGCCGGTGGCGACCCTTCCGAGCGAGGACCGCGCGTCGCTGCCCATGCCCGCGGCGCGCCCCAGCCGGCGCCGGCTGCTCGTCCTCGGCAGCGCCGTCGCGGTTCTGGTCGCGCTCGCCGCGCTCGTGGCCTCGCGCTCGGCGCCCGAGTACATCGTGGCGGGGCCGACGCCGCGGGCCCCGGCGTTGATTCTCACGAGGCCGCTCGCCCCGTCCCCGACCACCCGCGGCGAGGGCGCCCCCGTGGAGCCCGCGAGCGCACCTCCGCCGTCCACGGCGGAGCGCGCGGCGGTTCAGCCCCCGAGCGCGAGCGTACACCGCCGGGTTCAGCGTACGGCAACCCATGCGCGCCCCCCGGCCCCGCCGGGCTCGAGTCGCCGTGGCGGCCTCGTCGACGAGCCCCCCTTCTGAGCGGCGCCCGGCCCTCGCGCGCTGCGCGGGCCTCCGATACTGTGACGGGATCTCGATGAAGGGCGGAAGAATGCTGAGCGCGCTGCTCGCGCTTTCGACCCTTGCCTCCCCGGGCGCCACGTCGGAGCCGTCCGACGTCGTCGCGGCGCGCGACGCGTTCCGTCGCGGGTCTGCGCTGGCGCGGTCGGGGGACTGGCAGGCCGCACTCGCCGCGTTCGAAAAGTCGGGACGGCTGAAGCCACATCCGGTGACGTCCTACGACATCGCGTACTGCGAGCGGGCGCTCGGTCACTACGCGCGCGCCTCGTTCCGCTTCGCCGAGGCGCTGGTGAAGGCGCCTGAGGGCGGCGCGGCGTTGCCGGTGGACCTGGCCCGTGACGCGGCGAACTACCTCGCGGAGGTGCGCGCTCGCGTCGCCCGCGTGACCCTGAGCCGCCGTCCCGACGATCTGACCGTAAGAGTGGACGGAATGCCGCTCGAGCGCATGGAGCCCGCCGAGCATGCGGTCTACGCGGTGAGTGCGAGTGACGTGACGGCCGGAGAGCTCCCTCGCGGCCCGGTCGAGGTGTGGCTCGATCCGGGCGCTCACGTGTTCGTCGCATCGGGCCCGGGCGACGCGCGTACGGTCGAGAACCGCACCTTCGCTTCCGGTGAGACCGCCGAGCTCACGTTGTCGCTGGCGGAGAGGGCCCCGAGCCCTCCGCCCGCGCCGCACGTCGACGTCGCGAAGCCCGCGCCCGCCCGTCCGAACCACACCGCGGCGTTCATCGCCTTCGGCGTCGCCGGCGTGGGGCTCGTGGGCGGCACCGTGTTCGGCGGGCTCTCGCTCGCCGAGAAGCACTCGCTCGACGGCGATCCGGCGTGCGCCGCGCACCAGTGCCCGCCCTCGTACCGGGATCGCGAAGCGCGCATGGTGACGTTCGCGGATCTGGCGACGGCGGGCCTCGTGACGCTCGCGGCGGGGGCGGCCGCGGGCACGTATTTCCTTCTGACGGGCGCGCCGTCCAGGGCGAAGACAGCACGCGTGTTCCCGTGGCTCGCGGGGCCAGCCGTCGGCATCGCCGGGCGCTTCTGAGTAGATTCCCATCGACGCCGACGTCGTCCCCGAGGCATCAAAGACGCGGAACAACGCGAGCCGAGCGAGCACGCCGAAGGCGGCGGGGGGAGCAGTTCGCCGAAGGCGAAGCTGCGG
>CAYUAW010000500.1:0-5205 GCA_964442485.1 uncultured Polyangiaceae bacterium
CCTCTCCCGAGCGCGCAGAGGCTGAACGCTGCAAACGGACTTCACGACCTCCGCGCGGGGGGTCGCGCCGAGGCTCAGCAACGCTCGTCCGCGACGCCATGGCTCCAGCGAAGCCACCATCGAGAATCATCTCACCGAGCTGTTCCGGCGTTCGGGCGCTCGCGAGCCGGCCTGGTCGGTCTCCTCATCGCCTGACCGGGTTTCGTCGGATCTGCAGCACGCCGGTGTCAATCCTGAGACATCCGGGTGAACCGCATGGCCAACCCGATCCGGGATGCGGATACTCAGCGCCCCGCACGATGCACAGATTCACCGCAACGTTTGGACCGTTCACGGTCGCCTCGCTTCTGCTCGTCGCGTGCACGCCGCTCGACAATCCTTCCGACGTCTTTCACGCACCGGATGCATCGAGCAGACGCGATGCGGGGAACGGCGGCGGTGGCGAACCAAACGACGCTCGGGTCATCGTCTCCGCGGGCGGCGTGCAGGGCGGGCTCGGCGGGGCGAACGCCGGTGGTCGCGACGTGCGAGGGAGCGGCGGCACGCCGGGCGGCACGCCCCCGGTCCGGCGGACGGATGGCTCGCCTGGTGACGCCGGGTGCTTCGATCCGCACGGCCTTCGGGACAGCGGCTGCTACCTCTGCCCGGCCACCGACGTGGTCGGTCTAGAGAACGCATGCAGCAGCGCGGTTTGTACCCGATTCGACGATCGTTCGCGGCTGTCCAGGCTGACGGCAAGCGGCGACCTGCCGCCGCTTCCGTCGACGTCCGGCAGCGGCGGGACCGGCGGCAGCGCAGGCGCAACGGGGAGCGGCGGAACCAGCGGCGCGGGAGGAACAGAAGCCGTCCCCGGCGCGGGCGGCGCGGCGGGCTCCGCAGGCAAGGCGGGCACCGGGGCAAACGCGGGAGGCGCAGCGAACGGCGGCGCGGGCGGCGCGGGCGGCCGCGTCGCGTGCGACTCGCTGAAGAGCAGAGGCCAGGTGCTCTACGTCACCGGATCCTCGGCAGCGAAGCCATTCCTTCAGCAGATCGCGTCGCAGATAGCGTCGCAGAACGCGTTCATCGTGTACACGTCGACGGGGTCCTGCGTCGGCGTCGACGCCATCGTCAACGGGACGCGCATGACCACCGGACCCGCGCCAGCCCCGGCGGCTTCGGCCACGTACTGGGAGAGCTCCGACACCACGGGGGTGGACTGCGATCTGCCCGCCGCAGGCGTCGTGGCGGACCTCGGCATCTCCGACGTGTTCGCGCAATCCTGCGGCGGCTTCGAGCTCACGAGCCTGGACGCCGCGCAGGTGCGCGACGCGCACGGCGCGATCCAGACGATGACCTTCGTGGTTCCGCAGAACTCGCGGTTCTCGGAGATCAGCGCGCAGGCGGCGTACTTCGTCTTCGGTTTCGGTGCCGACGGCGGGGTGCTCGACGGCCCGAACGGAACTGCCATCTGGAACGACGAGACCCAGCTGCACAAGCGCAGCGCGAGCTCGGGGACACAGACCATGCTGGCCGCGGCCATCGGTGTTCCGCCGGCGTCCTGGAGAGGAACGCCCCACTCCACCTCCGACGACGTCGCGAAGGCCATCAGGGCCGCCGCACTCTCGAAGGACACCGCCGACCGGGCGCTCGGGATCCTCGCGGCCGACTACATCGACAGCCAGAACCTCCGCGCCGAGATCCGCGTGCTCGCGTTCCAGGACACCTCGCAGCGCTGCGCGGTCTTCCCGGACTCGACGGCGACGTCGCACGACAAGCAGAACGTCCGGGACGGGCACTATCCCATCTGGTCGCCGCTCCACCTGCTCTACAAGCTGGATGAGCTGGGCAATCCCGTCAATCCTTCGACCCGCCAGACGCTGCTCGACATCATCGGATATCTGTCGGGGACGAAGCAGCTGCCGAACGGCGTCGCGCTGATCGACGTCTACGCCCAGAACGGACTCATCCCGGAGTGCGCGATGCACGTGACGCGTACGAAGGACGGCGGGAACATCCTGGCACGCGAACCGGCCGCGCCGTGCTCGTGCCTGTTCGAGGCCAAGGCAACGGGCATGACCGCCTGCAAGGCCTGCCGTGTGCAGGGGGACTGCGGACCGGGCGAGACCTGTTCACTCGGCTATTGCGAGCGACAGGCGGGCTCATGAGTCGGTACCGAGTGGTGGGCGGCCTGAGGTACGCCAGATTGACTCAAGTGCTCCTTGCCACGCGGGAAGTGCGACCGCTCGTCGACGAGCCCATCGTCGTCAAGCAACTGCACAAGCACATGGCCGACGACCCGGCGTTCGTCGAGGCGTTCCTGACGGGAGCGACGCACCTTCGCGGGCTCACGCATCCCCACATAATCAGGACGCTCGATGCCGGCGTCATCGACGGCAAGTGCTGCATCGCCGAGGAGTACGTGGAAGGGCAGGCGCTCCGGCTCGTGTTGCGACGAGCTTACGGCGGGCATGGGCTTCCGGACGAGCTTGCCGTCTACATCGCCGTCTGCATGCTGAAGGGACTGCACCACGCCCACGAAGCGAAGGCCGAAGACGGCCGGAGCCTCGGGCTCGTTCATCGGGACCTCTCGCCCGACAGCGTGTTCATCTCGAACGACGGCGCCGTCAAGATCACGGATTTCGCCGTCGCAGAGTCGCGAGCCGGAGGAGCAGCCCCTTCTGCCGGGCTCCGGCGCGACGGCGCAGCCTATCTCGCGCCAGAGCAAGACGGCGGCACGACCGTCGATCGCCGGGCGGACGTGTGGAGCGTCGGTGTCGTGCTGTGGGAGGTGTTGACCGGCAGGCGCCTGTTCGCCGACGACACCGACCCTGCGAACGTCGACCCGGAAGGGAAGCGCCGGATCCAGTTGCCTTCGAGCGTGCGGAGGGACGTTCCGGCGGCGCTCGACGCGATCGTCGCTCGTGCCCTTTGCTGGGACGTCGCGGGGAGATATCAGAACGCGCTCGACATGCAGCTGGATCTCGAGAGACTTGTTCGTTCGACGAGTCGCGACGCGGATCCCGCCGCCGCGCTCGGCGCGCTGATGCATCGCCTCTTTCCGAACGAGGTCGTCGAGCAACGTCGTCTCGTCACCGTCCTCGGCGGCGGCGACGACCCGGCGAAACCCAGACGGACGCCGCCACCGCCGATCCCGCCGCCACCCCCTTCGAGCACCCGGTCGCCGAGCTCGACCGCGAAGGGCTCGCTTCCAGCGTTGCCCCCGCCACCGGTTGGGCCATCGACGAGACCATCCGGACGCCCTGGCCCGACCAGCACCGGCGCTCTGACCCTCGACGATCTGCTCGCTGATACGGATGACGCCGAGCCGCCTCCGAACGGGCGGGAGGGATCCACGAAAGCCGGCGCTCTCCATCCCCGGCTGCTGGTCGCGGTCGCGGTGTTCTGCGCCGGCCTTTCGGCGGCGGCCACTTACGTCGTCTTCACCACGACGCGCAGAGGCTCGGCTCTCGTGCAAGTCGGGGCGGAGCCGAATGGAGTGTCCTCTGAAAGCTCGCTGCACATGGTGCCTGAGCAACCGCCGGCACCGAACCGCGACGTCGCAGGCGCGGAGCCGGCCGCCGTCGTTCCGTCGATGCCGGGCGACACGCCCGAGTCCACGACGGCGGAGGACGTCCGGCCCCCGAATGACGAGCCCTCGTCCGCACGAAGTTCGACCGCGCCGCAGCGGCGAGCGAAGGAAAAGACGATGGGCGGACGAGCCGACCCGAGCTCCCACGTCGATTCCCCGCGTGCGGCCCTCGGCACACCCGTCGCCAAGGCCGACGACGCGCCGAACGCCGGCCCCGACACAGCCCGCAATGGCGAGCCGGAAAGCCCACCCCAGGCGAAAGCAGACGATCGAGCGGCGCCGACACCAGCGGCGGCAGCGCCCTCGATCCCGGAGTCGGGCTTCCTGACCGTCGACACGAGCCCCTGGTCGATCGTCAGCGAAGGCGGGAAGGTGCTCGGCCAGACCCCTCTCGTGCATGTCGAGCTCGCGGCTGGCGTGCACGTGCTCTCGCTGAAGAATCCCGAGCTCGGCGTGCAAAGCACCTACGCGGTGACGATCGTGGCAGGGCAGACCCTCGTCAAACGAATAGGTATCGAATGAGCACTCGTCTTCAATGGCGGGCGGCGCGCCGCTTCTCGCTCGTAGTCCTGGTCGCCGCCGCCTTTCAGGGTGGCGGATCCACGTGCGGCGCGGAAGAGCCTTCTACAGCGACAAGTGGCCTTGCCGCAGCGGAGCATGCGTATCAAGAGGTGGACTTCGCGACGATGCACGACCAGGCGACTCACGCCGTCGAGACAGGAGGAGCGACGCACGATGAGACGGCGCGTCTGCACGTCCTCATCGGCATAGCAGCCGCAGCGCTGGGCCAGGACGAGGAGGCCAAGCGGGCCTTCATCGTGGCACTCGGCCTCGACCCGACGTTGAAGCTCGACCACACGCTCTCCCCGAAGATTCGAGAACCGTACCTCGAAGCACAAGGATACTGGGGCGCCTATCCGGAGCGCCTTTCCTTGCGAGCGCGGGCGGCCGCCGACGGCCAGCACCTCCTCGTCGAGCTCGTGGATCCCGGTCATCTCGTGACGAGGATCGGGCTCCATGTCAGGAGCGTCGGCTCGCCGGCATTCGAGGCTCACACCGTGGATGCGGAGCGCGTCGCGAGGTTTCCGCTTCCGCGTGATGCACGGAGCCTCGGCTTCGAGTTCTTCGCGTCGGGCATCGACGATCACCAGAACGTGTTCGTCGAGCTCGGCAACGAAGGCGATCCCCGCGTGGTGCGGGGTTCACCGGAGGACGGCTCGGAGCCGGGCCGCACGGCGGCACAGGCGCCGCGGCAACGCTCGTATCTCTTACCCATCGTGCTGGGCGCAGCAGGTGTCGCCGCGGCTGGCGTCGGCGTGGGATTTCAGCTGGAGCGCGAGGCCGCGGCGCGCGAATGGAACGGGCCGGGGTGCGAGAAGCCCGGCGTGTCGCGGATCGGACAGTGCGCGAACGTCGACTCGAGACGGCGCCTCGACGAGGCCGCGGCGATCGGCGCCTACACTGCCGCCGGGGTTCTCGTCACCGGTGGCGTCGTCGCACTTCTTCTGGGACGCGCCCCGTCGCTCGAGCGCCCGTCAGCCACGGCGCGCACCTCCCGGCTGGTGCGATGCGCCTTGGCTGGGCCTGGCCTTTCGTGCGTGGGCCGCTTCTAGATTGGGGACCTGCCACGGCGTCAG
>CAYUAW010000501.1:0-5146 GCA_964442485.1 uncultured Polyangiaceae bacterium
GGCCCGCGACGCGACCAGCGGGCCCTGCAGTGATCATCGCGACACGGCCAAGCAACCGCTATACCAACGCTCAGGGTGCTCGTATCGGGGCAGCTGGCTTCGGAGGACGCCGCTGGCTCGCGACGATGAGGTGCTGTGAATTCAGCGCACACTGACGTGTTGCCATATCAACGCGGATGGTGTGTTTCACCGTTTTCTCGAGAATCGCGGTTCGAAAGCACCATGGGGGGTCGCCTCCATATTCGTGGCGACCCCGGAACTCTTGTGCGCTCTTGGAGTTGTTTTTTGGCGGCATCGCAGGCAAGCATCGCGGGGATGAACGTCATTCGAATCACCTGGGCGGCTTCCGTCGTCGCGCTCGCGTTCGTCTCGGAGGCTTGCAGTTCGTCGAATAGCGGCTCGAAGGCCCCAGACGGCGGCGGCAGCTCGGCCGGTGGAGACAGCGGTCCCGCCGGAGACAGCGGCGCCAGTGGCCCGGTGAGCACGTGCACGGTCTCCACCGAGGGCGACGGATGCCACGACACGTCCTGCCCGTGCACGCTCCTCACGGCGGACCAGATCAATGCTGCCCTGGGAGTGATGGTCGGAGCGCCCGACGACGGCACGGGGATGGGAGGCGACCCACACACCTGCATCTGGACGTACAAGGCTGCTGCGCCCAGCACCGACAAGGTGACCGTCTACTTGACGACCAACGTCGATCCGCCGGCGTTCGAGAGTGCTTGCGGGCTAAAGGCGAGCATGGGCGTCGTGATCACCCCGACGAGCGGCGTGGGCGACACCGCGTGCTACACCGTCATCGCCGAGGGGCTCGGCACCGATCTCAATTTCCAGAAGAACTGCTGGGGGTACGACATCAGCATCTCCGCGACGGGGACGCTGAAGTCGATGTTCACGAACGATACGATAGAAGCCGACGAGAAGACGCTCGCGCTCGAGGTCGCCTCGAAGTACTGATTCACGCGGCGTCCCCCGCGTCGAGCAGGGCGTTCGCGACCTCCCTGAGGACGTAGTCGGGAACGATGCGCGGGTGCACGCCTTCGCAATCCATGACGACGACGCCGGGCGCGACCGGCGCTCCGCCATCGTCGGTGACGAGGGGGACGAGACCGAAGCGCTCCCCGAAGAAGGTCGTGCCGCCCGCGGATGTCGTCTCCGTATCGCCGCCTCCGCCGCCCTGGAAACTCTGGAGCCACTTGAGAAGCCAATCCTCCGCCTCGATCGGCGGCGGATCGACGGACCTGGAAGCGGCGAGCACGAAGCCGTCCGATTGGCTCAGGTAGAGATAGCCTCGCTGGGCCCCGGATTGTTGCAGCACCAGACCGAGCGAGCGCGACGCCCGCTCGGCGGCGCCGGAGCAGAGCTCGAGCTCCGTACGCACACGCGCGAGCGTCGCCGCCTCTCTCCGGCGGAGCGGCCGCGGAGGGATTTCCACCGGTTCGAAGCCGCCGCCGACCGACATACGCAAGAGCGCCGACAGCCGCCCTGCAAACGCCTGGCTGTCGACCTGCGTACAGGTCGCGACGATGCGCTTCTGGACGACCGCGAAGGTGACCGCGTCCCTTGCTGCGAGTGCCACCTGCGCCTGCATCGCATAGAGATCCAGGACGAGGATACCCGCCGCGCCGCGGCTCTCCGCGCGCCGCACGCACTCCGCGGCCCGCGCCGTCGCGCCATCCGCGTCGCCGAGCCGGGCTTCGGCGAGGGCGAGCGACGCTTCGAGCAGGTCGACGTAGGGAGGAAGGAGCCGATGTTCGCCGCAGACTTCCAGCGCGGCTCGGGCGCGAACGCACGCCTCACGCTCGCGCCCGAGCGTGACGAGCAACTGCACGAGACGACCCTCGATCTCGAGCCAGCTCTGGTGCGCGCCGGGCCTTACCAGGCCGACGGCACGTTCCATGAGCTCGACGGCCTTCGGCAGATCCCCGCGCAGTGCCTCGTGCGCTCCCTCGACGAACAGACAATGCGGTAGCCAGCCCGGGTAAGCGTCGGCACGCTCGCGCAGGGCGGGGAGCACGCGCTTCACCAGCATCAGATCGCCGAGCGCAACGCACGCGCTCGACTCGTAGCTGAGGGCGGCCTCTACGTGGCGTTCGGACTCGCCTTGACCGACGAGCGCGATGTCGCGCTTCCTGCGGCATGCCTCCGCATTGCGCTCTTGCCCGAGGAAGAGATGCGCGACCGCGCGCAGCTGCCAGCCGAGCGCCGTGTAAGGCGCGTCTACCTCGAGCTCGTCGGCGCGCGCGAGGGCCAGGCGGTCGCCCATGACGGCCTCTTCCAGCCCCTGATAGTAGAGCGCCAGGAGGTGCGTCCCGACCCGGGTCTGTTCCGGCATTCCCGGCACCGACGTTCCGATCCGGGCGAGCACCGAGAGCCTGAGGTCCGACGCAACCCAGCCGCGGCGCGCATTCGCTGCGAAACGGACCGTATCCGCCGTGATCGCGACGGCAGGCGAAAGCGGAGCGAGACGTTCGATGTTCTGGAGCAGACCGACGACGCGTTCGAACTGGGCCGTACGGGAGTAGATGCCCGTGAGGTACATCGTACAGTTGCAGAACTCGGCGATGGCCGCGCGCGAATCGAGGTGGCGCGCAGCTTCCGCGAGATTCCCCTTCTGCTCCGCCGCCCGGGCCACGCACGCCCGGATGCGCTCCGCGGGGTCCGCGACGTGCGCGAACTCCTCCCAGTGGACGAGCCCCGTCTGCTGCTCGAGCACCGCCATGACGAACGGCGCGTGCCGCTCTGCATCGCCGAAAGCAAAGTTGGCGAGCCCGAACAGCTGCCGGGCGATGCGGATGATGTTCGGCATCGGAGCCTCGCGCGAAAAGCCCCAGTCGAGCAAGCGTTCGTGGAGCGCGCCGCCGTCGCGAGAACGCAGGAAGCGATAGCCTCGAACCCAGTACTCGTCTCGCTCCGCGACGAAGCGGGAGAGGGTCTCGAAGGCGCCGCTCTCGTCGCCGCAGAGGAGCAGATGATGTGCCGCGACGACGCTCGCTCGAGTGGAGCCTGCGCGGTAGATCTCGGCGAGGCGAAGGTGGAAGTCGGCGCGCGCATCGCCGCTCATGGACCGCTCAACCGCGAGGCGCATCGCTTCGTGCACGAAGCCGTACGTACCTCCCCTTCCGACGAGGATCTGGGCGGCCCCCAGCTCGTCCAGCGCCCCGAGGATCTCCTCGGGTTCCGCCGCCTCGAGGAGCGCAGGGTACTCCTCCAGGAGGAGAGGTTCGCCTTCCACGGTCAACGAGAGCCCCTGGGCGAGCAAGCGTGCCGTGGGACCTAGCGACGAGACGCGCAGGGACATCACCTGCTCGAAACTCGATGGGAGATCCAGCCCGTGGAGCGATCGAGGAAGGACCCACGCGCCGCTTTCGTAGCGCGCGATGCCCGAGTCGACCAGATGCTGCGATAGCTCGAGCGCGACTCGCGGAGAACCTTCCGAGAGCTCGTGAATCCACGCGCTGACCATCTCGACGCCCGCGCCGTCGCCGAAGATCGACGCGACGAGCGCACGGAGCTCGCTGGGGCCCAGCGGGCGCAGGGTGTGCGTGCCGCCGAGGCTTCGGAACCGCGTCCGACTCACGCCTTGCAGCGAGCGCGCCGTCCCGACCACCAGCAAACGCCGCGTGCGTGCGGCCTCGGCGAGCTTTGCGAGGACGGTCATCGAGGCGTCGTCGGCATCGTCGATGTCGTCGATGGCTATCGCGAGTGACATGCGCGCGCTGACGTTGGTGAACCAGGTGGCGACGGCGTCAGCGCGGGCGCGCCAGAGCAACGGGCTTCCCGACGACGCGTCGAGCCCGCCCTCGATGCCGAGCGACTGGAGGACGCTCGCGTCGGGCAGTGACGCCCGCGCGCACGCGGGTTCCACCTCGAGCAGTCGCTTCGCGAGGGCGCGCACCACGCCGAATACGCCCGAGCGCCCCTCCGACCCCTGCGCGTACAGCGCGATGGCGTTCGAAAAGGTCGCCTCGGCGACGAGGGACCCGAGCAGCCGGGACCGACCGAAGCCCGGCCTGCCCTCGATGACCAGCGTGCTCCCGCGTCCGCGGTCCGCGGAGCGCAGGCGCTTGCGAAACCTGGCGATGACCTCGTCCCTGCCGACCAGCGTCGGCGTCGTCAGATAGCCGAGCGCGACGTTGGCGCCTTCGTCGCCACCCAGCCCGGCCATCGCGCTGATCCGGTCGAACACTTCGGAGGCCGCGCCGGGACGAGCAGGCGGGTTCAGGCTCAGGAGCGACAGGACGAGCGAATCGAGCGCTTCGGGGATGTCCTCGACCAGCGTCGAGGGAGGAGCGACGGTAGACCTCCACACCCCCTTGAGCTCCGCGAGCCGCGCCGCCGGATAGGCGTGACGACCCGTGAGCAGGAAATATGCGAGCGCGCCCACGGAGAAGAGATCCGATCGCGCGTCGAGCGCGCGGCCATTGAGGCTTTCGGGGGGCACGAACGGCGGGGTCCCGACGACCTCGGAGGCAACTCCCATTGGACAGAGCGAGCCGAAGTCGAGCAGCATGGCGCCCCCGGCGTCCGTTCGACGTACGTTGCCGGCGGAGACGTCCCGGTGAACGAGCCGGCGCGAGTGCACGAGCGACAGCGCCGAGACCACGTCGCGCAGGACGCGACATGCCTCTCGCCAGTGCATTGGCGAGAGCGCCCGCACGTCGACGCCCGGAGCGAGGTCCATCGTGTAGTACGGAGAGCCGCCGTCGAGGCCGTAGTCGTAGGCGCGGACGATCGCTGGATGAGAGAGCTCGCGGAGCGTCCGGTACTCGCGACGAAACAGGAGCGCCGAGGTCCGACCGCGGGCCGCGTCGGCGGACAGCCGCTTCATCGCCAGCGTCGTGCCACGAACCGAATCGAAGACCTCGTGGACGGTCGCATTGCCACCCGAGCCGAGGAGCCCGCGCAACTGGTAGCGCCCCGCCGCGATGCACTCCGGTTCAGAATCGAGTTTCGGAGGCTCTGTCACGAATATGTGAGTATACCGTGGTTCGCCTCTCCCTCCTGCGCTCGCCTCGCCTCTCGCGGAGCTCCACTCTACGCACATGTAGTCGCCGGGAGACGAGCTACGGGAATCTCACACTGTGGGATGCTTGGGAGCTAGAGCTCATCGAGCGGCTGTGCGAGCCCCTCGAGATCCGGGAAC
>CAYUAW010000502.1:0-3277 GCA_964442485.1 uncultured Polyangiaceae bacterium
ATGACCTTGCTCGGCCAGTCGATCCGCATCTTTCCGATCGCCTCCAGGTGACCCGGCAAAGACTCGGGCGAGCAGACGTCCATCAGCACGTGCCGCGCGGTGTGGACGCAGAAGCTGTACGCGGGCGGCGCGAACGCCGTGAGCAGGTCGCGCGCGACGGCCTTGTTCATCTCGTTGCTCCCCGCGACGATCTGCGTCACTCGCGTCACGACCGAGTCGAGCGCGTAGACCTGCGTGACGATGTCCGCGAGCGCGCCGAGGACCTCCTGCTCGTCTGCGATGTTCACGTGGTACGTCTCCGCAGCCACCGCGATGACGTACGTCGCGATCCACTTCGCGAACTCCGTTACCTGTGTCGCGACGCCGAACTCTCCCGCGGAGGGCCGCGGCAAGTCACCCTTCTCGAGTGCCTCGCGGATGGTCTGTACGTGCGACAGCAGCGGCACCTGCCCCTTCATCGCCCGCTTCAGAATGGTCGCCGGAACGATGAGACGGTTGATCTCGTTGGTGCCCTCGAAGATCCGGTTGATGCGCGAATCGCGGAACAGTCGCTCGGCCTCGTACTCCTCGATGAAGCCGTAGCCGCCATGGATCTGGACGCACTCGTCGGCGGCGTAGTCGAGCACCTCCGAGCCGAAGACCTTGATGATGGATGCCTCGACGGCGAACTCCTCGATGGCGTCCACGTGCGCCGAATCGTCGCCGCCCTCGCCGAACTTCGCGTCGATGAGGCCCGTCGTGCGGTAGCCCATCGTCTCGCCCACGAAGATCCCGACGGCCATCTCCGCGAGCTTCGACGCGACCAGGCCGAAGGCGCCGATGGGCTTGCCGAACTGCTGCCGCTCGCTCGCGTAGCGGGCCGCGACGGCGAGGCAGCGCTTGGCGGAGCCGATGGTCCCGAGCCCGAGCTTTATGCGGCCGACGTTGAGGATGTTGAAGGCGATGCGGTGGCCCTTGCCGATCTCGCCGAGCAGGTTCGCGGCGGGCACCTTCACGTCCTCGAAGGTCAGAGAGCAGGTCGAGGAACCGCGGATCCCGAGCTTGTGCTCCTCCGGCCCGACGCTGAGGCCCGGCGATGTGCGATCGACGATGAAGGCCGAGAACTTGTTGCCGCCCACCTGGGCGAACACCGTGAAGACGTCCGCGAAGGCGGCGTTGGTGATGAATTGCTTCGTGCCGTTCAGGAGGTAGTGGCTGCCGTCGGCGGAGAGATCCGCGCGCGACTTCGCCGAGAGCGCGTCGGAGCCGGAGGACGACTCGGTGAGTGCATACGCCGCGAGGCGCTTGCCCGTGGCGAGATCCGGCAAGTAGCGCTGCTTCTGCTCGTCCGTGCCGAAGTAGAGGATGGGCATCGTCCCGATCCCGGTGTGGGCGCCGAGCGACACCGCGAACGAGCCGAGCGCGGAGAACTCCTCCGCGATCAGCATGCTCGTCGTCTTGTCGAGACCGAGGCCGCCGTACTCCGGGGGAATGTCGACCATCAGCAGGCCGAGCTCGCCGGCCTTCCGCAGCAGCTCGGGAACGAGTCCGGATTTCTTCGACTCGATCTGCGCGACGCGCGGCAAGATCTCCGTCTCGGAGAACTTGCGCGCGGACCGCGCGATCTCCTGCTGGTCCTCGCTGAACGCCTCCGGCGCCATGACTGGGCGCACTCCGGTTGGTTCCCACAGGAAGCTTGCCCCCAGCGCGATGCAATCCGATCCGCTCATCGTCGTGCCTCCTTCCGGCGCCCGCCACGAGCCCGTTGCGGGCGTCTCACGCCCATCCCGCTTCGATGCCCCATCCGGCGTCACGACAACGTTGCCACGGCCCGGAGCGGAGGATTGCCGCGCGGTTTCAGCCGCTCGGGCGGTCCGTCTTGCTTACAGGCGCGGTAGCCTGAACCAGAAGCTCGAGCCACGGCCGACCTCGCTGTCGACTCCGAGGGTCGTCCCATGGGCCTCCAGGAGCTGCTGGGCGATCATGAGCCCGAGGCCGGTACCGGAGCTAGAGGCGCGCGAGGCGCCGCGCACGTAGCGCTCGGTCAGCGTCGGGAGCAGGGCAGGATCGATGCCGGGGCCGTTGTCGTCGATGCGTGCCTCGACATGGCTCGGCCCCGTAAGGATGGAGGCACGGAGCTTGCCGCCAGTCGGCGTGTACTTGACGGCATTGGTGACGAGGTTCGTGAGTACCTGTCCGAGCCGCGCCGCGTCGCCGAGCACGAGCGCAGGTTCGTTCGGAAGCGAAACGCGAAGGTCGTGACCTTCTGCCTCGACCAGGGGGCTGACGTCGTCGAGCACTGCCTCGAGGATGGGAACCAGATCCACCGGCTCGCGCTCGACGAGGCTCGCGGAGCTGTCGAGTCGCGCGATCTCCAGGAAGTCGTTGATGAGCTCGACCAGGGCCCGGACGTTCGACCTCATCTTTTTCAAGTCGGCCGCCACGTCCTCGGAGAGCGTGCCGCGCTTGCCGGCCAGGAGCGTCTCGGTCCGCAGATGGATCGCGCTGAGGGGTGAGCGCAGGTCGTGTGCGACGACGGCGTAGAAATCCAGACGACGCGCTTCACGCTGGCGCTGCTCGGTGACGTTGCGCAGGGCGATCGTCGCGCTCGCGTCGCCTTCGGTCGAGAAGACGCGCACCACGGGGGCGTAGACGCTGTCGCCGATGGTGACGTCGGGCAGCGGGACCTGCTCCGAGACCTTGTGTCCTATTTTGTCCCAGTGCAATCCCGGCACTGCCTCCGAGGGAAGCTTTCCGAGGATCGAAGCTGCGGAGGCGCCGAGGATGCGCTCCGCCTCGGCGTTCAGGTAGGTCACGCGACCAGTTCCGTCTAGGACGAGCAACGCATCGGGGGCGCTGTCGAGCACGAGCCGGACGACCCGCTCGGCGGCCTCCGCGCGCTCGAGCAGCTCCTTCGAGCGGATCAGGGCGGCGACTCGCGCACGCAGCTCCTCCTCCGCATAAGGCTTCGAGAGGAAATCGTTCGCGCCTGCGGAAAGCCCCTCCACGATCTGCTCGGTGCGCTGGTACCCGGTGAGCAGCAGGATCGCCACGGAGCTCGACGCTGCCCGTGCAGACGACCTGATGAATCGGCACACGTCGATGCCCGAAATTCCAGGCATAACCCAGTCGAGGACGAGGACGTCGGGTGTGGCATCACTCGCCAGGCGCTCGAGGGCGGCGGACCCGTCCTCGAAGAGTTCCACGGCGTAGTGTGTCGAAAGAGCCGCAGCCGCGCGCGCGCCATCGAGCGGGCTATCGTCAACGACCCATACACAACGCTGATTGAGTCGCACCG
>CAYUAW010000502.1:3377-5141 GCA_964442485.1 uncultured Polyangiaceae bacterium
GTGCCCTCCCCATCCTGGTCGTGACCACTCGGGGCGACGAGAGCTCGAAGGCACGGGCGCTCGAGAGCGGCGCCACCAGCTTCATGACGAAGCCGTTCGCGCCCGAGGCCATTCTCACCGAGGTGCGGAGCCTTCTCGTGCGCTCCGAATCGAGCGCAGGTTGACCACTGGCGGCGTCGACCTGAAAGAGTTCCTGGCGGGGTTCCTCGCCGAAGCCGAGGAGCACCTCACCTCCGTGGATGCGAACCTGCTCGCCGTGGAGAGCGCTCTTTCCAGGAAGGAGCCGAACCCGCGGGCGGTGCGCGACCTGTTTCGCTCCCTTCACACGATAAAAGGCCTCTCCGGCATGGTCGGCATCGAGCCGATCGTCGAGCTTTCTCACGAGATGGAGACGGTGCTCCGTTCCGCGGACGCGGCAGGCGGCGCGCTCTCTTCCGACGCAGTCGAGCTCCTGATGCGCGGCGCGCAGGCCATCGAGGAACGCGTCCGGGCGCTCGCGCGCGGCAACCCGGCGAAGCCTGCGCCCGGAGCATTGCTCGAGGCCTTCGGTGCGCTGACGGTGGACACCGCGGGAATGGCCCCGCGGGTCGATCCGCTGCTTTCGCTCGACCCCGTCTTGCTCGCGAAGCTCGCGCCGGCCGAGCTGTCGCAGATCAAGGGCGGCATCTCCGCGGGCAAGCGCGTCCTTCGGGTGGATTTCACGCCGTCACCGTCGCGCGCCGACGACCTCAACATCACCAGCGTTCGCGAGCGTGTCTCCCGGATCGCCGAGATCGTCCGCGTGCTTCCGATCTCGGTCGCCAAGACCGATGCCGCCCCCGGCGGCCTGTCGTTCGTCCTCATAGTAGTGACCGACGCCACCAGCGCAGCGCTCGCCGAGGCGGCCGGGAGCCCCGAGGACGTGGTCATCCCGCTGGTGCGCGCGGACCCGATCGAGTCGGAAGACCTTGTCCATGAGTTCACCGACGATCCCGGAGCTGACGTCGTCGCGTCTCATCGCGGCAACGTCGTACGTGTGGACGTCGCGCGCCTCGACGACTCGCTCGAGGCGCTCTCCGCGCTGGTCGTCAATCGGTTCAAGCTCGCACGCGCCGTGGCCGAGCTAGCGGCGCGGGGTTCGGACGTTCGCGAGCTCACCGGGATCGTCGCCGAGAGCGGACGGCAGATCCGTGATCTTCGCTCCGCCATCATGCGAATGCGCATGGTATCCGTCCGCTCGATGCTCGAGCGCGTGCCGCTCCTGGTGCGCGGCCTGGGCCGCGAGACGGGCAAGACGGTGCTGGTCGACATGAACACCGGCGATGCCGCGCTCGACAAGGGCGTCGCCGAGCGCGTGTTCCCGGCCATCGTCCACCTGCTCAGGAACGCGGTGGACCACGGCATCGAGACGTCCGAAACGCGGCGAACACTGGGCAAACCGCCGGAGGGGACGATCCGGATCGGGTGCGTCCAGCGCTCCAACAGTCAGCTCGAGCTCGTCATCGAGGACGACGGGCGCGGCATCAGCCGGAAGGAAGTGGCACAGCGTACGCACGCTCCGGTACCGAAGAACGGCCAGCAGCTGCTCGACCTGATCACACGCTCCGGTGTCTCGACGGCGGACAAGGTCACGACGACGAGCGGGCGCGGCGTCGGCATGGACATCGTGAAGCGCATCGTCGTTGCCGACCTGGGTGGAGAGCTCCTGCTCGAGACCGCGGAGGGCAAGGGGACGCTCTTCCGTCTGCGCGTCCCGCTGTCGATCACCATCGTCGACGCCTTCTC
>CAYUAW010000503.1:0-5139 GCA_964442485.1 uncultured Polyangiaceae bacterium
GGCACGGGCCGCGCGGGCACGGTCCGTGCAATCCGCCCCGGCAGTGTTGCTCAGGACTCGGCTCGAACGCACGACGGCCTTCTCGCGCTCGAGACGCCCTGCGGTTCGTGTTCTGCGCTGGGCCATTGGTCTGCTCCTCGGCTTCGAGGTGTTCTACGTCGTCGCGGCGAACCTGCTGCTCGCGTTCGGGGGCTTGCAGGCGATGTTCGGGTCCACCGACGCGGTCAAGGCGGACTTCCTGCGTGCGTGGACGGTCTGGCCCGGTGTGCTTCACGTCTCGAACGTCAAGGTCACCGTCTCTGACCACAACATCCAGTGCATCATCGGCCTCGAGAAGGTGGTGCTGAACCTTCGCTTGACCGAGCTCCCGCGGCGCGTCTTTCACACGACGAAGCTCCGCGGCTCCGGGCTCTCGCTACACTTTCGCAACCGCGTGCAACCGGAGGATGCGAAGCGCCCTTACGTGAGGGCGCTCCCGCCGGTCGACGGTTTCGACGACCCGCCGCTCTACGAGGCAGACATGCAGTCTCCGCCCGTCCCCGAGGACAAGTACAACCTGTGGACGGTGCACATGGAGGACGTCGACGTCGGCGTCTCCGAGCTGTGGGTACAGCAGTTCCACTACGTCGGCCACGCGCGCGCGCGCGGAGCCTTCCGGCTCAAGCCGGCGAGGAATCTCTGGGTCGGGCCGGCGTCACTCGACCTCGCTCCCGGCAAGTTGTTCACGGGCCGCGACACGCCTTTCCTCGACGGCTTCGGCGGCCGTATCGAGTGCACCGTGCACTCGTTCGACGTGCGCATCCCGCAGGGGCTCGAGGTGCTGCGCAACATCTCGACGCGCATCGATCTGACGGGTCGTGTCGCCGGCATGGAAGTCGTGCATCTCTTCGCGGATCCCGCCGCGGACGTTCGCGTCGACCAGCAAGGGGCCACGCTCCGCGTCGGCGTCGGCGTCGACCACGGCGTCGTGAAGCCAGGGGGCCGCGTCGAGCTCCGCGGCGATTCCCTCGCGGCGCGGCAGAAGGAGCTTCGCTTCGACGCGAGCGGGCCGTGGTCCGTCGTCGCGGTCTCGGACGAGTCCGGCCCGGGCGGCCACGTCGAGACTCGCTTCACGCACGCGAGCCTCGGGGGGCGCGCGCTGTCCGCGCCCGTCTCGACGCCCGCTGCAAGCGCGCCTGCGCCGCTCGGCCTCTCGAACGCCGCGCTCACGCTCGCGTCCACCTCCCGTGACACTGCCGGCGAGTGGGCATTTGGCGGCCTGACGCTCGACGTCGGGCACGCAGACGCCCCCGAGCTTCGTGTCGTGAACGAGCTCTCGCCGACGCTGCCGCTGCGGTTCACGGGCGGCGCCGGGTCGGCGGCAGGCCACGTCGACTACCGCGGAGGCGTCGTCTCGGGGAAGGGCAGCGCGCGGGTCGACAAGGCCATCGCCGTGACCGGAAAAACGGAGCTGCGCGGGACGGCAGACGTCGACGGCAGCCTGAAACGCTACGACTCCGGCAGCGGCGCATACTCGTTCGGCGGCGCTCTGCACGCGAAGGAGCTGCGCCTGGACGATGCGGGGCGTCGCGTCAGCTGCCCGTGGGGCGCAGTCGACGCCGTCTCGCTGTCGGCCGAGCTCGAGCGCGCCGCCGAGACCCTTCCGACCGGCAAGGTGGACGGATCGGTCGACGGCTTGCTCGCGAAATGGGGGGACACGACCCTGTCGGGCAACGTCGAGGTCCACGCCGCCACTGACAAGGCCTCCGAGCGACGAACGGTGCTCCGCGCCTCCGTTCGAGCAAAGACGGTGCTTCTCCACGGCGGGACGGGGCCGCGCGCGCGATGGTTGGCGCATGCGCCGGCCGCTTCCGTGGACGCGTCGTTCGATTGGGGCGACGTTCCCATCGCCGGACCGTTGCGTGTGAGAGTGGAGCGTGCCGGCGGTACCGTCGGCAAGGTGCAGATGAGCGGCGACGTCAGCGCCGATCTGCGTGTCGCTTCCGTCGACGCCAAGACGCGCACCGGTGAAGCGTCCGGCACCATCCGCGTGCGCGACGCGCGCCTCTCGAGCGGGGAGCGCAAGGTCGAGAGCTGGTGGGCCACGTTGAATCTTCTGCCCACGCGAGTGGCGGCGATGGAAAACCTGGATTTCGACGGCTCGCTCACCGCGCGCTTCCGGGATGGCTTGCCCGGGCTCTTCGTGCTGTCCGAGGGCGACCAGATCCCCGGCTGGCTGCCGACGTTGCTACCGCTGAACGGGCTGTCCGCCTCGCTCGGCATTCATCGCCGTTGTCGCACGCTCGACATCAGCATGCCCGAGATCTCCGGTGGCCCTCTCACCGCGTCCGGGCGCATCTCGAGCCAGCCCGACGAGCTGCGCGGCGCCGTGCTGGTACGGCTCCGTGGCGCCGAGGTCGTCTCTGCCGGCATCGGGCTCGGCAAGAAGAGCGGAGGGCTCTCGCTCCTCGCAGGGGACGACTGGCTCAAGGGGCACCTCGACTGGCTGCGCAACGAGGAGAACTCCATGAGCACCGCAGTCTGCGAGAAGCCCCCGCCGGAACGGGAATGCTCGAAGTGACGAGCTGAGCCCAGGGAACGCCCGTGACGACCGTCGGCAAGCCGGTCTACCTTCGCCGCATGCCCGCTGTTCCCGGTCCCGGGACGAATCCCTTCACGCTGCTCAGCCTGATCGCTGCGCCGGCCGTCCTCACCAACGCGGCATCCCTCCTCGTCCTCAGCACCAGCAACCGCTTCGCCCGCGCGATCGATCGCGCCCGCGCCCTCGTCGCGCACCTGAAGAGCCCGCACGCCGCCGAGGACCCCGAGAGCCCGACACGCTTCCGGCAGCTGAAGCGCGCCGAGGAGCGTTCGTTGCTCCTCCTGACGTCGCTGCGGTCCTTCTACCTGTCGATCGGGTGCTTTGCGTTCGCCAGCCTGGTATCGCTGGTGGGCGCCGGCATCGCCAGCTCCCCCTACGAGCTCGGGGTCAACGCCGCGATGGCGGTGAGCCTGGGCGCCGGGGTCCTCGGCGTCGGGTCGCTCGTGTACGGGTGTATCGTGCTCGTCCGGGAGACGCGCCTCGCCGTGTTCAGCATCGTGGAGGAGACGAAGTTCATCGAGGGGCAGCACATCACCATCGAGACCCCTGCCGACGGGCCCGTCTGAACCACGATGAGCAAGCGCCGCGCGCTCAAGGCGATGTTCAGCACGTCTCCCGTGCTGTTCAAGAACAGCGCGATCGAGGGGCGCGGAGTGTTTGCACGAAAGCGCTTCGAGCCGGGTGACGTCGTCGTCGCTTACGCACCGTCGCAGCGTCGGCTCGACGTGAACGATCCGGAGGCGATCGCCGCTTCGCAGACCAAGCTTACGCTGCTCTCGGAGCGGCACTTCGTGATCGTGCCGGACGTCGGCGTTCCGGGTGGCTGGCTGTGCAATCACAGCTGCTGGCCGAACGCCGCCGTGTATTCCAGCGGCGAAGGGCGCATCCAGGCCACGCGCGTCATCCAGCCCGGGGAGGAAGTCACCATCTTCTACGGCTGGGTCACGCAGAACGAGCCGGCTCGCGATCCATGCCGCTGCGGCGCGCCCGGCTGTCGGGGCTTCATCAACTTCGACGTGACGGACGACGACGCTCGGCATGTCGAGGACGACATCGTCACCGACGTGACGCTTCGCGCGCGCCTCGGCGAGTACGGAGCGTTCCTGCGTTCGATCGATCAAGCGCAGGTCGAGACGACGATCCGCCGAACGCTCGCCGCGATGAAGGCGCGATCCGGCTCAGGGTCCGGTTGAAATTATCCTGCGCGACTGGACCGCGGAGGATTTTTGCGCAACGAATGCGGCCGCAGCGAGCCACTGTCGCGTCTAGAAGGTACCTTCCCAGCTGGATCACTCCGTCATGAGCACACGTTTCCGGATCACGTTCGCCATTCTGTCGACACTGTGGGCTGCCGCGCCGTCGTGCAGCCCCAAGAATGGCGGCGAAGGTTCCACGATCGCGCCCCGCGACGTCCTCGGAAAGGATGGAGGGGGCTCGTCGAACAAGGACGCCGGCGCTGCGGGCGCGCCGACGGGCCTGACCGACGCGGGGTTCACCGGCCTCGGCAAGATCCCCGAGGTCTGTCTCTCGAATTGCTCCGACGGCGGCGCGTGCGGCGACTCCATGCTCGGAAAGCACGAAGCCTGCGACGACGGCAACACGACCTCCGGCGACGGTTGTGACGCCACCTGCGCGCTCGAGCCGGGCTGGCTCTGCCCGGCTCCCGGGCGCCACTGCATCGCGAAGAAGTGCGGCGACGGCCTGCTGATCGACAACGAGCAGTGCGACGACGGGAACACCGCCGACGGTGACGGCTGCAGCACGTCGTGCAAGCTCGAGGCCGGGTGGGCATGCTCGAAGGACGCGCCGACGACCTGCCACCGCACCGTCTGCGGCGACGGTAACAGCGAGGGCTTCGAGCAGTGCGACGACGGCAACCGGATCCCTTACGACGGCTGCTCACCGGATTGCGCGCTCGAGCCGAAGTGCGCCGGCGGTCAGTGCACCGCCGTGTGCGGCGACGGCCTGAAATTCCCGCAGGAAGACTGCGACGACGGGAACACGGCGGCCCGTGACGGCTGCAGCCCGGACTGCAAGGTGGAGACCGGCTTCAAGTGCATGGACGTCACGAGCAGCCCCCCGGCCGAGCTAGAGATCCCGGTGCTCTATCGAGATTTCCTCTATTCGGGCACCACGATCCCGGGCCCCGGACACCCCGACTTCGAGACGTTCGAGGGCAGTGGCACGAAGGGCCTCGTGAAGGACCGGCTCGACATGCAGGGCATGCCTGACTTCCTGTCCACCCAGGGGCAGATCACGAGCGCCGAGTCCTTCTTCACGTGGTGGCACGACACTCAGCTCGACGGGACGCCGAACCCGTACGCGAAGCTCGTCTACCTGGACAAGGCCGGCAACCCCGAGACGCTCACCCTCGCCAAGCTCTCGAACGGGACGTATCAGTTCTCCAGCACGGAATTCTTTCCCATCGACGACCTCGGCTGGAACGCAGGTCCGTCCCCGCAGGTGACGATCGGGCACAACTTCTCGTTCGACAGCGAGCTCCGCTACCAGTTCACTTACAAGGGCGGCGAGGTGTTCTCCTTCCGCGGCGACGACGA
>CAYUAW010000504.1:0-5139 GCA_964442485.1 uncultured Polyangiaceae bacterium
TTGTTAGTAGCAACTCGCCCGCGCGCCGTCCGATTCCGGATGAGTGACGTTTCGCGTCCGTCCGCTCACCGGCGCTGAGCTTCCGGCGAAGCTGCGAGATCTTCCCAGGCCGCCCGATACGGTCTTCGTTGCCGGCGATCTTCCGCGCACCATGGCGGTGGCCATCGTCGGTACGCGCAGGCCCTCTCCCGACGCACTCGAATTCGCCCATCGTCTCGCCGCCGACCTCGTCCGGGAAGGCATTGCCGTGCTTTCCGGCGGCGCGATGGGCATCGACACGGCCGCCCATCGCGGTGCGATCGACGCAGGCGGGGCCACCGTCGTCGTGGCCCCGTCCAGCGCGGATCAGCCGTACCCGAAGGAGAACGCCGCGCTCTTCGAGCAGATCGTCGCGCAGGGGGGCGCGTTTCTCTCCGCTCACGAGGCCGGCGTGCAGGCGATGCCGCACCGCTTCTTCGAGCGAAACGGGTTCCTTGCCGCGCTCTCCGACGCGCTCGTGGTCGTGGAGACGCGCCATCGCGGCGGCGCGCGCAACGCCGCCGCCGCTGCACGTCGTCTCGGGCGCCCGGTGCTCGCCGTTCCTTCGGCGCCGTGGGTCACGTCCGGAGCCGGCTGCATCCTGGAGCTCAAGGCAGGTGCGCGTATCGCTGCATCCATAATAGATGTTCTCGCCGCGCTCGGTCTCGACCCTCGGGTACATCGTTCGACGGGTGTCCGGACGAACCCGGACGAGGTCCCCGAGCAGGGCGTCCTACCGTTCAGGCTCGTTGGTCGAGGTGCCGGCCAGCTGGCCGATGAGCGAGATATGGAGCGTGACGCCGTGGTGGAGCTACTGCGCGTAGGCCCGCTCTGGCCCGACGAAATCTGTCGCGGGCTCGCGATGCCGGCCCATCGACTTCAGGGGTTGCTCTTGACTCTCACCCTCGAAAACGTCGTAGTCTCCGAGCCCTGCGGGCGTGTCAAGCTTGCAAATATGCGGAGTTATTGATTTTTATGCTCTGGTTAGTCGGCTTCGGCTTGCGCGGCCCGCTCCGACGACCTAGCAGTGCGGTAAAGGTTCGGGTCCCCCATGACCAAGACGCTCGTCGTCGTCGAGTCCCCAGCGAAGGCCAAGACCATCAAGAAGTACCTCGGTTCGGGGTACGAGGTGATGGCCTCGAAGGGACACGTGCGCGACCTGCCGAAGAAGCTCGGCATCGACGTCGAGCACGACTTCAAGGAAACGTACGAGGTCATCGAAGCCAAAGAGAAGGTGCTAGCCGAGCTCAAGGTGGCCGTGAAGAAGGCCGACGCCTTGATGCTCGCGACCGACCCTGACCGCGAGGGCGAGGCAATCGCCTGGCACATCGCGGAAGAGCTGGGGCGGCCGGGGCTCAAGGTGAACCGGGTCGAGTTTCACGAGATAACCAAGCGCGGCGTCGAAAACGGCGTGCAACATCCGCGGCAGCTCGACAAGGCCCTGTATGACGCGCAGCGGGCACGGCGTGTGCTCGACAGGCTCGTCGGCTATGACGTCTCGGCGCTGGTCTGGTCGAAGCTCGCGTTCGGCCTCAGCGCGGGCCGGGTCCAGTCAGTCGCGCTCCGCCTCATCGTCGAGCGCGAACGGGAGATCGAGCGGTTCGTCCCCGAGGAGTACTGGAACATCGGCGCGAGCCTCGTCGGCACCGCGAAGCATCCGTTCTTCGCCCGCCTGGTGCGCGCAGACGGCGACAAGCTCGAGGTCGGTGACGGCAAGCATGCCGCGGCCGTTCGCGCGGATCTGGAGAGCGCGGCGTTCAGGGTGGCCGACGTCACCCGCCGCGAGCAGCGACGCAACGCGCCACCCCCGTACACGACCAGCAAGCTCCAGCAAGACGCGACGAGCTACCTCCGCTTCACGACGAAGCGGACCATGAACATCGCGCAGAAGCTCTACGAGGGCGTCGACCTGAAGAAGGACGGCGGCCCCGTCGGTCTCATCACCTACATGCGTACCGATTCCACCCGCGTCAGTCAGGACGCCATCGAGGAGGTGCGGACGCACATCGGTTCGACCTTCGGGCAGGCGCACTTGCCGGCGAAGCCGAACACCTTCAAGGCGAAGAAGGACTCGCAGGACGCGCACGAGGCGATCCGCCCGACGTCGCTCGAGTACTCACCCGACCGCGTGAAGAAGCACCTCGTGGAGGAGCAGTTCAAGCTCTACAAGCTGATCTGGGATCGCTTCATCGCGTCGCAGATGGCGCCGGCCGTGTACGACCAGACCGGCATCGACATCGAGGCCGTGCCCTCCCGGAAGGGCGCCGGCTACAAGACGCTCGGCCTGCGCGCGAGCGGCAAGGTACAGAAGTTCGGCGGCTGGCTGGATCAGTACAATCGCGGCAAGGCAGCCGCGGGGACCCAGACGGAGTTCGCCGGCGAAGAAGACGAGGGCGAGGGTGCGGCGGAGGCCGGTGCGAACGGCAATGGCGCAGCGAACGGCGCGAGCAACGGCAACGGCGCAGCGAAGGCCGCGCCCGCCCGCTTCGACGACGACGCGGAGAATCTCCTGCCGGAGCTCGCCGCGGGCGAGAAGCTCTCTCTCGTCAGTCCGCCGGGCGTCGTCACCGATCAGAAGTTCACGCAGCCGCCCCCGCGCTTCAACGAGGGCTCGCTCGTGCGTGAGCTCGAGAAGCGCGGCATCGGACGCCCGAGCACGTACGCAGAGATCATCAGCAAGGTGCAGGCGCGCGACTACGTCGAGAAGCTGCCCGGCGGGCAGATGCAGGCCACGGATCTCGGGAAGATGGTCGTCGACGGTCTCGTATCTACCGAGCTCGACTTCATGGATCCCGGGTTCACTGCGAAGATGGAGGAAGAGCTCGACGCCGTCGGCGCGGGCAAGCTCGAACGCGTGGCGCTGCTGAAGCGCTTCTACGGTCGCTTCAGCCAGACGCTCACGAAGGCGAAGAAGGCCGCGCGCTGGGCGCCGGAGCCGCAGCCCACGGATTTCAAGTGCAGCGAGTGCGGCTCGCGGATGCTCAAGCGGTGGAGCCGCAACGGCTGGTTCCTCGGCTGCGAGCGCTACCCCGCCTGCAAGCACACGCAGAACCTCGACAAGGAGGGGAAGGAACCCGAGAAGCCGCAGCTCACCGACTACAAGTGCGACAAGTGCGGCAAGCCGATGTCGATCCGCACCGGCCGGTACGGCGAGTTCCTGTCGTGCAGCGGCTACCCCGAGTGCAAGAACGCGAAGCCCGTTCCGCTCGGCGTCCCGTGTCCGAAGTGCGGCGGTGACATCGTCGAGATCCGTGCGAAGAAGCGTGGCGGCAAGACGTTCTACGGCTGCACGAACTACCCGACGTGCGACTTCAAGGTCTGGCAGAAGCCCATCTCCGAGCCCTGCCCGATGTGCGCGCACCCGTTCCTCGTCCTCGGAGGCGGGAAGAAGAACCCGAAGATCATGTGCCCGCGCGGCAAGGAATGCGGCTATTCGCGGCCCGCCGAAGGTCCGGACGGTGCCGACGCCGGCTCGGTCGACGTCGAGCCCGAGGTTCGGGTCCCGTCGAGCGTGAGGCAGAGCCCTCCGGCGTCCCTGACCCAATGAGCACCGGCGAGGCCGCCGTCGTGATCGTCGGCGCAGGTCTCGCGGGGTGCGAGGCGGCGCTCGGGCTCGCGCGCCGCGGCATCGGCGTGAAGCTCGTCGAGCAAAAGCCTGGGAAGCGCACGCCGGCGCAGGTCTCGGATCAGCTCTGCGAGCTCGTTTGCTCGAACTCGTTCCGCGGAGCGGCCCTCTCGAACGCCGTCGGTCTCCTGAAGGAGGAGATGCGACGCCTCGGTTCGTTCGTGATCCGCGCGGCGGACGCGACTCGCGTCCCGGCGGGGGGCGCCCTGGCCGTGGACCGAGAGCGGTTCTCGGCGCAGATGACGGCGTGGGTGCGCGAGCAGCCACTCATCTCGCTAGAGCAGGCGGAGGTGCAGTCCGTACCGGATCACCGTCCGACGATCATCGCCACGGGTCCGCTCACGGGCGACGGCCTTGCCCGCGACATCGAGCGACGTGTCGGGGGCCAGCTCGCTTACTACGACGCCATCTCGCCCATCGTGAGCGCCGAGTCCATCGACTGGGAAAAGGTGTTCGTCGCTTCCCGCTACGACAAGGGGGAGAGCGAAGAGGACAGGAGCGCGTACGTCAACTGCCCCTTCGACCGGGACGGGTACCACGCTTTCGTCCAGGCGGTGCAGGGGGCGCAGAAGGTGGAGCCGAAGAACTTCGAGAAGGTTCGTTACTTCGAGGGGTGCCTGCCCATCGAGGTGATGGCCGAGCGCGGGCTCGAGACGCTCGCGTTCGGTCCGATGAAGCCCGTCGGTCTCACCGATCCGCGGACCGGCAGGCGGCCCTACGCCGTGGTTCAGCTGCGTGCGGAGGACGAAGCGAGGACGGCGTACAACATCGTCGGCTTCCAGACGCGCATGACGTGGCCCGAGCAGGCGCGCGTCCTCCGTACCATCCCCGGCCTGGGCGAGGCGGAGTTCTATCGTTACGGCGCCGTTCACAGGAACACGTTCATCAACGCGCCCGCTCTCCTCACCGATACCCTCGAGCTCCGCGGCGAACCGGGCGTTCACTTCGCCGGACAGATCGCCGGCACGGAGGGGTACGTGGAGAGCGCGGCGCTGGGGTTTCTCGTTGCACAGTTCGTCGCGGCGAAGCTCGCCGGCAAGGAGCCCTCGCATCCCCCGCCGACGACGGCGCATGGAGGGCTTCTCACGCACCTGTCCCGGCCGAACCCCGACTATCAGCCGTCGAACATCACGTTCGCACATCTTCCGCCCCTCACGTCCCCGGGAGCGCGAAAGTTGAAGAAGCGAGAGCGGTACGAGGCACTGGCGGAGCGGGCGCTCGCCGATCTCGATGCCTGGATCCAGAGCGATCGCGTCGCCGCGGCGGAGTGAAGCCCCCTTCACCTCGCGTGGTGCTGGCCGCTGCCGTGGGTTTCGCCTGGTGCATCGATTCACTTGAATCGATGCACGTCAGGACAGTCCGTGCCCGAGTCAGACGGGGCCATGGCGCAGGAATTTCGGGGCCCTCGCCCGTCGGGGGACTCGAAATTCCCATCGCTTCGATGGACTCGAGGCACTAGGGTCTCGCGGGCGGAGCCTTGACCCGAGACGACAGGC
>CAYUAW010000505.1:0-3804 GCA_964442485.1 uncultured Polyangiaceae bacterium
ACCGCGACGAAGGCTGGCTCTGCACGGGCCGCGCGACGCGGCCGGAGATCGACGAGGACGGCGCGCGCGCCCGCGTCGCTACTGACCAAGGGGGGCCTTAGCCCGGCGTCGATGGCCATCTACTGAAGGCGAGCTGAGCCCGCTTCAGCATACTCTGCTCACGGCCAGACGAACTCGACGGGGACGGCGATGGCGTCGAGCACGCTGAGCCGCACCGGGCAGGTGTTCGCGGCGTGCTCGAGCTCGCCGCGGGCCTCGACGGTGATGGCCCGTGCGGACTCCGGCATGTCGATGCGCACGGCGAGCTCCGCGATCCGGCGTGGCGGCGAGGTCGTCATGGACTTCTTCACGTTCAGGCGGGCGCCCGCGATGGGCAGGTTCCGCTTGCGTGCGACGATCCCCATCACGGTCGCCATGCACGTGCCGAGCGCCGTCGCCACGAGATCCGTCGGCGAAAACGACTCACCCCGGCCGTTGTTGTCGACGGGTGCGTCCGTCGCAAGGTGCGCGCCCGACGGCCGGTGTGTCGCGCTGCAGTGCAATTGTCCCTCGTAAATGACGTCGATGTCGATCATGGTGCTTGGCGTGGGGGCTCGCTCTCGCTAATCACGGTACCACAGCTCAAATGGACCTTCTTCTCGTCCGCCACGGTGAGAGCGAGGGAAACTCCCTCGGCCAGCTCCAGGGGCATTTCGACTCGCCCCTCACGCCGCTCGGCCGCGCCCAGGCGCACCGCGTCGGCAAGTGGTTGAAGGCGCAGGCGCCTCGGTGGGCCGCGGCGTATGCCTCGCCGCTCGCACGAGCGCGAGAGACGGCGGAGATCATCGCGAGCCAGACGGGCTACCCGGCGCCGACGCACGACGAGGATCTCCGCGAAGTCGCGGCCGGCGACCTCGAGGGGCTGAACCGCGACCAGATCTGGAAGAAGTACCCCGGCTACGCCGACCGGAAGATCACGGATCTGGGCGACTTTTCCGAGTTCGGCGGGGAAGGGTACGACGACGTGCAGGCGCGGGTTCGTCGCATGCTCGACCGCATCGAGAGCCGGCACCGCACCGGCGCGGACGTCGTGCTCATCGTCGCTCACGGGGGGCTCCTCTTTCAGCTCGTGAAGTCGGTCGTGTGCGTCCCGGTGCCGCGCGTCTGCATCCTGCAGTGGGGCAACTGCACCGCGACCTTGCTACGCTTCCGGGAGCGGCGCGGCACCTTCATGGCAGAGGTCACTTGGCACGTACCCCTGGAGCTCATGGGCGGCGGCTCCGGCGAAGATTCGACGGGAGTGTTCCGGTGAAGCACTGGGCGGCGCTCGTCGCCGCCTGTCACGTCGGAGCGTGGCTGCTGTCCGGGTGTGGAACGGATGGACCGGCAGCGTCGTCGCGTGACGCGGGCGGCGCTTCCGGCGCCGACTCGGCCGCGGGCTCGGGGGGCGAGGCGAGCTCCACGGGCGGCACGGGCGGGGCGCGGTCCCCAGGAGACGGCGGCGTCCACGACGGCGCAGGCGGCGCAGGCACGCCGCGAGACAGCGGGACGAGGGACGGCGCCGCGGACCCGGACGCCCCTGATGTGACCACGACGGTGGACGCTTCCTTGCCGCGCGCATGCACCGACGCCGACGCGGGGCTGCCGGACAGGGCTCACTGCATCCTCCACATCGACGGCCGGGCGGTGGATGCGATGGGCGCGCCCATCGCGACGCACACTCTCGTGTCGGCGTGCGGCCCTGCGCAGTGCGCCCCCGGGTACACGTCCTCGAGCGGCGCATTCTCCATCCCGGTGGGCCTTCATCTCGACCCGGACGTCTATTCCGCCCAGCTCCACGTGCGACCCGATCGCGCGGCGTTCTACTACGCGCTGCCGAAAGGAGCGCCGGGGCCGGTCATCGATCTGGGGGAGCTCCGCGTGCTCGATCTGCCTGCGCACGGCCCCTCGCTGAACGTCGTGCGGACGGGCGCCCCGGCGCAGGCCGTCACGAGCGGCGACGTCACGCTCGAGGTCGCGGACGGGGTGTACGTGCGCCTCGACGTGGAGAGCAATCTCGCCGGCGATCACGGCCGGGAGTTCCGCGCCCTCGCCATTCCCGGAAACTTCGTCCCGGACTTCGCCGATGCGTCGCTCGGGGTGGTTGCGATGTACGCCTTCGAGCCGTTCGAGTCGTCGTTCGAGGTACCGGGAGCGCCTGCCAGGCCGGTCACTGTCCGCCTGTCGTTCGACAACGCCGGCCGGTTCGCTGCCGGCGCGGCCGTGGACGTGCTCGCGCTCGGCACGTACGTCTACCCGGACTGGGTCACCCCCGCCGCATTCGAGAAGGTCGCGGCCGCGCACGTCGCCGGGGACGGCGCGAAGGTGGTGCTCGACGCGGGGGAGGGCCTCTTGCACCTCACGTGGGTCGCTCTACGAGCAGCGCCATGACGGCACCTGCGCAGGTGACGCTCGCGTTCGCGTCGGGGACGCTCGACGTGCGCGGTCTCGAGGCGACGCAGGCGCTCGTGCCGGGGCTCGTGTGGGACGCGCGCACGGCCAGCCATCGCGCGCCGGCCTATGCATACGCGGCCATCGTCCGCGCTCTCGTGCAGGCCGCCATCCCCTTCGAAGACAGGGCGCGCGCCTACCAGGAGCCCGGGCTCGAGCTGTGCATCCGGCGCGAGCCGCGGCCGTACCAGACGGAAGCGTGCACGGAGTGGCGCCGTGCGAAGGGCAGGGGCGTCGTGGTCCTGCCGACGGGCGCGGGCAAGACCCACGTCGCGGTGCTCGCCGCCCTGGAGAAGAACCGGAGCACCCTCGTCGTCGCGCCGACGCTGGATCTCGTGCGGCAGTGGTACGACGTCCTGCGTACGTCGTTCGGCTTGGAGGTCGGCGTCGTCGGGGGCGGCGAGCACTCGGTGAAGCCGCTCACCGTCATCACGTACGACTCGGCGTACCTGCACATGGAGAGCATCGGCGCGCGCTTCGGCCTGGTCGTCTTCGACGAGTGCCACCACCTGCCGAGCGACGCCTACGCGCTGGCGGCGCGCTCGTGCCTCGCGCCGTTTCGCCTCGGGCTGACGGCCACCCCGGAGCGCGTCGACGGGCGCGATGCGATGCTCGTCGATCTGGTCGGGCCGACCGTCTACAGGAAGGACATCGTCGAGCTCTCGGGGAGCTACCTGTCGGAGTACGACACCGAGCGCATCACCGTCGCGCTCACGCCGGACGCGCGCGCCGAGTACGCCAGCGAGCGCGCGATCTACCTGGATTTTCTGCGCTCCGCCGGCATCCGCATGTCGAGCCCGACGGGCTGGGGCGAGTTCATCATGCGCTCATCGACCAGCGTCGCGGGGCAGCGCGCCATGCAGGCTTACCGCCGGCAGCGAGAGCTCGCGTTCGCGGCCCCCGCGAAGCTCGATTACCTCGAGCTCCTGCTCTCCGAGCACCGGCGCGACCGCGTCATCGTCTTCACCGAGCACAACTCGACGGCCTACGCCGTCTCACGGCGCTTCCTCATCCCCGTCATCACCCACCAGACGAAGGTGAGCGAGAGGAGCGACGTGCTCGCGCGCTTCGCGGACGGCCGCTACGGCGCCCTCGCGACGTCGAAGGTGCTGAACGAGGGCGTCGACGTGCCCGACGCCAACGTCGCGGTCGTGCTTTCCGGCAGCGGGTCCGTCCGCGAGCACGTGCAGCGGCTTGGCCGCATCCTGCGCCCGCGGGAGGGAAAGCGCGCGACGCTGTACGAGGTCGTCTCCGCCGACACCGCGGAGTCCTACACGAGCGACCGGCGGCGGGAGCACGATGCTTACCGCTGAGCACGTCCGCGCGCGGAAGAAG
>CAYUAW010000505.1:3904-5109 GCA_964442485.1 uncultured Polyangiaceae bacterium
GAACAGATCCTGACCGCGGTGAGCGGGCTCTCGGCGCCCGCGTTCGTCGAGAGGTACGACAGCGGGCAGGTGCAGGCGGTGCTCCTGCGCGCGGTGCGCGTGGTGGCCGACGTCACCTGCAGCGTCCCGGCGGCGTACCGCGCGCTCTTTCGCGAGCTGAAGTTCCGGCGGCTGCTCTATCGCATCGAGCGTCGTGAGGGCGGATATCGCATCGATATCGACGGGCCGTTCAGCCTGTTCGAGTCGGTGACCCGCTACGGCCTCGCGCTCGCCCTGCTCCTGCCGGCGCTGGAGGAGTGCGAGGAGCTCGCGCTGGTCGCGGAGGTGCGCTGGGGGCAGCGCCGCGAGCCCCTCGTCTTTCGCCATGTGACGAGTCAGAAGCCGCGCCCCGCCGCGAAGGGTGCCCCCTCAACAAAAAAGCCAGGCCCGGCGACGGCCGCGGGGATGCGCGATGACGTCGCGGAGCTCGTGGAGGGGTTCGCGGCGCTCGACACGCCGTGGCGCGTCACGGAAAATGACGAGATCCTGGATCTGCCGGGCATCGGAGTGTGCGTGCCCGACCTCGTCTTCACGCACGCGAAGACCCGCGAGCGGATCTACTTCGAGGCGCTCGGGTTCTGGAGCCGGGACGCGGTGTGGAAGCGCGTGGAGCTCGCGAAGGGTGGCCTCTCGCGGCCAGTGCTCTTCGCGGTGAGCAGCCGGCTGCGCGTCAGCGAGGCGGTGCTCGGAGAGGACGAGCCCGCGGCGCTCTACGTTTACAAGGGCGTGATGAGCGCGCGCAGCGTCGAGAAGAAGCTCTCGGCGCTGGCCGGTCGCAAGCGTTGAGGCGATAAGCACTCTTGGTTCTGCACCGCGCCATCCGGGAAGGGCTCTGCGACCAAGGACCAGCTGAAAACAGCTCGCGCCGGCCTCGCCGGCAGTCTCACTCGCCCATCTTTGGCGGAGCGCGATCTGTTCTGCCAAGACTTCAAGGTCGTGGCAGCGCTCGGGGCCCCAGCCCCAAGCGCTCGCAGAACGCCAAGGTAGGCCGCGATCTGTGGCATGGGTGAAGCGATAAGCCCCTTTCGCGCGGCGCCGCTTCGTGCTCGAGTAAAGGGAACTCGGAGGTTCTTGCTGATGCGCGCGCGCGTGATGTGTGTTCTCGGTCTGTCGACGATGGCTCTGTTCGGCGCCCAGGCGTGTGGCAGCGACGCCAGCAGCAAACC
>CAYUAW010000506.1:0-5090 GCA_964442485.1 uncultured Polyangiaceae bacterium
GTTCGAGCGAGCCGGCATGCTGAGGAGTTGAGAGAAGCCGCTTTTCTCGTCGTTCTTCCCGGCGGGTTTTCGTGCGAAAACGGCGGGCGATGCTCCGTCACCCCCGACGTCTCGTCGTCTGCGCCTGCGCGACGGCCCTCGGGTGCTTCGGAGCGACGAGCGCGAGCGCAGAGCAGCCCGCGGCCTACGAGCTCCGCTACGAACCCGCGGAAGGCTGCCCCGCCGATGCACCCTTCCGCGACGACGTCCTCGCGCACGTGCACGACACGTCGCGGTCCGCGGGCGCGCGCGTTGCCGTCCGGATCGAGGCGCAGGCGAGCGGCTTCCACGGGGAGCTCGTCGCGACGGACGACGAGGGACACGAAGGCCGTCGCTCTCTCGATGGAGCGACGTGCGCGGACGTCGCGCACGCGCTCGCGTTTCTCGCGGGCCTGGCGATCGAGCTCGGTGGGCACCTGGAGAAGTCGGAAGAACCACCGAAGCCTGTCGCGCCACCGCCTCCCGCGCCGCCACCCCCGAAGCCCGCACCCGCTCCGCCTCCGCCGAAACCCGTGGAGCCGCACGGCTCCGATATCTCCGTCGCTGCTCTCGGCGAGCTCCGCACCGGGCTCGCTCCGGCGCTCCGGCCCGCCCTCGCGCTTGCGTTCGACATCGAACAGCGACGTCGGCGGGTGCTCACGCACGCCTACCGACTGGCGGTCGTGGGGGCGACGAGCGAGCTCGCGCGCTCGGACGGGAGCGCGAGTCTGCGCTACCTCGCCGGACGCGCCGAGGATTGTCCGCTCCGTCTGGATGACGCTCGCCTCGTCGTTCGCGCATGCTTCGCATTCGAGCTCGGCTACGTCTGGGCGAAGAGCCACGCGACGACGAATCCTCGAGACCAGGGGCAGCTCTGGCCGTCGGCCGAGGCTCTCGTGCGAGTGAAATACGGGATCGTGGGTGGGCTCTTCGCCGAGCTCGACGTGGCGGGTGGCGTGCCCATCCTGCGACCGAGGTACTACTTCGAGCCGGATCGGGTTCTCTACGAGGTTCCAGTGCTCACGGCGCAGGGCGGCCTCGGACTGGGGTACAGGTTCTAGCCCAGGGGCGCCCCAAGCTCGCGGAATCAGGGCCGGGTGGCGGCCTTCCGGCGGGGCGCTCCTGCAGCTAAAATGGGCGATCCTCCGTGATCGAATCGCTCGCCCGGCACCAATTCACGAGGAAGGACGGATGGCGAGTCTCGGGCTGGAGTTCCAGAGCGTGAAAGCGGTGGCGGCGGAAGCCGACCCCGCCGGCCGCGCGCCCCCGGGTGCTCGCGGAGCCCGCGTTCCGCCGGTATCCGACGGCACCAGCGCTCGCGACGCACGCATCCGGACGATGGTCGGCATGCATTTCGACACGGTGTGGCGGGCGCTGCGACGGCTCGGAGTTCCCGAGGCCGGCGCGGACGACGCTGCTCAACAGGTGTTCCTGGTGGCGACCCGGCGCCTCGACGAGATCGACGCGCCGCGCGAGCGACAGTACCTGCTCGGGATCGCACTGCGAGTCGCGTCGGATGCTCGCCACGCGCTCGCGCGGCGGCGGGAAGTGCCGATGGGCGACTCGCGCGAGGTGGCCCGGCAGAACGAGCTCACCGACGCCGCGCCGCTCGCCGAGCAGCTCCTCGACGAGAAGCGAGCGCGCGCGCTGCTCGCGCAGTTCCTGGAGGGCATGCCGGAAGATCTCCGCGAAGCCTTCGTGCTGTTCGAGCTCGAGGAGATGCCGGCGCCCGCGGTCGCCCAGATCCTCGGCGTGCCGGTGGGAACGGTGGCGTCCCGTGTGCGGCGCGCGCGGCAGTTCATACGGGAGCATCTCCCGCAGCGAGGGCAACCATGACGGGTCTGCGTGACTGGGCCGAGGAAGGCGCGACGCCGGAAGAGCTCGCGTTGCTCGCGGCGGCGCGGCGCGAGGAGGCTCCCGCGGGCGCGCGTTCGCGAGCGCTGGCTGCGCTCGGCGTCGGCGCGGTCATCACCGCGGCGACGAGCACCACGACGAGCGCTGCGGCCACGACGATCGCCGGGACGACGTTCAAGCTCGTCGCGAAGATAGCGCTCGCCGTGGTCGTCGCGGGCGGCGCGTCGGGCCTGGCCTGGCACGCGGTGCGAACGCCGGCGAGCATCGCGACGAAATCGCGGTCGCCCGTGGTTGCCGTGCCGTCGCACGTGAAGGAGACGCCCTCGCTGGAGGCGCCGCCGTCGGTCGAGGCGCCGCCCGTCGATGCGCCGGCGACGGTACCCGACGTCGCGCACGCCGTCGCGTCGTCTCGCCCACTGCGCGTTCACCCTTCGCCGTCGGCGTCGTCGGACACCCTCGTGCGGCAGGTCGCGGCGCTCGAGAAGGCCCACGCCGCGCTCGCCGCGCACGACCCGAAGGCGGCGCTCCGCGCGCTCGATCGCTACCGCAGCAAGTTCCCGGACGGCACGCTGTCGTCGGAGGAGAAGGTCCTGCGCGTTCAGGCCGCTCTCGCGCAAGGAGACAAGGAGCGCGCAGCGGCGCTGGCGAACGAGCTCCGCGCCGCGAACCCGGACAGCCCCTACGCGCGGCGCGTCGGGGATCTCGTCTCGCAGGACAAGACGCCGAAGCCCGCCCCCTGAACCCGTCGCGCGTGGAACGCCGAGCATGAACGCGAGCACGATTCGAGGCCGGGCAGTCGTGGCAGTTTCCCTCGCGGCCCTTTCGTCGCTCGGTGCATGCACGTCCTCCTCCGGTGCGGGCCGGGAGCTCGACGCTGGAACGCGCGCGGACGTCGCGCCCAGGGGTACGGACGGCGCACTCCCGTCGGGCACCGGCGGCGCGACGTCGCACCCTGACGGTGGCGGCGCTGCGGGCCTTGCGCGCGATGCGGCGCCGGCGTCGTCCGATGCCCAGGCGGCGGACCCCGATCCCGATCCGACGCTCACCGACCGCGAGCGGACGCTGCTGCTCGAGCTGTCTCCCGACGTCCTGCCGAAGCCGGCTGCAGATCCGACCAATCAGTTTGCCGGGGACGCTGCTGCGGCCGCGCTCGGCGAGAAGCTCTTCTTCGACCCATCCTTCTCCGGCAAGCTGCTCTCCACGGATCACGACGGTTCGCCGGGGTCGCTCGGGCACCCCGGGGACACCGGGAAGGTCGCGTGCGCGAGCTGTCACGTGAAGGACGGCGGGTACTCCGACACACGGTCCTTCCAGCGGCAGATCTCGCTCGGCGCAGGGTGGGGCAGGCGGCGGGCTCCGTCGCTGCTCGACGTCGCCCAGTCGAAGCTCCTCATGTGGGACGGCCGGCGGGACTCGCTCTACGGGCAGATCTTCGGCCCGGTCGAGTCGGTCGTGGAGATGAACAGCTCGCGCCTCTATCTCGCCGAGCAGCTCTTCATGCGCTACCAGGCGGATTTCGAGAAGATCTTCGGCGCCCTCCCGCCGCTCGGCGACGCGAGCCGGTTCCCTCTGCTCACGGCGGACGTCACCGGCTGCGTTCCGATGCATCCGACCGAGCCGAACCCCACCTGCGACGGGCCGTTCCGCGGCATGCCGGGCGACCACGCGGAGTTCGACTCGATGACGACTGCGGATCAGGCCGCCGTCACGCGCGTCGCCGTGAACTTCGGCAAGGCGATCGGCGCCTTCGAGCGAAGGCTCACCTGCGGCCCTGGCGCGTTCGACGCGTGGATTCACGGTGACCGGGCGGCACTGTCGCGTGCGGCCGAGCGCGGCGCCGCGCTCTTCGTCGGCAAGGGTGGGTGCGTCTCCTGCCACTCGGGGCCGTTTCTCTCCGACGAGCAGTTCCACAATGTCGGCCTCGCGCCGCAGATCGTGCAGCAGGCGTTCATCGACTCCGACGATCACGGCGCGAAGACGGGCGTCGCGGCGCTGCTCGCCGACCCGCTGAACTCCGCGGGCCCCTTCAGCGATGGCACCGACGGGCGCCTCCCCTCGGCCGTGACCCCGGCCATGGACGGCGCGTTTCGCACGCCGAAGCTCCGGTGCGTCGCCTCGCGTCCCGCGTTCATGCACACCGGCCAGCTCGGGACTCTCGAGCGAGTGGTGAACTTCTTCGACTACGGGGGCGATCCGGCTCTATATCCAGGGACGAGTGAGATTCATTCCCTCGGGCTCATCCCGCGCGAAAAGTCCGATCTCGTCGCGTTCCTGCGCGCGCTCGGCGAGCCTTCGCCGGACGGCGGCTGACGTGCGAGCGGGCGCGCTCGCGCTGGGGTTCGCCCTTGTCGCGCCGGCGTGCGTCGCGCCGGTCGACCTCGGCGGTGCCGCGTCGAGCATCGGCGACGACGGCCCTCCGGGGGGCACCGCGCTGCCGCCCGTCGCGAAGAAGCTCACGAACGTCGTGCCGGCGGTGAGAGGCGACTCGGTGGGTATCGATTTCGACCCCGTCGACGACGCTGTCGACTACCGCGTCTACCCGCTCCCGGCGAACGGCGACGTGAGTGCCGGCAGCGACGGCGGCGTGACCGTCCGCAACGCCGTGTACCGCTGCGCCGGTCAGCGGCAGACCTACGACCTCCAGAACAACCTGAACGCGAGCGACACCACGCTCGTGCGCACCCGCGGGCAGTTCAGCTGGAACGCGACCATCCCCGACCAGCCGACCCTCGGGTTCGTTCACGTGACGGCCAGCCCCGGCGAGGTTCCCGTCTACGCGCTCGCGGGGAACCCTTCGAACGACGAAGCCGGCTGGCAGGAGAGCCGCACCAAGATCTACACGACGGACAAGAGTGAGCGTGATCGCCTGCTCGCTCAGAGCTTCCGCGACGACGGCATCGTCTTCTACGTTCCGAGCGCCGCGTCCACGCGCACGAAGACGCTCTATCGCTCGCGTTCCACCGTGGGCGGCGGTCCCGACGAGTACCAGCACTACTTCGACGCAGCCGGGCTCGCGGCGCGGAACGACGACACCGTCGCGCCGTCTCCCGCGTTCGAGGTGCTCGCCACGGACCCTCGCGATGCGACGTCGACGGCGCTCATGGTCGTCGGCTATGGCGACGGCCACGACGAGCTCGCGGCCGGCAAGGAGCGGTTCGCGCGCGCGTCTCACCAGGGCGCGGGGCCGCTCTGGCACCTCACGTGGTCGGGGCTGAAGG
>CAYUAW010000507.1:0-5071 GCA_964442485.1 uncultured Polyangiaceae bacterium
CTCGAGCTCGACACCGCGAGCCTCAGGACCTGCTGGTCCGGCAATCACACACAGGTGCTCGCCTCCGCCTTGCCGCTCCTCGTCATGGACATGTACGAACACGCCTACCAGATGGACTTCGGGGCCGCGGCGCCGAAGTACGTCGATGCGTTCTTCGTGAACGTCCATTGGGACGAAGTGAACCGTCGTCTTGCGCGGGCCCTGTCCGCTGCGAGCGTGCTGCAGGCGCGCTGATCCATCGTCCCATTTTTTCGAGACGTGAACTGCCCTACGGTCCTCCGGGGCAATTCGGAGTGGCATTTCGCCCGGCAATGGGTTCCTGCCTCGCGCGCGGAGAGCGCTTTCCTTCTCCGCCTCCGAGCGCTACACCTCATCGATGAGCGATCCGTCGCCGCTGCGCGCTGAAGCCATACGGCTGTGGGAGGAAGGGCAGAGTTTCCAGCTGCGGCGAGAGCTGCCGGAAGCAATTCGCCTCTACAGGGAGTCTCTCGCCGCATACCCCACGGCGGAGGCCCATACCTTCCTCGGCTGGGCGCTCTCCTGGCAGGGGAACATCGATGACGCCATCGCGGAGTGCAAGCGCGCCATCTCGGTCGATCCGGACTTCGGCAACCCTTACAACGACATCGGCGTGTATCTCATCGAGAAGGGCGAGCTGGAAGCCGCGATCCCGTGGCTCGAGCAGGCGAAGCTCGCGAAGCGGTACGAGCCGCGGCACTTTCCGCACCTGAACCTGGGCCGCATCTACGCGAAGATGGGCAAGGCCTCCCGCGCCATCACCGAGTTCGAGCGCGCGCTCGAGCTGCACCCAGGCGACCCGATGGCGCGAGGAGCGCTGGCACGTCTTCGCGCACTGAATTGACGCTGCCTGCGATGAACGGCAGGTTGCGGGCCATCAGCGCTCGATTCGAGCGATGGTTACTTGCAGCCGCAACCTGCGTGGTGACTGCGTGCGGCCCCTTCTCGCAGCTATTCAAGGTCGTCTCCGAGGGGGACAGCCGTGAGTTGCGCGTCCGACTGGCTGGCCAAGCCGCGCACTCATCCGCCGGCGCGCCGCTGCTGATCCTCGCGCTCGATGGTATGGGCCGGGATCTCCTCTATTCCATGCTCGAGCACGGCGACCTACCCGAGCTCGGAGCGCTCCTCGGCAGGGAAGGGGCAGCGTTTCCTCACGCCTACTTCGTTCCGAACCTGACCACCACGCTCCCGTCAACGACCGGCGCTGTCTGGGCGAGCATGTTCACCGGCGCCACGCCGGCGCAAAACGGGTTCACCGGCAACGAGTTCTTCGTGCGCGAGAAGCGTCAGTTCGCGGCTCCCATCCCCGTCAGCGTTCACGCGTCCGCGCAGGCCCTCTCCGTGTTCACGGAGGGGTATGCAAACCAGTTCCTTTGTTCGCCCACCATTTACGAGGTGATGCGGAAGCGCGAACCGACGATCGACATCTGGGTTTCGATGAGTCAGTTCTACGACGGTGCAGATCGCCTTCTCATGACCCGGCGGAGCGTCCTTGGAACGGCGCTCGAGGCGTTTCTTTCGGGCCACACCGAGAAGAACCTTCCGCGGGCCGTGTGGGCGGACCTCGACAAGGAGGATATCGAGGTCGTCGTCGAGCGCCTCGGCAGGGAGCAGATCCCGGACGTGCTCACGGTCTACCTCTTCGGAACGGACAACTGGGCGCACATCGCCCCCGAAGGACCCGACCGGGCACGCAGAAGCTACATGATGGAGGTCGTGGACCCGGCCATCGGCACACTTCGCAAGCGGCTCGTCGCGAGCAACGCCTGGCGCGATCGCTACGTCGTCGTCACGGGCGATCACGGCCACACCGAGGTCATCAAGGACGAAGCACATGCTCTTTCGATCGCGGCCGACTCGGATCCGCCAGCCGTGCTCTCGAAGGCCGGGTATCGCGTCCGGCCCTTCGAGGGCGAGGTGAAGGACTCCGACGCATTCCAGAGCGTCCTCGCATACCAGGGCGCGATGGCTTACGTGTATCTTGCCGACCGCTCGACTTGTCGGGATGGAACGGCGCCTTGCGACTGGACCAGACCGCCGCGGTACACCGAGGACGTGCTCCCAGTCGCGGACGCGTTCTATCGCAACAACCTCGACGGCTCGCTGGTCCCGGGGATGAAGGGAACCCTGGACCTGATCTTCACCAGAAGGCCGGTGCCCGTGCCACAGGTCGATCGCCCGTTCGAGGTGTACGTGGGAGATGGGAACACCGAGCCCCTCGACGCGTACCTACGCAATAACCCCCGGCCGACCTACGTGGCCTTCGATTCGCGCCTGAGAGAGCTTGCATCCGGCCCGCATGGCGAGCGCGCCGGCGACGTACTCCTTCTGGCGCACAACGGCGACCGGGAGAATCCCGAGGAACGGTATTACTTCGCGACGCCGTACCACTCGTGGCACGGCAGTCCTTCACGACAAGATTCGCTCATACCGTTGATCGTCGCACGCCCGGAGAAGACCACGACGGAGCTCGACGAGATCGTTCAGTCCTACCTGGGCCGGAGCGAAGACGGCTTCTTTCACGCAGAGGGAGTCGGTGCGCTGCTCGTGGGCCTGCGAGGTGGGCGCACGTCGCAGATCAGGCCGCTCCCGCCGAGACGGTGACGAGGAGCGTGCTGTCCTCCTTCGCGACGATGTCGTGCGCGACCTCGCGCTCGAGAACGACCACGTTCCCTGCGGGCAGGTCCATCGGAAGCCCGTCGATGTGGAGCACGACGTGTCCGGAGACGGTTTGAATCGAGACCTGATGCACTGATCTGTGCTCGGCGATCGTCCTCCCCGCGTCGATCCGCATGAGCGTGAGCCGCAGGGTGCCAAGCTTCGCGAGAGTGCGCCCACTCTGCGCCGCGTCCCTCGAAGCAGGAAGCTTGCTGGATTCCTCGGCGAGATCGAACGCCATGCTACGGCCCCTTAGCTCTTCGTTTCGGGCCTGGTGGCGCTCCTCGCTCGCGCTCAGAGACTCGGGCGGCAGCGTCATCCCTTCTCCTTCGGCGCGCTCGACGTCGAGCAGAGTCGAGCGGCCTCCGGCGGTGCGATCGGCGGGGGGCTTGTATGCCGGCGGTGCGGCCCGCGCGTGCGACTCGACGGTAGACGGCTTCATTTGCATCGTGTGCTCCTTGGCTTCACGTCGAAGCCAGCAAGCAACGTGCCCGAGGTGTTGCGGCCGCGGCAGCAGTCGTCGTCCGTCACGCGATGTACATTCGTTCGGAGCAATCCACCTGAAGGCGACAGCCAGCACTACGTTCTCTGCATGCAGCCCGTGCGCGATCTGCGGCAAAAAGTCACGCTGGGATTCGTCGTCTGTGCGCTGCTCGGGCTTTGCTGCAGCGGCTGCGGGTATGCGCGCATGGTCTATCTGAATACGCCGAGCCTTGCTGCGCCCAGTTACTTCGACAATCGGATCGTCCAAGCGTCTCCGGCGCCGCTCGCGCTACCCACCAGCTCGCCAGAGGCGAATTTCCGTCTGACGGAGGCCGAGCAGGCACGATACCGCTCGTTCGATGAGCTCCTTTCGACGCAGGGCACACGCGCGTTTCTCGTCGTGCATGACGATGCCATCGTTTACGAGCGGTACTTCCACGGCTTCTCCCCGGTGACCGAGCTTCCTGCGTTCTCCATGAGCAAGACATTCGCGGCGGTGCTCATCGGACGCGCCGTGTGTCAGGGGCTCTTGCCGTCGGTCGAAGAATCGGTCGTCGACTACATCCCGGAGCTGGTCAAGAAGCCCCACTACGGGGAGGTCACGCTGGAGCGGCTGCTGAGGATGACGTCGGGCATCGATTTCCACGAAGAGTCTCTGGCAGGCCCTCAGTTCTACTACGCGACGGATCTGCGCGACCTCATGTACTCCTATGACGTCGAGAGGCAGCCGGGTGCGCACTACGAGTACGGCAGCGTCAACGTCCAGCTGCTGTGGGACGTGCTCCATCGACGTCTGGGCGGGGACACGGTGTCGCACTACTTCGAGGAGCAGGTCTGGGGGCCTCTCGGCGCCGAGAGAGCCGCTTCCTGGTCGCTCGACAGCCGGTCGAGCGGCATCGAGAAGTTCTCCGGCGGGTTCAATGCGACGCTGCGCGACTACTCGCGGCTCGGTCTCCTGTTCCTGCATGGGGGCACACTCGCGGGACGCGCGATCCTGCCGCCATCCTGGGTCGCTCACGCGCTGTCACCGGATCCCGTCGCCGGCCTCGTTCACACCACGGACGGCTGGGTCAGGCGCGGCATGTACCAGTGGTTCTTGACGAGCGACGGGCGCGCGTACTTCGCAAAGGGTTTCAGGGGGCAGTATGTGTTCGTAGTTCCAAGGGAACACGTCGTGCTGGTCCGCTTTGGAGAGGGCTACGGCGACGTGAACTGGACGGAGTTGTTCCTGCGCCTTGCAAGCAACCTGAGCGCCACGTGACGTCGAAGTGGGTGACCAAGCGCGGGCGTCAGCGCCAGGCTAGCGAACGATGACTGGAGCAGCGTGAAGCGTGCTGCCTTGACTCGAGTGTGAGCTGAGCAAGACTTGTGAGTTGTCGTCACGAGCGGGAGCCCGCGTCATCGCGTGTTTTGACCGAGACACACATGAGCCTGGAATCGATACATCCGGCACGTTCGTCGGTGGGTGACCGTCGCCGTCTCCCCGTGCTCATATTTCGTCGTGGCGCTCTCGTTGTCGCCTGTCTTGCCACGGCGTGCGGCGGCAGCGGCTCCGTCACGCGAAACGATGGTGACGGGGGCGCGCTCGGTCCCACGGCATCGGGCATCGCGCTCGCGCACCGAGTTAACACTCTCAGTGTGCGGAACCACGACACGCAATGTTCCTTTTGCACGTGTCGCGCTTACGTGCCCGCCAGCGACTCGTGTGAAGCAGCCTTGCTCGACAGCTTTCCACCCGCGAAGCGGATGGTCGTCTGCGAGATCGCCGCGGCGGAGATCATGGAGGCGTGTCTGAGTCTCGCCCAGAGCTGCGACGACGCGCAGAAGTGCGAAGCCGCCCAGCAGCGTGCGACGGCCAGCTGTCCCACCTTCGACCCAGGCCAGCTCCCGGACATCCCGTCGGGCTGCTAGT
>CAYUAW010000508.1:0-5068 GCA_964442485.1 uncultured Polyangiaceae bacterium
GCGAGCTCTGCAATGGCACTACTGCTAGAGTCTTGGCAGGACAGATCTCGGTCCGCGCGCACGGCCACGAGCCACGGGAAGAAACCGGCGGGGTCGGCGCCAGCTGCTTTTCAGGTCGAATTCGATCGCGGGGTGCCGATCGGAATCCTCCGAATGGAGGACCTCGGGAACTGCCCGATTTCGGCTCAGGAACTCACGTTTCTAACTAGTAGTGATAGCGCTCACGGGCGTGGGGAAAAGGCGAGCAGCCGCCGGCGTGATATCTCACGACGGTGTGCGTTCGTCGGAAGAGCGCGCAGGCGCGGCTGCAGTGACGGCAACGACGCGAAGCTGCACCTCGCGCCGTCGTGAGACGCGGAGCCGCGCTCGTTCCAGTGGGGCGCCCACACCAGCACACACACGGTCGCTCCCTTGACTCGCTCTCACGGCCTGCCGTGTGATTCCCTCACGCGCCAATGAATTAACTCCGTCGCTCGGGTGTCGGTGTGCGGTCGGATTAGGAGGGTTGACCCGCTCCAGGCCGTACGAGTCGCGCTTTGCTTGTGAACGCGCCTACATGGGCGAGCCCATCGAATGCGGATATGCTGATGAGAGTGCGTCGGACGTGGCGAGTGGTACTCGCGATCGCGGGAGCATGCCTGGCGCATGCCTGTATCGTTTCTTCGGATCTGGATTCGCTGTCGGCGGGTTCGGGGCCACACCTCCGGAAGGACGCCGGAAACGAGCCGAGAGAGGCGGGCTCGGGTGGTTCTGGTGGCGGCGACGCTGCCGCCGGCGGGAGGAGCGGCGGAGGGAGCGGCGCGGTCAGCAGTGGGGGCTCGGTCACGAATCCGCCCGACGGCGGCGAGCCCAGCTGTTCCGACGGCCGGCTGAACGGCGACGAGACGGACACGGACTGCGGAGGTTCGTGCAAGCCGTGCGACGACGGCGCGAGCTGCGTGATCGACGTGGATTGCTCGAGCGGCGTGTGCAGCCGGAAGGCGTGTCAGTCCGCGAGCTGCAAGGACGGGGTGACGAACGGCTCGGAGACGGACGTGGATTGCGGCGGCGCGGATTGCCCCGCGTGCGCCGTGCTTCACCATTGCGCGGCGCCGAAGGATTGTGACACGGAGTTCTGTCTCGCGAGCCTCTGCCAGGCTTCGACCTGCAACGACGGGCTGCACCAGGCCGACGAGGCGGACGTCGACTGCGGCGGGGCGAGCTGCGCACCCTGCAAGAGCGGCAGCCAGTGTGCCACCGACGCCGACTGCGTCAGCCAGGTGTGCGCCGCTTCGGTCTGCCAGTCCGCGAGCTGCACCGATCAGCGATTGAACGGAACGGAGACGGCGAAGGACTGCGGCGGCGAGTGCGCCGGCTGCGCTCCCGGTGCGGCTTGCAAGGTGGCCCAGGACTGCGCGAGCGGCGTGTGCACGCGCGGGATGTGCGCGACGCCGAGCTGCACCGACTCCATCGAGAACGGCACCGAGACGGACGTCGATTGCGGCGGGCGCGATTGCCCGGACTGTGCGACGGGGAAGGCGTGCCTCGTCGGCAACGATTGCGTCGAGGGCTTCTGCGCTGGTGACCTCTGCGTGCTCGCGGAGTGCGTGGACGGAGCGCGCAACGGCGCCGAGACGGACGTCGACTGCGGCGGGGTCTCGTGCGCCCGGTGCGGCACGGGGAAGACGTGCGGCGTCGGACGAGATTGCGTCAGCGGAGTGTGCGCGAGCAGCTCGTGTGCGACGCCGGCCTGTGACGACGGCGTGAAGAACGGCTCCGAGACGGATGTCGACTGCGGCGGCCTGTGCGGTCCGTGCGGACCTGGCGCAGCGTGCACGGTCGGCGTGGACTGCACGACCGGCGTCTGTCAGCGAGGCGCGTGCGCAGCGCCGTCGTGCGGCGACATGACGAAGAACGGTGGCGAGACGGGCGTCGACTGTGGCGGGCCCGCGTGCAGCGGCTGCACGACTGGCGACGGCTGCGCCAGGGGAAGCGACTGCGCGAGCGGCATCTGCAGCGGCGCGAAGTGTCAGGCCCCGACGTGCAGCGACGCCATTGCGAACGGTAACGAGACCGACGTCGATTGCGGCGGCACCTCGTGTGGTAAGTGCGCCGTCGGGAAGAAGTGCGTCGCGGCGACGGACTGCACGGGCGCGTATTGCGCTTCCGGAATGTGCTCGTCGCCGGGCTGCACCGACGGCGTGATGAACGGAACGGAGTCCGACCTGGACTGCGGCGGCGCGAGCTGCCCGAAGTGCGCCGCCGACGCGAGCTGCGGGGCGAACTCGGACTGCACGAGCGCGCTCTGCACATCCGGCAAGTGCCAGACCGCGACGTGCTCGGACGGCGTGCAGAACGGCACGGAGTCTGGCATCGATTGCGGCGGGGGTGGCTGCTCGCCGTGCGCGGCCGGCAAGAGCTGCAAGCAGGCGCTCGACTGCAGCACGAAGGTGTGCACGTCGTCGCTATGTCAGGCCGCGAGCTGCTCGGATTTCGTGCAGAACGGCGCGGAGACGGACGTCGACTGCGGAGCGTCGTGCCCGAAGTGCATCGCGGGAAAGACCTGCTCGGTGGGCACCGATTGCCAGAGCCTCCGCTGCACGGGCGGCGCGTGCCAGATGTCGTCGTGCTCCGATGGGACGAAGAACGGCGCGGAGACGGACATCGATTGCGGCGGCGGCACGTGCTCGGTCTGCGCGACCGGCAAGGCGTGCGCCATGGCTGGCGATTGCGCGAGCAGGGTATGCACGGGAGGCGTCTGCAAGGCCGCCACCTGCTCCGACGGCACCACGAACGGCGCCGAGACGGGGAAGGACTGCGGCGGTGGTAGCTGTCCAGCCTGCGCTGACGGGTCGGGGTGCGCCGCGAACACCGATTGCCAGAGCGCACACTGCGTCACCGGGCTGTGCCAGGCCGCGGGCTGCAACGACGGCGTGAAGAACGGCGGCGAGACCGACGTGGACTGCGGCGGCGCGACGAGCTGCCCGCGCTGCATCAACGGCAAGAATTGCGGAGCCGCGACGGATTGCAGCAGCGCGTACTGCTCGACGACGTGCGGCGCGCCGCCCGTCCTGGCGTTCGCCTACACGCCCACGAACTTCACGGTCGGCGGCCTGGATCCGCTGTCGACGGACGACACGACGCTCCTCGATTGCGGCGTTTCCACATTCGACTCCGGGACGCTCGCTTTTGGCAACTGGTGTGGTCAGAACGAGCCGACGCCCATCGTGCGGACGCAGACCGGCGGCCCCGATGTCGTCGTCGTCCCCGTGCGAAATCTGAGCCTCGCCGCTGGTTCGACGATCAAGCTCACGGGCACGCGGCCGGTCATCTTCGCGGTCTTCGGCAATGCGACGATCGCCGGAACCATCGACGCGGGGGCGAGCGGCACCACGCCCGGTGCCGGCGGCAACGTGAGCTGCGGCACGAGCCAGGGGGGCGACGGCTCGGGGCAGACGAAGCGGCTCGGCGGCGCCAGCGGCGGTGGCGGCGGCGGCCTCGGCACTGCGGGCGGCAAGGCCGGCACCGCCGATACCGACGGCAGCAGCAGCAATGGCGGCATCGCGGGCGTCGCGCGCGGCAGCACCGCGCAATCGCCGCTGCTCGCGGGCTGCGCGGGCGGACTGTCGGGTGATTGCAGCACCGTTGGCGGTGCAGGCGGTGGCGCGGTAGAGGTGTCGGTCGCGGGCTTGCTGAAGGTGAGCGGCACCGTGGGAAGCGACGGGGGCGCCGGCGCGACGCCGTGCGGCGCGAGCGACGAGGGCGGAGGGACGGGAGGCGGCTCGGGCGGTGCCATCTTGCTCGAGGGCGGAACCCTGGACATGACCGGCTCGACGCTGCACGCGAACGGCGGCAGCGGCGGCAAGAACGGAACCTACGCGGGCATCTACAAATGTGGCGGCTCCTCGGGCGGTAGCGGCTCGACCAGCTCGTCGAGCTCGGGCGGCAACGGCACGAGCTGTCAGGGCGGCAGCACGGGCGGGGGCGGGGGATACGGGCGCGTGACGACGCTGGACCGCTGACACGCGGGCACGCTGGGCCGCTGACAACCCGGCTAGACGGACGATTTCTTGGGGAAGGGCCCGGGCTTGGGTAACGTACGCTCGACCTGGAGTGGGTTTCGCGGCGGCTCGCCGCAATCGGAGGGACAGCGATGAAGTACTTTCTTGGCCTTTCGGCGTTCACGCTCGCGAATGTGCTGGTCAGCGGGCAGGCGCTCGCGGCGGAGGGCAGCGGGATCGATCTCGGGCTCCGGCTCGGGTACGGGATCCCTCTCGGCTCGGCTGCGGAGAATGAGAAATTGAATGACCTGGTGAGCGGCCAGGTCCCGATCTGGGTGGACGCGGGCTATCGCTTCGCGCCGAACATCATGGCAGGGCTGTACTTCCAGTACGGCTTCGCGTTCCTGCCCGATTCGTCCTGCCCCAGCCCGGCGAGCTGCTCGGCGAGCGACATCCGCTTCGGCATCCAGGGTCAGTACCGCTTCATGCCACGCGAATCCGTCGACCCGTGGCTGGGGCTCGGCATCGGGTACGAATGGCTCGACTACTCCGTCTCGGCGGGTGGCTTCGACGCGTCCGCCGGCGTTCACGGGTGGGAGTTCCTGCATCTCCAGGGCGGCGCCGATTTCAAGGTCGCCGATGGATTCGGAATTGGACCGTTCCTCGATTTCTCGCTCGGCCAGTATTCGAGTGGTTCCGTCACGACGAGTGCCCTCCCCGTGCTCGGCCAGCCAGTTTCGGGCAGCGGCGACATCCAGAACAAGGCCCTTCACGAGTGGCTGACGCTCGGCGTGCGCGCCGTGTTCGACCCCTGAGGGCGTGTTTCGCCGGTCGGGCGGACCTTCCTGTCACGCTGAGCCGGCGATTCGTACGTCGTAGCCGAGCGACTCCCACACATTGACGAACGTCGCGGGAGCTTTGCCGATCTGGCCGTCGAGCAGCTCGAAGCTCCAGATGTAGACCTTGGAGAGCTGAGTCGCGAGCGCAAGCTGCTCGGTGGCTCTGCGCATCTCGCTTTCGGCGTGCTTCAGGTCTCCGTCCGGATCGCGCGACACGACGCCGCGCACGAGCCGCCACCGAATCTGTCC
>CAYUAW010000509.1:0-5019 GCA_964442485.1 uncultured Polyangiaceae bacterium
ACCACGACCGGAATGCCGCAATTTACTCCGACGACCTCGGACGGAGCCAGCTCCCGGAACCTGGGTAAGAGCTGGTTGAATGCTTCCTCGAACGGCGATTCCCCGATCGGGAACGGTGCTTCTTCCGATTCCATCGCCGACCTCCCGTAACGCGTACCTCGCATCAGCAAGCGGCGTGCCTGGCTGATCAATCCTGCTCACGAGAGTGTTTCCCGAGCAGCGCCACTCGCCCGACCGCGTGGTGTGAATCCACGGCACGGAGCGACGCACACTCGTCCAGACAGCCGAGCATCGCGCCGACGCTCCCGCGGAGGCCCTCCGTCTTGCACGAGCATTGCGTCGAGACTCCCGGGGAGCCTCGGGTGCGTGTGCCAGCATTGCGTCGAGGCTCCCGGGGAGGGTCGAGTGTCTACTTGGAGGTTGTGTCGGTGCTGCTCTGGAGGCTGCGGGCGTGCATCGGCATTCCGTGATGGGTCCGAGCGAGCTCATCCACGCAGCTTCGGAGCTTCGCTTCGCTGCCGGGGCGACTTGAATTCGTTTCGTTGAATGGACGGGGCAATCGAAGTACAACCGGGACGGATGTGAAGTGATGGCGAGCGAAACCTTCGCGTGGGGCGAAAAGCTGCCGCTCTTGAAGGGCCCACAGGTAACACTGAGAGCGCTTGAAGCCTCCGACGCACCCGCTCTTTTCGAGGTTTTTGGGGACCCCGAAGTGATGCGATACTGGAGTACAGCGCCGCTCGACTCGGTTCGTGCCGCTGGGCGACTTCTTGGCGAGATCGACGCGGGCTTTTCCGCCCGACGCCTGTTTCAATGGGGTATCGCAGATCGCGACACGGGAACGATCGTCGGAACGTGCACCCTCCTGCGCATGGAGCAGGCCCATCGGCGCTCCGAGGTCGGATTCGCGCTGGCGCGAAGTCGGTGGGGTCGAGGCGAGGCATTCCGCGCCGTCGCAATGGTCCTCGCATTCGCATTCAACGCGCTGGCGCTCCACCGTATCGAAGCAGATGTCGACCCGAGGAATGAGAGGTCCCTGCGTCTCCTCGAGCGCCTTGGGTTCAGGCGAGAAGGGGTGCTCCGCGAGCGCTATCAGGTCAATGGCGAGGTTCAGGACTCCGCCATTCTTGGCTTGCTACGATCCGACTGGCTTGCCGGTGCGCTGTCCAATTCCACGGTCCAGCTGACGAGGCCCTCGCCTACGCTCGGCTCTCGCAGTTGAGCGCGCGAACGTTGGACCGCCAGTCGTGCCCGATGTCTGATCGAGCGGACGCCGGGAAGCGACCGCGTCCACTCGCAAAGGTGCATGCACTGCGCCTTGCCCATCTGGGCCGACGTCCGGCTGCTCGGCGTCCTTGCACCGGCGCGCGTCAAGCGTGGGCGCGTGGCGCCGTCAGCCTGACCAGTGCATCTCGCACGACTCGTTCGATGCTCGCCACTCGCTCATCACCGCTCTTGCACGAATCGGCTAGCGCACGACGAACCTCGCTTTCTCGAAAACCCAGGCCGCGCAGAGCGACGAAGGCTTTGGCATGTATCTCCGCCACATGCGGCTCTGGCGCCTGTCCGTAGTCGCTGCCATCGGCGTGCCGGAAGCGGACGCCCGTGGAGACCCTACCTCTCACAATGAGCTCACCGCGATGCGCTGCCCGATGATGCACACCGCAAAGCGTGATCAGATTGTCGGCGTCGTTCCCGCCGCCCTCGGAACGCGGGTCGACGTGATGAAGGTCCAGAAAGAGCGCGTTGCGACAACCAGGGACGACACACTGCCGGTGATCGCGGCGAAGCACCGCTCGGCGCGTCCCTGGTGAGACGGTTTGCTTCGCGCGAGCGCCCGTGTGGGCGCCGTCGTTCGCGACGGGGCCGTCGTTCGCGGCAGAGGCTTCGTTCGCGACGGGAGCCTTCGGCGGACCCAGATGCTGACCATCGCAGCTGGCCATCGCCACGACCTCTGGGCCGATGGACACGAGGTCTCCGCTCGCCTGCTGGCGACCTCTGCTGCAAGAGCGCGAGGGTCTCGGGCTGGAAACCTCGTCCGCCCCGATGTTCGTTCCCGCCATGTCTTCAGCACTACCATGCTGATTTTCAGCCTCCGTATCGGCCCACAGCGCTCCTTTCGCCGTGCAGATCGTCTCCGGCGCTCGCCTGCCGCGCGGAAGCTTCGCTCGCGCTGACGTCGAGCGGCACAGCAGGGCTTTGGCAGAATACCTCGGCCACCGCGGCGAGCACCTCGCGGATCGTGTCCACTGAAATCGTCGAGCAATGCATGTTCGGCCCAATGACCAATCGGGTTGCCACGTCTGCACGGCAGCGCCCCGCTCGTTCGGTTCCCTGCCAACAATCGGTCGTCCGTCTGCCCTCTGCGCTGCCCCTCGGCGCTCCACCTCTCTCGAATCGCGAAGCTAGCGTTGCATGCTTCGCCGCTCGAGATGCGGCGACAGTCCGGGCTTGTTTCTCGCGTCCACGATCATGTGCCTTCCGAGTCTCTCGGGTGCTGCATTCATCATTTCCGCACCGTCACAGCAGGGGCTCGGGGGTCTGGGTGAACGATTGCGCTGAAAGGCGTCCCGCGGTTCTGCGCGCCCGGTACGCTCACGTCTCACAACACATCGCACGTGGCAGAGGCTATCGGCGGTGCTCCCAACCTGCTGCCGTGCATCATCACGGCACACACGCCGGAAACGCCGTCATACAAGCCGCGAAGCGCCCCGAGACGGCGACGGCGTCACCGCCGCTGCGCGGCCGCAGCGTGGCCGAGAAGCTGCCCGTTCCCACGCGTCCCATCGGGGGCTCCGGGGTGATCGCGCCTGTTTCTGCGTCCCACGGCTGGCCGCTCGCGTCGACGAAGCTTCCGAGCAGAAAGCCGCGCGACCGATCGACGCCCATGTAGAAGCAGGGGGGCGCAAAGCCCGGCCCGTTGCATGCGGAGAGTCGGTACACCTCGCCGCATGGCGGATGGCCCAGCTGCACGGCCGTTTCCGTGCAGTAAATGTTCAGCGCGTACGGCGCGGTGAGGTGCAGCAACGACGCGCCCATCGTGATGTCCAGGAAGTAGTCGAACGGCGGACAGGTGCAATCCGGTGCGAGCGGCCCATCCGGCGGAGAGCTCTCCCTCGCTGCATCGAGCAGCGGGGGGCGCGCGTCGGGCACGCCGCTCTCGGCGGTGCCCACGTGCGCGTCGGGGCGCGAGGTCCCTGGCGACGCATCCACAGGAGAGTGCGCATCGACCGCGGCGTCACGTGCGACGCCCCTGCCACCGCCCCCCGCCGCACCCGGCATCGAGACGGCCGGCGCGCCGCCCGAGCTCGTCGGCGTGTTCGCGTCGATGGACGCCGCTCGTGCATCCACGGTGCCGGAGTCCCGTCGACGCCCGTCAGTCGAAGCGCTGCGAGATGCGCATGACACCGTGAGGCTCGCGAGGGCCGCGGCGGCAAGACCGCACACCGCGCCGGGCAATGGCTTCATCGAACCCCCATCATAGCCGTTGCCTCCCGTGCGTGCCTCGTAGTAGCTCGTCCGCGTGGCACTGCGGGGTGGCCGGATCGGTTACGCGGTTTCGGGATTGCTCGCGTTATGCGCGAGCGCGTATGCAGAGCCACCAGCAGACGCAGCCCCCCCGCGGGCTCCGTCTCCCGCGCCGAGCGCACCCTCCGGGGGCGTAGCGTTCGGACAGTTCGGCAGTCCGATCGAGGTTGCGGCCCCTGATGATCGACCCACGACACCAGCGGTACCGCCCCCGATATCGTCAGGCCCGAAGCCGAAGATCCCACGGTTCGGCGACGCGGGACAGTTTGCGATCCTCGCGGAGTCGGGCATCGGGCTGACATCGAGCTCGTACTCGAACAGCTCCGCAAGCGCGTTCAACGTCGCCTTCGAGCCGTCGGTCGAGTACTTCGTCGTCAGGAATTTCTCGATCGGGGTCGAGCTGGATCTCTCGCACTCGAGTGACCGCAGCTACGTCCCGGGCGCCCTGGTCGACACGAAGTACACGCTGCTCGGTGGCGGCGTTCACTTCGGGCTGAACGTTCCCTTCGCGAAGGTACTCTCCGTGTACCCGCTGCTGATGGTCGGCGTTCATCACATCGAGCAGACAGCGGAGGTGATCCAGGGAAATCCGGGACCGCTGATCCCTGCCGATAGCCCGGCCCAGCGTCTCTCGCGGACCGGCCCGTGGCTGAGCTTCGAGCTTCCGCTGCTGTACCATCCCGTCGAGCATTTCTTCGTCGGGCTCGGGCCGGCCGTGTATCACGACTTCTCGCACGCGGAGGGTGGCTACGGCACCTGGGCGGAGCGCACCTCGCTCGGAGGCACGTTCGTCCTCGGCGGCTACTTCGACCCGCGCCCGAAGGCCACGAACCCGGACGATCCGTCGCTGGAGGATAGCGTGCCCCCTGTGGACCAGCGGCGCTTCGGAGACCCCGGCACCGTCGTGCTCACCGAGGAGTCCAGCTTCTCCTGGCGCGCGCAGAGCTACGCCGGGGACGTTCCGACCCGCAACACGTTCGCGATCGCAGGGGGATTCGACTGGTTCTTCATGCACCATCAGTCTCTCGGCCTTGCAGCCTTCTATTCCACGACCGGCCGCTACTCGTCCGGACCTGGAGAGCCGCTCCTGACCAACGCGACCGGTGTGGGCGTGAGCGCGAGATACGGCTTCGTGGTGCCGTTCTCTTCATGGTTCTCGCTCTATCCACGCATGTCGTTCGAGTACAGCGTCGCGACCGTGGACGTGACGTCGGGCGCGTCTCGGTCCATTCGCGAGCACTCGCACATCGTGCAGGCGTCGATCTTCGTGCCGGCGACGGTGCACCTCACGACGCACTTCTTCATCGGGTTCGGCCCATCGGTGAGCGTGGACATCGTTCACACGGTGGATGGAGGGCCCGAGCCCAGACGGACGGCCTTCGGGGTGAGCTCGCTCCTCGGCGGCTGGCTCTGACGACGCCAGTGGGTCCGGTGCTGCTCACCATCCCATCGTCGTCTTGATCGACGCGGCGAGGGCCTTGCCCATGATGG
>CAYUAW010000510.1:0-5015 GCA_964442485.1 uncultured Polyangiaceae bacterium
GCGTCGACCACGATGTCGTGAAGGGTTCCCGCGCTCCTGCCGTGCGACTCAATCAGCCGTCGCGTGATCCCTTCGCCGACTGTCGCGGCGCTCGCCACGAGGATACCGGGAGCCGCAGCCATGATCGCTCCGCCGACCGCGCCGCCAGCAGCTGCGGCGCCGATACGGCCGATGTCCTCGATGTGCCCGTACTCGTGGTACTGCGCGTAGGCCTCGCCACCCCCGCCGATCAGCGCACCGACCGCCGCGCCGACGGCGATGTGCCAGAACCGCCCGTCGCGGTCGGCCGCGATGAGCGGCGTCTGATTGGCGTAGGCGTAAGGGTTCGCCGCGGCGAACTCGGCTCCGACGAGGCGCTCGGGGTCCGTCAGCGCGACGGGGTCGGGGCTCGTCCAGATGCCGAGATCGGGTGCGTAGAAGCGCGCACCCATGTGGTCGAGCCCCACGGCGCCGTCGCGCGGTGACGAGGCGTACTTCCAGGTGGCGCTGCTGGTGTCGTAGCGGGTGGCGCCGAACGGGTACGTCGCGAACGCTGCGGCCGTCTCGCCACCGACGGGCGCCTCGTCGAGCAGCGACCCCAGCAGATCCGTGACGATGAAGGTGTCGGCGTCCCGGAGCTGGTGCACCTCGCGCGACAAGGGCTGCTCCTGTGCGGGCTTACCGTCGCCGCGACAAGCAGCGAAGACGGCGAGCGCAACCATGGAAGTGACCACGAACCCGGCCGCACGCACGACGCGAATGCGCTTCGCAGCGCAGAGCGCGCCGAGCACGGCAATGGCGAGCGCCGTTGCGCCGAAGTTTGGGTTCGGCCAGCGCGCTCTGCCGGCATCGACGGGGCCGAGCCCGGCGAGCGTCGGCTTCGCGACCAGGCCGTCTTCCACTGCGTCGTCACCGAGTCGCACGATGCGCTGGCCGGCGTGCACGATGTAGCGCGTCAGCTTGCCGTCCTTCGCTTCGCTCCAGGCGTCGATGAAGTGGGTCGTGCTGCTGCTGCCGTCGGCGCGGTGCTCGACGCGGATCCGCCGCGCGCCGTCGGCGCCGAATGCGCTATCGACCGCGACACCGTCCCGGCCGGACACCTTCACGAGCTGATCGGCGTCGTTCCAGGTGTAGTCGCGTTCTCCGTCGGTCAGCATGCGACCGCGCGCGTCCGCGAGAACCGCGCGAGCGCCGAGCCTCGCCGGCAGGTGCGGGCGGACACCGTACGTCACCGCGCCGAGGTCCTGCGCTCCGACGGTGCTCTTGCGACCGAGCAGATTGCCGCTCGCCGAGTAACGGTAGGTCGTCTCGCCCCAGGCGCCCTTCGCGCCGACGAGCCGGTAGAGGTTATCGTAGTCATACGTCTCGCTACGACCCTGCTCCGGCGAGACGTTCGGGCGCAGATCCTCCACGGCTCGGAGATTGCCGCCCGGGTCGTAGGTCCAGCGAAGGTGCTCGATGGTGGAACCGGTCGCGGCGACCGCGGTGAGCTCCGCACGACGGCGTTCGTCGTCGTACGCGGTGACGATGGATGCGCCGCTGCTCAATCTTCGCGCCGTCTCGAGGCCGTCCTCGGCGTACTCGAACGCGACGGCGCTCCCGTACGCGGAGATCTGCCCCCTTGGATTGCGGTGAACCTCCAAGGACGATCCGTCGGGGTACGTGTGGCGGATCTCGCGATCCTGCGCGTCGTAGGCGCTCCTCGTGACGTAGGCGACGCCGTCGATCTCGTAGCGGGTTACCGTGACGCGCCCGCGGGCGTCGTAGGCGTGCTCGACGTAGCCACTCGGCTCCGTGACGCGAGCGAGCCGGCCGCGGTAGGGCGCGTCGTCGCCTCCGTCGGGCGACTGATCCCAGGTGCGGATGATCTCCGGCGTGCCGTCGCCGTTCCAGTCCTCGGAGAGCGAGCGGCCCGCCAGATCGAACCCGAAGCGGGCGACGACACCGTCGGCGAAGCGCCGCTCGACGACGTTCCCCGTGGAGTCGTAGGAGAAGCGATGCTCGCCGAGATCCGGATCGCGCACGGACGTGCGCCGGCCTCTTCCGTCGTAACCGTAGCGAGAAACGTTGCCCTCCGGGTCGGTGCGCGAGAGCAGGTGGCCGGCGGCGTCGTACGTGTAGCGCGCTGAAAGCGGCGACCCCTCCAGCGTGCGCACGTGCTCCACGACGCGACCGAGCCCGTCCCTGCGCTCGATGGCCGGCGTGTGCTCGTAGGACGACTCCGCGTCGACCTGGCCGCCGTCGTAGTGCTGCACCTCGAGCGGAGCGTGTACCGTGCGTGACTCGATGCCGGACGGTGAACGACTGCGGATCTCCCGACCGCGCGCGTCGAAGAACGCGTCGCTGCCTCGCGGTGAGCCGTCGAGCAGGGGCGGCTCCCGATACTCCGCTGCTCCCACTGCGCGCGGCAGCAGGGTTCTTCGTACATTGCCGCGAGCGTCGAAGAGCGTGACGCCCGCGAGGATGAAGTGGTCCCCGTCACGGGTGAGGGTACCGCGCTTGCGACCGCCACCGTCGAAGAGGACCTCGCTGTGCTCGACGTCGCGAGCGCCGGAGTTCACGCGCATGTCGGTGACGACCCGCGACAGCGGCGCGCGCGCGTCGTAGGAGTAACTCACGGTGGGCTCGTCGCTCGAGTCGCCCGGCTTGATGATCGCGGAGAGCCGCCCGAAGGGGTCGTACTCGTACCGGGTGGTCTGCCCGGAGTAGTCCGTCGCTGCGAGGAGCACGCCGAAGGCGCCGTCGATGCTCGCCCTCTCGACGAGCACCACGTCGCCCTCCAGCTTGACGCGCTCGCTCGCGATCGAGGTGTGATCGGCCGCCCACTCGAAGAATCGACCGCCGCCGCGGCCATCCGTCGTTTCGGTGGGCAAACCGTCGGCGTCGTACCGCGTCGCGATCACCAGCTCGAAGTCGTCCTTCGAAGGCCCGACCCACGCCTCCTGCCTCGACACCTCACCCCGAGTCACCTGCCCCAGCGGTAGACCGCGCATCGGCGCGCCGTCGTAGAAGCGCCGCGAGAACGCGACACGCTTGCCCGCGCCGTCCGTCAGCTCTTCCGTCGCGACGAACCCCAGCAGCCATTCCTCGGGATCGTTCGCGAAGGTGCGCACTTCCCTCGACTCATCGTTGCCGACGAACAGGTCGGCGCCCCTCACTTCACCCCAGGAGCGCTGCTCGGTGACGTTGCCGTAGTCGTCCTGATCGCTCTCCGAGAGCACCGTTCGAGCGGCCGAGGGATCGCCTTCCACGTGCTCCAGGAGCTCCGAGGAAGGAAAAGAGTAGCCGACGGCCGTCCCGTCGAGCCCGAGCTGGAGCGTGCGCGTCGTGTAGGTGCGCGTCACTCGCGAGAAGACGCTCCCGCCGTCGTCGCGGAGCTCCTCCGTGAGCATCGCACCCCGCAGTTCCCGGTGGAGTAGCCCCGTATCGAACGTCCGCTCGACGGCGAGGGTCGGCGTCGAATCGTCTCCGAGCTGCCGTCGCACGGCGCGACCGAAGCCCGCAAAGGTCCTGTCTCGCGTGTCGTATGCTCCGTCGCGGTACGACCACTCCGTCGTGACCGTCGGGTCTCCGAGCGACAGCTCCGTCGTCGTCCGAACGACCACCGGGATGGCCACGTTGATTCGTGTCTGCCACGGCTCGCCCGCGTCACGAGCTCGAGCGGCGTCGAGCGCGGCGGCGCCGTACGTGATCGCCTGGATCTTCCCGAGGCCGTTGTCGATGCGCGCGAGCAACCCGGCGCGGCCATCGGGGAAGAGCTCCAGGTACCGCCACGCCGCCGACCCTTCGCGGCTCACGTCGACCCAGACGACGTCGGTCGTGCCGGACGCGTTCATGTCCGCGAACTCGACGGCGGTGGCCGGCCCGCGCGTGGGCGTCCCGCCTATGGTCTCGACCTCGCCGAAGCTGCCCTCGCCCGTCGCGACGGCCAGCTCGATCTGCGTCGCCGACACCCGCACCAGATCGACCCACCCGTCGCCGTTCAGATCGACGAGCTGGAACGGCGACGCCGTGTCGAAGTCCGGCACGCCCACCGCGGCCGCGCCGTGCTCGAACACGCCGCGACCACGCCCGAGAAAGTACGTCATGCCGCCTGGGTGGAGCGCGCAGAGATCCATCATGCGATCGCCGTTCACGTCGCAGAGCGACGTCTGGCCATCGGAGAAACGCACCGGGGCGGCCACGTCTTCCACGACGACCGGGCCGACGAGGACGGGCTCCGTCCAGTCCGCGCCATTCAGGTTGTACCCGACGGCGACCCCTGCCTCCGTCGTGACGACGACGTCCACGCGACGGTCGCCGTCCATGTCGGCGATGCGCACGTCAGGGTCTTCGAAGGTGAACCCTGGAACGCTCTTGATGGTGACGGGAGGGGCGAATCTTGCGCCCTGACCGCCCGGAAAGAACCGGAACGAGTCGTTGCCGCTCTTCACGACGAGGTCGGCGGCCCCATCGGCGTCCACGTCCGCGAGCTGCACGCCGCTCGCCGACAGCGACACGGACGGGCTCGCGCTGCCCCAGTCCGAAGGCGTCGCCCACGCCTTGCCGTCGCGGTTGATGTAGGACCGGAAGCGCCCCGCCGCGCCGACGAGCAGGTCCGGCAACCCGTCGCCGTCGAGATCCGCGAGCGCGACGTTCGCGTCCGAGGGCGACTGCCCCGGCGGTTGCCGCATGGTGACGACCTCGGCCGCGGTGGCGAGGAGATGCGCCTCCGTGTAGTCGAACCGGGAATCCGGCATCCGGGTGATGCCGTCGGAGCCGACCAGATCGACGGACCGCAACGCCGGGTGGGCTTCGCTCCCGTAGCCGAGCTCGTATCGGCGAACGAGAGCGCCGCCGTGCGTGACGGTGACGGTATGCAATCGCCGCGACAGGGTCTCGACGATCCCGGAGGAGAATGCGCGGTGCGCGTCCGGCCGCGACTCGTACGCGAAGCGCACCTCGTTCTGCGAGGCCGCGTCGAAGGCGTTCCACGAGACCCGAGTGAGCAGCGCGTGGCCCTCGGCCGTGTCCCACTCGTACGCAACGACGTGACC
>CAYUAW010000511.1:0-5014 GCA_964442485.1 uncultured Polyangiaceae bacterium
CGGACTTACTGCCGTTTTGTAGGCGCGATTGGGATTGAACCAACGACCCCTACCGTGTCAAGGTAGTGCTCTACCACTGAGCTACGCGCCTGAATCGACTCGCTAAACCGGCGAAGCGTCTACATCTCGGCGCACCGGCTGTCAAATGGGGAAGGCGCGCCGGGGTCCGGGAGTCCGTTCGGCGGGAACCGAGGCTGTCCGGGCCGTCGCTTGCGCGGCCCACCGAAACCCGGTATTAGCCCGCCCCTCGGAGGCGCCTTGGATTCCGCCGTTTTTGCATTTCAAGCCGTGCCGCCCGCACCCGGGCGCGCAGGGGATACACCCACTCAGGCAGTGGAGCACGCTCCGCCCAGCGGTGGTGCGCCGCCCCCTCCAGGCGGAGGTGCGTTCTCGATGCTCATCCCGCTCATGCTGGTGGGCATGCTCGTCTTCATGTTCTGGTCGAGCCGTTCCCAGCAGAAGAAGCAGGACGCGGCCATCTCCCAGCTGAAGAAGGGGGATCGCGTCGTCACGTCGAGCGGCCTCATCGGGCGGCTGGTGGATCTCGAGCCGCGCTACGCGAAGCTCGAGATCGCGCCGGGCGTGAAGGTCCAGGTGCTTCGAACGAGCCTGACCGGTCGCGACGCCGACGACACGACGGCGAAGAAGGACCCGAAAGCCGAGTCCTCCTCCGAGCAGAAGACCTGAGCCGTGCTGATCGACACCGTCCTTCAGTACATCCTCGCAGCATTCTCGGCGCTGATGCTGGCGTGGGGGTACGCGCAGCGGGCTCGCCGCGTCGGCTTCTGGTTCGGCGCGATCTGCGCGGGAGCGGCGGCTCTCGGCGCGCACTACGACTCGTTCTGGACGATGGCCGTCTTCGCGGTGATGTCCCTCTGGGGCTTCGTCGGCGGCCTCGACTTCGCGGACACGAGCTGGCGCATGCGCTTCAGCACCGTGATGACCGCGGGCGCCTTCGCCTTCCTCGCGCTGTGGCCGTCGCTCGACGTCATGACGAGCGGGAAGATCCCGTGTCCGCGCTACGTGCAGGAGCACGTCGGTTTCCGCCTCGTCGCCGGGCTCGATCTGCGCGGTGGCATGCGCCTCGTCTATACCGTGGACGTCGGTGAGGCGATCCGCGACAAGCGCGACCGCTACTACGAGGACATGCAGGTCGAGCTCGCGAAGATCTTCGGCCTGCACAACGGCGACAGCCGCCCGACCGAGGAGACGTACACCAAGCTGCGCGAGCGGGTGAGCGTCCTCGCGCCGCGGGACGACGTCGCGCGCATCAAGCTCGAGGTGAAGAACCCGGCGGACGCGTCGAAGATCGACCAGCGCTTCCTCGAGCAGTTCCGCGGCGATCTCGCGTTTTCCCGCAGCGGCGACCAGAGGACGTTCGAGTTTCGAATCAAGGACAGCGTCGAGAGCCAGATCCGCGAGCGCGCGGTCGGGCAGGCGAAGGACATCGTCCATCGCCGCATCGACGAGCTCGGCCTGCGCGAGGCGAGCGTCTCCACCCGCGACGAGGACATCATCATCGAGGTCCCGGGCGAGGACGAGGCGAGCTTCCGGAACATCCGCGACATCATCAGCCAGACGGCGCGCCTCGAGTTCAAGCTGCTCGACGACGACACCGACTTCTTCGGCCCCATCGCCAAGAGCGCGACGCCCGAGTCCCTTCCGGAGGGCCTGCGCTTCGAGCGCGAGAGCGCCTCGGTCGGGCTGGACGAGAACGGCGAGCAGAAGGCCAAGACGAACACCTACGCCTACCTGAAGCGCGGCGAGAAGGAGACCAGCAAGCAGACCCTCACCCACCTGAAGGAGTGGGTCGCGGGGCTCGACGTGCCGCCGGATCGCGAGATCGGGTACGAGCTCGTCTACGATACGGATCCTTCGACGTTGAAGGAGACGGAAGCCGGCTTTCGAACCTTCTTCCTGAAGAGCCGCGCGGAGATCACCGGCGACCTGATCCGTGACGCGGCGGCCGTGCCGGATCAGAGCCAGGGCAGCTTCGGCCAGTGGCACGTGGCGCTGACGTTCACCGACCAGGGCGGGCGCATCTTCGAGCGCATCACCGGCGAGAACATCAAGCGAAGGTTCGCGATCATCCTCGACCACCGTGTGGAGAGCGCGCCCGTCATCCAGGCGCGCATCCCCGGCGGCCATGCGACCATCACTCTCGGGTCGAACGATCCGGAGATCCAGCTCCGCGACGCGCGCAAGCTCGAGCTCGTCCTCCGGTCCGGCGCCCTGCCGGCACCGATCACGCCGTCCAACGAGCAGCACATCGGCCCCTCGCTCGGCCGCGATGCGATACGTCTCGCCATTCAGGGCGCGCTCGCCGGCGGCATCCTGGTGCTCGGCTTCATGGTGTTCTACTACCACCGGGCCGGGCTCATCGCCGACATCGCCGTCGCGATGAACCTGTTCTTGCAGCTCGCGGTCCTCGCCTCGTTCAACGCCTCCATGACCCTGCCGGGCATCGCCGGGCTCGCCCTGACGATCGGCATGAGCGTCGATTCCAACGTCCTAATCAACGAGCGCATCCGGGACGAGCTGCGCGCGGGCAAGAGCGCTCGCACGGCCGTCGAGATCGGCTACGCCCGTGCCCTCTCGGCGATCATCGACGGCCACGTGACCACCATCATTTCGGGCATCGTCCTCGCGCAGTTCGGTACCGGCCCCATCAAGGGCTTCGCCGTGACCCTCATCGTCGGTGTCATCGCGAGCATCTTCACCGGCGTGATGGTCACGCGCGTGATGTTCGATTTCTGGGTGCGCAGCATCGATCGCAGCGCCAAGCTCGACGTCGGCTGACCGAGAACCCTCGAGCCCACCATGCAGTTCTTCCCCGTCGGCAAAATCTACGACTTCATGGGCCAGCGAAGGCTCTTCATGACCATCAGCGTGCTGATGACGGTCTTCGCCGCGGTGGTCATCGTGAAGCCCGGGCCGAACCTGGGGACCGATTTCAAGGGCGGCACCGAGATCGAAGTCGAGTTCAAGAAAGAGACGACCACCACCGAGATCACCAACGCCGTGGAGGCGTCCGGCTTCTCGGCCCCCGACGTGATCCGCGTCGCCGAGGCCAACGCGAAGAACCGGTATCTCATCCGCGTCCAGGAGGTCTCGACCATCGGCGCAGAGAAGCAGCGTGAGATCGCGAAGGCTCTCTGCATCGAGGAGGCCGTCACCGCGGATTGTCCCGAGTCGAAGCTCGGAACCGAGCTGAAGGTGAGCCCAGGCGGCGACAAGATCGCCGTGCGCTACCGCGACACGCCCGACCTCGGATGGATCCGGGCGCGCATGGAGACGGTGAGGGGAGTCGCGCTCCGTGAGGGCGAGAGCAACCCGACGCTGCAGAACGCCCGCGACAACAAGGTGGAGATCCAGGTCAAGAGCAAGGGCGACCAGCTGCTCGACGGCATGCGTGCTCGCCTCGGTCCGGACCGCGTGCCCGACACCGCGCTCCGCGTGGAGTGGATCGGCCCCAAGGCGGGTGCCCAGCTTCGCGACTCGGCGCTGAAGAGCATCGCGATCGCGCTGGTATTCATCATGGTCTACATCGCGCTCCGGTTCGACCTCCGGTTCGCGCCGGGAGCCGTGATCTCGCTCGCGCATGACGCCCTCGGGACGCTTGGCCTCCTCATCGTCATGCACCGCGAAATAAATCTGACAACCGTTGCAGCGATCCTGACGATTGTCGGCTACAGCGTTAACGATACCGTCATCGTTTACGACCGTATCCGCGAGAATTTCGGTATTTTGCGCGGGGCCACCTTCGAGTCCATCATCAACACCAGCATCTCGGAGATGCTCGGGCGGACCATCCTGACGAGCTCCACGGTCGTCATGAGCCTCCTCGCTTTCTTCATCTGGGGGACGGGCCCCCTGAAGGACTTCGCCCTCGCGCTGATCATCGGCGTGGTGCTTGGCACTTACTCATCCGTGTACGTCGCGGTACCCTTCACGTGGTGGCTCGACCGGCGGTTCTTCAGCAAGGGTGGCCCGGGCGGGACGCAGGGGACGAATCAAGCCCGCCCCCGTCAGCAGAAGAAGACCGCGGCAGTCGTCTGAGCGCCGCGCTCCCCGCGCTGCCCGGCGACGAAGCGCGCCGGCTCGCGGGCTCGCTCAATCTGACCACCACGATTGCCGAATGGCTCCGGTCGCGGGGTCACGACGACTCGGACGCGACGCGGCGCTTCCTTTTACCGAAGCTCGCGCACCTGTCATCGCCGGACGGCATGGCCGATCGGCTGGTCGCAGCCGACCGTCTCGCGCGCGCCATCCGGAGCCGCGAGCGCATCGCCGTCTTCGGCGACTACGACTGCGACGGCATCACGTCGGCCGCCATCATGACGGAGGTGCTGCGCGCGCTCGGCGGAGACGTGACGCCGCTCCTGGCGAGCCGCTTCGACGGCGGCTACGGCGTCTCGCCGGCCGCGGTGGAGCGCATCTCGCAGACGAAGGCCACCGTGCTCGTCACCTGCGACTGCGGCTCCTCGGATCACCCGGCGCTCGCCGAGCTGCGCGCCCGCGGCGTGGACGCGATCGTCATCGATCATCACCTCGTCCCCGCGGAGCCGCTCCCGGTGCTCGCATTCCTGAATCCGCATCGTCCCGATTGCGGTTTCTCGTACAAGGGGCTCGCGTCGTGCGGGCTCGCGCTCAGCATCGGGGCGGCGCTCCGCGCGTCGCTCGGGCAGAAGCTCGATATGCGGCAGTGGCTCGATCTCGTGGCCGTCGGGACCATCGCCGACGTCGCGCCGCTCGACGGCGACAACCGCGCGCTCGTACGCGCGGGGCTCGGCGTGCTCGGCGGCTTCGCGCGCCCCGGGCTCCGCGCGCTCGCGTCCCTCGCGAAGCTCGAGGCCGGCACGCCGCTCTCGGCGCGGGACGTCGCGTTCCGCATCGCGCCCCGGCTGAATGCTCCTGGCCGCCTCGGCTCGCCGGATCTCGCGCTCGCGCTCCTCCTCGCTCGCTCGGAGTCGGAGGCGTTCGACCTCGCTCAGCGCATCGAGGCCGTCTCCGA
>CAYUAW010000512.1:0-2220 GCA_964442485.1 uncultured Polyangiaceae bacterium
GGACTCGAAGATGGTAGGGACTGCCGCAAGAAAAGCGTGACAGTCGACGACGCCGACGAGACGGACGGCCCGGCCGAGCGAGGGCTCCCCGAACGCGTGTCCCAGAAGCTCGAGGGATTGCCGGCGAGCCCGGGCTGCTACGTCTTCCGCGATCGCAAGGGCCAGGTGCTCTACGTCGGCAAGGCGAAGAGCTTGCGCTCGCGCGTGCGGAGCTACTTCCAGCTGGGCTCGAGCGACAACCGCGCGTTCATCCCGATCCTGCTCCGTGCCATCGGCGATCTCGAGACGATCGTCACCGGCAGCGAGAAGGAAGCGGCGATCCTCGAGAACAGCCTCATCAAGGAGCAGAAGCCCCGCTACAACGTCAAGCTCCGCGACGACAAGGAATACCTGACGCTGCGGCTCACGATGGCGCACGAGTGGCCACGTCTCGAGCTCGTGCGTCGCGCAGACGGCGACAAGTCGCGGTACTTCGGGCCGTATCACTCGGCGACGGCGGCCCGGCGCACGCTGCACCTCGTGGAGAAGCATTTTCAGCTTCGCACCTGCTCCGACCGGGAGCTCGTGAGCCGCAAGCGCCCTTGCTTGCAGTTCCAGATCAAGCGTTGCCCGGCGCCGTGCGTGTACGACGTCGATCACGCGCTCTACGCCGAGCAAGTGCGCTCGGTGTCGCTCTTCCTCGACGGCCGCCACGACGAGCTGCGTCGCGAGCTCGAGGGCCGCATGGCGGATGCGGCGGCGAACTTCGAGTACGAGCTCGCCGCGACGTACCGCGATCAGATCCGGGCCGTCGACGTCGTCCGGCAGGCGCAGCGCGTGGTCGCGGTGACGGATCGCGATCAGGACGTCCTCGGGCTCTACCGTCAGGGGGACCTCGTCGAGCTGTCGGTGCTCTACGTCCGCTCCGGTCGCGTCGTGGAGGCGGCTAGCTTCTCGCACGCGCGCACGGAGATCCCCGACGACGAGCTCGTCGCCGCCTTCCTGCGCGAGCATTACGCCGAGGGCGGGTCGGGCAGCGCGCTCATTCCGGACGAGGTGCTCCTGCCGGTGCTCCCCGAAGGCGCCGAGGGCGTCGAGGAGTGGCTCAGCGAGCGACGCGAGCTCGCCGCGCGGGAGAAGGGCGAGTCGACGCGGAAGGTGAGCCTCCACGCGCCGGCGCGCGGCTGGAAGCGTCAGCTCCTCGAGCTCGCGATGGAGAACGCGAAGCACGCCTTCGAGGAGAAGCGCCGCGCGGCGGAGGACATGGACGAGCGCCTGGCGCGCATCCAGGTGAAGCTCCGGCTACCTTCGCCTCCGCGGCGCATCGAGTGCTGCGACATCTCGCACCTCGGCGGCGAGGACACCGTCGGCGGCGTGGTTGCACTGAAGGACGGCGTTCCGGACAAGTCGCGCTACCGCACCTACAAGGTGCGCAGCGCCGGTCCCGGTGACGACTACGCCGCGATGCTCGAGGTGCTCTCGCGACGGTTCGCGCGCGGGCGCAGCGCCGCCGAGGGCGCCGAGGCAGAGGCCTGGGATCTGCCGGATCTGTTCCTGGTCGACGGCGGGCGCGGGCAGCTCGCGGTGGCGCTCACCGCTGCCCACGACCTTGGGCTGCACGAGCTTTGCATCGCGGGCCTCGCGAAGGAGCGCGAGACGGTGACCGGGGAAGAGCTCGTCGATCGTGTCTACCTGCCGGGCCAGAAGAACCCGATCTCGCTCAGGCCGAACAGCCCGGAGCTCTACCTGCTCGCCATGGCGCGGGACGAGGCGCATCGCTTCGCGAACCGGGGCCGGAAGAAGGTCGGCAAGCGTCGTCGCTTCGCCTCGCGCCTGGACGACGTGCCCGGTGTCGGTCCGAAGACGCGAACCGCGCTGCTCACCGCGCTCGGCTCCGTCGACGGGATCCGGCGCGCGACCGACGTGGAGGTCCTCGCCGTGCGGGGCGTCTCGCGTCGACACCTCGACGCGCTGCGAAAACACCTGGGTCGAGAAGGCGACGACCCCGACGACGGTGTCGTGGAAGAGGGCGGCCTCGAAGAGGGTGGCGTCGAGAGCAGCACCGACGTCGAGACGCGGTCCGAACCAGAAGCGGGTCCGACGACTTCTGAATGTGAAGCGTCCCGCGAAGAGACGACCCTCGAAGGGGCAACTGCGGACGCGAGCGGCGCGCGCTCCTGATCTCAGCCATTCCTTCAAATCGCGGCCACATTTGGCCGGTTGCCAGCGCTCGGGGCGGCC
>CAYUAW010000512.1:2320-4973 GCA_964442485.1 uncultured Polyangiaceae bacterium
AGCTCTCGATGACTCAGTTGGCGAAGGCACCCCCGATTGCCAACCGAGTTGTCGTGCACAGAAGCTCTTTGCGCTGGATCATCGTCTCTTGGTGAGGGCATGGGGCTTGCTCAGTTCCCCCCTCCGGCGAGGTCCGTCCTCGTGCTGCAGGCGCCCACCAAGCGTGCAGCCCTCTGCGAATCATGAAGCCCGAACGAATACCAGCGAAAGGCATGCCAGGCGCGATTGACAATGGTCATCTCGCGCATTTAGGGTGCCCTCGTAGTGTCCTGTCCACGGCAGGGCGCGCGCTCGGGGCGTGCTGGACATCCTCGCGAAGTACCCCCTGAAGGAGCCTGTGTGATGCATTCGACTCAACCCGGCAGCAAGGCCTCTCCCCGCCGAACCCGAGCCTTCCGGCTCGCGGTGGTCGCGCTCCTCAGCCTGGTCGGCGCAGGCTTCGGCGCGAGCGCCTGCCTGAACCGGCCGCTCTGCGACAAGGACTGTCGCCCGAAGACGACGAATATCTTCGTCGACACGATCACGCAGAAGTCGGTCGACAAGATCGACCTGCTCTTCATGATCGACAACTCGATCTCGATGGCCGACAAGCAGGTCGTCTTGCAGGCCGCGGTTCCGGATCTCGTGAACCGGCTCGTGAGCCCGAACTGCGTGGATCCAAACACGGGCACCCCCGGCACGACGCCGCCGGATCCGTCCGCTCCGTGCACCGGCAACCTGATCCGCGAGTTCACGCCCATCCGTAACATTCACGTCGGCGTCGTCTCGTCCAGCATCGGCGGCCACGGAGCGGCGCTCTGCAGTGGCACCGACCCGCAGCTCGACGCCCTCGAGAACGAGGAGCAGAACGACCACGGCTACATGATCGGTGTTCGCCCCCGCTACGCGGCGAACCTGCCCGCGGGCGGCTTCCCCGCCGATCCCACCGGCTTTCTCGACTGGAACCCCGACACGCACAAGGGGAGCGAGACTCCCGATAACTTCACCACCACGTTCAAGTACATGGTGACCGCCGTCGGCGAGTTCGGCTGCGGCCTCGAGTCACAGCTCGAAGCCATCTATCGCTTCCTGATCGATCCGAACCCCTACCAGTCGATCTCCACGCAGAACTGCCCGAACAGCACCGAGAAATGCGCCGTTCCCTCCGGCAAGGACACCAGCCTGCTGGCGCAGCGCAAAGCGTTCCTCCGTCCGGACTCGCTCGTCGCCGTCATCATGATGACGGACGAGAACGACTGCTCGATCCAGGAATCGGGGTAGTACTACTACGCCGCGCGCAACGACATCGTGCTGCCGCACGGCTCGGCGGCGTGCGCCCAGAACCCGAATGATCCTTGCTGCTACTTCTGCAACTCGACGCCGCCCGCGGGCTGCGCGATGGATCCGACGTGTGCGACGATGACCATGCCCAGCCAGGATCAACCGAACCTGCGCTGCTACCACCAGAAGCAGCGCTTCGGTTTCGACTTCGTCTATCCGACGGCCCGGTATGTCAACGCGCTCAGCCAGAGCCAGATCTGCACGTCACGCGCGGATCTCGCACCCGACCCGAAGAACTGCCGTGATCTCGATGGCGACAAGAAGCCCGACATCTTCGACAACCCCTTGTTCGTCGGTGCGAGCGGAACGACGGCCATCCCGCGCGAGAAGTCCCTCATCTTCCTCGCCGGCATCGTCGGCGTGCCGTGGCAGGATATTCAGGCCACGGTGAAGGCGAGCGCTGATCCGACGGCCCCAGTCATGAATTGGCCAGCGGGCGAGCTCCACTACAAGACCGCCGCGCAGCTGCTCGCCGACAAGACCTGGGACATGATCCTTGGTAGCAATGACCCGGCTTCGGGCGGCACCATCGCGCCCGGGAACCCCCCACCGCAGTACGCGACGGATGGGTTGATGATCGAATCGAAGGACGCGCGCGGCGGTATGGATGGCCAGGGCCATCCGCTCGCTCCGCCCACCGCCACCACCCCCAACGCGAACCCCGTCAACGGCCACGAGTGGTCGAATCCGGCGCAGGACGACCTCCAGTACGCTTGCATCTTCCCGCTGCTCGCGCCGCGCGATTGCGCCGCGGTAGCGATGCAGAACCCGCAGCCGGGCTGCGACTGCAAGCCGGCTGACATCATGGGTGCCAACAACCCACTGTGTCAGAACGCGATGGGGCAGTACGGGACGACTCAATACTCCGCGAAAGGTTACCCGGGCCTGCGCGAGCTCCAGGTGCTGAAGGATTTCGGCAACAACTCGATCGTGGCCTCGATCTGCGCCAGAAACCTGGACCCGAACAAGATGGGCCAGGACTACGGCTACCGTCCGGCAGTCGACGCCATCGTCGATCGTCTGAAAGAAGCGCTCACCGGCAAGTGCCTGCCGCGTACCCTGACGCCGGATCCGACGACGGGCCAGATCCCCTGCAGCATCCTCGAGGTGCGGCAGAAGCCCCAGGCCGGCGCGTGCGCGTCGACGGCAGGTCGTAAGGACCCGAACCCGGCAGTCATCCAGCCCGCAATCACACGCCTCACGGAGACGGGTATCTGTGGCGCTGCCCCCAAGCCGTCCTGCGACTCGTTCTACTTCTGCGAGATCGCAGAAGCCGGGCCCACGTGCCACCAGAACCAGTCCCCGACGGACACCGGGTGGTGCTACGTCGACC
>CAYUAW010000513.1:0-4957 GCA_964442485.1 uncultured Polyangiaceae bacterium
GCAGGCGACGAGGGGAGTGATCCCCAGCGTCGCGAGAAAGGTGGCTCGCCATGGGCCCATGGATGTTCTGAGTGTCATCGACTTCCCCACACTGCGACCAGCCGATGCGCGGAGTCAGCGCGCAGTGTTCCGCGTGAATCCGGCACCGATCGCGCCGGCGAGCTCCTCGTCAGCGGGCTTCTTTCGCTGGCACATGTGCCAGGTGCGCGATCGAGGCGCCCGCGGCGACGAGGAGGCCGGCTCGCATTTTCTTCCGAAGGTCCTCCCCCGACCGGGCACTCACCCTGAAACCCTCGCCAATCGAGGACAAAGGAGTCCGGGATCATGAAGGTTCGTGCAGTTTCATTTGCCTCCGCGCTGCTCTTCGCTCTGCTCGCTGGTGGCACCGCCCGGGCGGAAACGACGCCCGTCGCGTCGCCTCCGGCCGCGTCGCCGACCACGAACCCCGGCTCCGGTCACGACGGCAAGGGCCTCGGCCACGACGTCAAGAAGGACACCGCCGACATCCGCAAGGACAAGGCCGACATCGGGGCCGACAAGGCGAAGCACAAGGACGATCGCGTCGCGGTGCAGAAGGAAAAGGCCGTCGTGAAGAGCGACAAGGCCGCGCTCGCTGCCGACAAGGCGAGCGGCGACCACACCGCGGCCAAGGCGGAGCGCGCGACGCTGCACCAGGACAAGAAGGCCCTGAAGGACGACCGCGCGGTTGCGCACCACGACAAGCGTGACCTGCACAGCGACCGCGCGGATCTGAAAGCAGACCGCGCGGAACGCCGAGCCGATCGGCGCGAGGCCCGCCGCGAGCGCCACCAGGAGCACCACGCGAAACCCTGATACGCTGTCCTGAAGCCGAGAGATGAGGAGCCATGCGCCCGGACTCGTTCCTGCTCTGGCATGGCTCCTCGTCTCGGGGTTCTCACGGCCCTCGCTCGCGAGCGACGTGTCCGACGAGCTCAGCGCCGGCGCGCTGTCGTCGAGCAGCGCGCGCGGGAGCTCGCCGTTTCTCTCGGATCGGCTCGGCGGCGCCGTCGATGCGACCGACGCGCTCACCGTGTCCGCGGACGCGACCTTCACCCGCTACTTCAAGTCGAAGGGCGCTTCCGCGGAGGGCATCTGGCAGCTCGCCGCCGCCACGGACTACTCGCCGAACGACCATCTTTCGTTCGGTGCCGACGTGCGCGGCTCGCCGTCGAGCACCGCGTCCGTGGCCGGCGCGACCGCCGGTGCGAAGGAGGCGTATCGCAGCTCCCTCATCGGCGGCGGGCTCTCCGCGGAGTACGACACCGCGGGCGACGGCAACGCGGAATCCATCGCCGACGGCTACTTCGGTCTCACGGCGTTCCGCACCACGCAGCGCTCTCGCGCCGCGAAGGGCGCGCCGATGGTGCTCGTCACGACTCCCTCGTCGCTCTTGCAGTGGCGAGCGTCGCTCGGCTTCACGGAGGTCCTGTGGCAGAACACCGAAGCCTGCCTGACCGGCACGTACTATCTGTACTCGGCCGACCCGGTGGACACCGGCTACTACGGCCCTTCGGTGCTGGGGCGCGGCGGGGTGAGCGAGGGCGTGCCGCTCGAGCCGCTCCGGTGGGCGCTCCGTCCCGGGATCCGTCAGCGCCTCGGTCCCGTGCGGCTCGGTGCATACGTGCAGTACGGCCGCTACGTGGGGGACGCTGGTTACTCGCTGATGACCGCGGTCAAGGCGACGCTGAAGGCGTCGGAGGCCGTTCGCCTCTGGGCGCAGGTCGGCTTCCAGCGCGACGGCGACGCCACGGGCGAATCGCTGAGTGTGCCGTGGGGTTCCTTCGGCGTCCGGGTGATGCTGTGATCCTATCGGTGGCGATCGTCGGCCGAGCTCCGCGCGTTGAGGGCGCCGTCGCGGACGACGTGCTCCTCACGCGGTTCGCTCAGGGCGATCGCGACGCCCTCGGGGAACTGTTCGACCGGCACCACCGCGCGACCTACCGGTTTCTCGCCCGGCTCACGGGCGCGCACGCCGCGGATCTCGACGACCTGGTGCAGTCGACCTTCGTGGAGGTCGCGCGCGCTGCGTCCCGCTTCGACGGCCGGGCAACGGTACGCACCTGGCTGTTCGGCATCGGGCTCAACGTCGCGCGGCACTACCGGCGTGGCATCGCGCGTCGGCGGCGCGTCATCACCGAGACCTTCGACGAGAGGCCGTCGCAGATCCCGGGCGTCGACCGCCCCGATCAGGCCGCGGAGCGCAGCGAGCTCCTCGGCGCCCTCGACCGCGCCATCGTCGAGCTGCCCACGCCGCTGCGCGAGGCGTTCGTCGCGTGCGAGCTCGAGGAGCTGCCCGGCGCCGACGTCGCGCGCCTCCTCGGCGTGCCCGTGGGAACGGTGTTCCGGCGGTTGCACGACGCGCGCAAGGCCCTCCGGGCGGCCCTGAAGGAGCCCGCGTGACGGAAGGCTGCCTGAAGCCGGAAGAGCTGTCGCGCGCGCTCGCGGAAGGCGCGACCATCGATGTGGCCGCACACGTCGCGGCCTGCGAGAGCTGCGGGCGTGAATGGCGCGAGGCGACCGAGCTTCGCGCCCTCGCGCGCGCGTTGCCGCCTGCGGTGCCGGCGCCCGAGCGTGTCGCGTCGGTGCGGGCGCGGGTCATCGCGAGAGGCGCGGCGGTCCGGCGCGCCGCTCGGCTCGGCACGGCGGCGCTGGCAGCGTTCGCGCTCGCCGCCGGTGCGGTGCTCGCCATCGGGCTCTCGCGGCCGGAGCAGCGAGAGCCGGAAGCGTCGAGCGTGCGCCGTCACGGCACCGTCGTGGCCCGAGCGGGCGCGCGCTACTCGCTCGCGCGCGGGGCGCCCGACGAGCTCGTCGTCCTCGAGTCGGGGCGCATCCATGTCACGGTGTCACCCCTCGGCCCCGGCGAACGTTTCCGCGTGCAAGCGCCGGACGGCGAGGTCGAGGTCCGCGGCACGGCCTTCGACGTCACGGTGGAGAGCGGCCACCTGAGCGCCGTCGCCGTCGACCACGGCCGCGTCGAAGTGCACAGCCGCGCCACGCCGGACGCAGTGCTCGGCGCCGGCGAAAGCTGGCGAGGATTGGTTGTGGGTGAGGGGGCACCGTCAGCGCCGGTTCCCGTCGCGGACTCGGCTCCGGTGCCCCTGCCCACTGCGCCGTCGCCGAGCACCGCTACCGCGCACCGGAACCCGAGCGCGGCGCGAGCGCCAGAGGCGCGAGACGAAGCAACCGCCACTGCCGCCGCAGCACAGCTCGCGATGCGTTCCGCTCCCGCTCCCACTCTTGCTCCCACTCTCACCCCAGCTTCTGCCACAGCTCCTGCTCCCACTCTCGCCCCTGCTCCTGCCCCCGCAGCATCCCTCTCACCAAGCGCCACCGCCGCCAGCACCGTCGCGCCCGTCCCCCCATCCCATGACGACCGTCGCGAAGAAGAGCGCCGCGAGCGCCGTGACGAGCGCCGCGAACGGCAAGATCAGCGGCGGCTACGGTGAAGTTGTGCAGGCTCGAGGTTGGGCTTGGGCTGGTTGCCGCCCTGACTCGCACGGCTCAGGATTGCACTTGGGGCGAGGGCCAGGCGCGGAACCGCGCGCTCGCGTCCCCGTCGCGCGGCGCGCTGACCGGGATGTCCACCGTGAACGTGGCGCCCGTTCCCGAGCCGCCGCTCGCAACACTGAGCGAGCCACCGAGAGCCTTCGCGGCCAGCGCAGAGCTGTGCAGACCGAAGCCGTGACCGCCCTCCTTCGTCGTGAAGCCGTGCTCGAAGATCCGCCCCAGGGTCTCGCTCGAAATACCGATGCCGTTGTCCTTCACCTGGAACACGAGTCGTGGTGGATCTTCCGGGTGATGCTCGACCGTCAAGCAGAGCGTGCGATCGTCCTTCTGACCGCTCAGCGCTGAGCGCGCATTCTTCATCAGGTTGACCAGGATCTGCAGGAGCTTGTGCTTGTCCACGCTGAGCCGTGGGACGGGTCCGTAGTGTCGCTCCAGGCGCAGCTCGGGCACCGAGGAGTTGTCACACGCGATCACCAGGGCCTCCTCCATCAGCTCGACGGGGTTCAGGTCCTCGGGCGTACTGCTTTCCCGCGCGTAGGACTGGTGGCTGCTGACGATGTGCTTGATGTGGTCCACGCTGCTGGTGAGCGCGGAGAGCTCGGCGATCAGCTCTGCCTGCTCGAGCGCCAGCTGCTCGGACAGCTTGTTCAGGTAGTCGGGCAAGAGCTTGCCCTTCTCGTCCAGCGTGATGAACCGGCCGAGGTCCGCCGCGTTGTGCTTCAGCAGGTCGCTCACCTTCGCCAGCTGGGTCACCTTCGAGTTTCGAACCCGGCTGCCCAGGAGTGATGCGGAGACGTTCACGCTGTTGAGCACATTTCCCACGTTGTGCAGCACGCCGATGGCCACCTCCGCCATGCCAGCCCGACGTGCGGCTTCCACCAGCCTGCTGTGGAGGGCCTCGAGCTCGGCGGTACGGTCGATGACTCGCTGCTCCAGATGCGCGTTCGTATCGGTCAGCTCCGCCCGGGCCGAGCGCAATCCCTCGCGAGCTCCGCCGAGACCGATGGCGGCCCGCGCGACCTCCGATTGCAGGGTGTTGAAGCTGTCTGCCATCTGTCCGATCTCGTCGTGCGTGTGAACCACGACCTCGACCATCTCGATGCGCGCGTGGGCGCCGTCCAGGTCGCCGTCGCTCAGCGCCTTCATGGCACGCGAAAAGTCGGCCAGGGTTCCGGTCGCCAGGCGCTGCGCTGCCTTCGTCACCTCGACCACCGAGTGGGCGATCATCCCCGGCAGCACCAATCCCACGGAGATCGTCAGCATGGCGACGACCACGAAGATGTCTTCCAGGCTGGTGATCAGCACCACCTGGTGGTGGTTCGCGCTCTTCACCGCCAGAAGGTAGCCGGCGCCGTCCAGCAACAAGACGAGCACCATGGCGCCGGTGAGCTTGACGTGCACCGACGCAACGAACCCGGGCAGGCCGAGG
>CAYUAW010000514.1:0-4941 GCA_964442485.1 uncultured Polyangiaceae bacterium
AGCTGCTTGCACTTGCCGGCGATGCAGAGCTGGCCGGCGCCGCATACGCCGCAGCTCGGGATCTTCTGGCCGCAGCCGTCGGCGGCTTCGCCGCACTGGATGCCCTGGTCGGTGCAGGACTTGGGCTGGCAGGTGCCGGGGATGCATTTCCCAGCGATGCAGGTGTCGCCGGCAGGGCAGGCGGGGCACTGGATCTGGCTACCGCACATGTCACCTGCGGAGCCGCACTCGATGTTCTGATCGGAGCAGGTCTTGGGCGTGCAGGAGTTCGAGCCACACTTGCCGCCGGTGCAGCTCTGGCCGCTCGGGCACGTGCCGCAGGCGATGACGCCGTTGCAGCCGTCGCTCGCGTAGCCGCATGCCTGACCCGAGGGGCAGGTGGTGGCGGGCGTGCAGGTGACCTTGCCGCACTTGTTGGGTACGGGGGGCTGGCCGACGCCGCAGCTCGTGCCGGTCGGGCAGGTGCCGCAGGCGACGAGGCCGCTGCAGCCGTCGGGGGCGTAGCCGCAGTCCTGACCCGCGGGGCAGGTGGTGGCCGGCACGCAGGTCTTCGGCGGCGGGACGCACGAGCCGAGGTCGAAGATCATGAACTCGAGGAGCTTCTCCTGCGCGTTCATGGGATCGACGCAGCGCCCGTTCGAGCACTTGCTCGCGCAGTCGGCGCCCGTCTTGCACGCCGAGCCCCACGGGCACAGGCCGCCCGTGCAGGCGCCCTGGCAGCTGGCGTCGGTGGTGCACGTCTTGCCGCACTCCTGCGGGAAGGTCTCACCGTGTTCGTTCGCGTCCTGGACGTGGAAGTCGCTGAAGAGGGTCCGGCCGCACTGGAGTACCGGCGGCGTCTTGGTGAGATCCTGCACCACGTTCACGGGCGTGTTGAACGTGAAGTGGAGCGGGGTGTGCTGGCCGGTGTAGTCCGTGCCGCCGCAGGTGTTCTGGATGCAAGTGTTGGCGACGCAGGGGCCGTTCTTCCCCGTGCAGTCCGTGTCGGCCATGCACGCCGTCTGAGTGGCGTTCTTGCAGACCTTGGCGTTGCAGTCGTTGTTGGTGGCGCAGGTCTGCTGGGTGCGGACGCTGCACACCTTCCCGCAGCTGGCGTCGTTCGTGCAGTTGGCGCCGTTGTACTTGCAGGCGGTGGCGTTGTCGCCGTTCCTGTAGAGCCACTGCTGCGTCTGGCCGGGAATGGAGGAGATGGCATCCGCGTCGTGGCGGATGACGACGACGCCAACCTGGTTCGAGTTCGGCACCGACGAGCCGACGGCCTCGAGCCAGCCCTGGAAGGCGTTCGCCTTGGGGTTCGTGACGTGGTCGATGATGCCGACGGCGGTCGCGGCGCGATCGCCCTCGTCGACGTGCCACTTCGCGACCTCGCTCCAGTTGTCCTTCGTGCCGGCCGTCGCTCCCGGCGTGGCGTCGTTGTGGTACAGCCACGTGTAGCTGTAGTGCGTCGTGAAGACGCGCCCGCCCTGGTCCGCGTAGGTGCGCAGCGTGGCCTGGTCGGTCGTCGACTGGTCGTACGCCGCGCCCTGGCAGGCGAGGATGGTCATGTCGTAGGCGTCGATCGTGGGCTTGCCCGCGACGCTCGCGAACAGCGTGTCCTGCGTCGGGGTCTGAGCGTCGATGGTCTGGCCCGAGTTCCCGGTGCCGAGATAGAACTGCACCCGGCCGCCCTTCGCGGGATCCGTGAACTCCGAATCGGCGATGCCCATCTTGCGCAGCACGCACTCGAGTGAATCGGCGTTGCCGGTCACCATGGCCATGAGCGGGATGTTGCCCTGCGCCTGCGTGCTCGGCATGAGGAGCGTCTTGTCGGCCACCGCGTTCTTCGCGCACGGCGTGTTGATGTCGAGCGCGAACACCCTGCGCCAGCGGCCGAGCTGGATCACCACGGTGACGGCCTTGCCCACCGGCACGTTGTCGAGCTGGAAGCTGCCGTCCACGCCGGTGTACGTGCCGGCGGGTGGGTCCGTCGCGCCGGGCGTCGAGACGAGCGGCGAGCCCGCGGCCGAGGCGCCGCAGACGTCGCAGGTGATGCCGGCGGGGAACGTCTTCAGGTTCGGGTCGGTCGGATCGTTCGCGACGTACACGAGCACGTGATAAAGCGGGTTCCTGCCGGCGGGGTCGTAGACCTTTCCGACCAGCGAGGTGGTCTTTCCAGCGCCGCACTGGGGGATCTGGCTGCAGACGCCGGTGCATCCGCACACGCCGGCGACCTTGTTGCCGGTCTGGTCGGTGCCGCCGCCGCAGGTCCAGCCGGGCGTCGCGCACGTGCTCGGCCCGCAGGTGAGCAGGTTGCCGCAGTTGTCGGCGGCGAGGCCGCAGCTGAAGCCGCGTCCGGAGCAGGTCGTCTTCGGATCCACGACGCACGCGGTGGACTGGCACTTGCCCTGGATGCAGGAGTTGCCGCCGCTGCAGGTGCTTGGACCGCAGTCGAGGAGATTGCCGCAGTTGTCGGCGGCCTGGCCGCAGTCGTAGCCGCGACCTGCGCAGGTTGTCGAGGGATCCACGGTGCAGCTGCCGCCGTCGCCGCCGGTGGTGCCGGAGCCGCAGCGGTTCGGGCCGGCACCGCCGCAGATGTCACCCGTGGAGCACTTTCCGCACTGGACGACGCCGCCGCACCTGGTGTCGGTGGCGAAGCCGCAGTTCGCGTTCAGCTCGTCGCACGTCGAGTGCGTGCAGCTCCCCGCGTCCACGTGCACGATGTTCCCCGTCCCGCAGCGGCTCGGGCCGCCGCCGCCGCACATCTCGCCGGTCGGGCACGTGGTGCCGCACTGGACGACGCCGCCGCACTTGGTGTCGGTGACGAAGCCGCAGTTCGCGTTCAGCTCGTCGCACGTCGACGGACAGCTGTTACCCGCGTCCGCGAAGTGGATGGGCATGGTCGTGGGGCCGCTGTCGCCGGCGACGCCGGCGTCCTTGACGACGTGCAGCCCGCGTTCACCGCGAATGATCTGCGGATTGCCGCACGCCATGGCGGCGACGACCGAGCCGACCACGCAAACGAACACCGACTTCACCCAGCGCTTCATGTAGAGACTCCTCGCGATCGCCGACGTTCGGCTTTCGAGCGACGGACCAACTCACAATCTTGCCAGCAAGCGCGCGGCTTGCAAACGAAGCGTTTGCGCGCGTGGGCGCGAGTCGTGATCGCCTACGTTGTGCGACACGCGCGCTGCACCGCGCTTTGGCGAGCTCGCTATCACGCGCATACATCGGAGCACTCTGTCGGCGCGCGCCGCGCCACGCGGGTGCGAAGCCCGCTGAATTGCTCGGAGGCGCGCAAGACCCGGCCATGGCTACCGGATCGTGGCCGCGACGGTGGAGCAACCGATGAGGACGCGCACCGACACGTCGGTGGAGTTCTGGAGGACGCTACACGTGTCGGGGCAGGCGAGGATCCGCGTCGGGGCCGCGGCGTCGTCGTAGTACCAGGCGCCGGTCGTGGAGGCGCAGTCCGCCTGGGTGGGCACGTTCCCGAGCGGCGTCGATTGGCCGGCGATCGAGTAGGTGATGTTGACGAGGCTCTTGTCGAAGGTCTGACCGCTCGTCGGCTTCGGGATCGCCCACTCGCACGCCAGGGTGCTCGTCACCTTGGAGGTCGTCGTGACGGTCTGGTTCGACGTGCTGGTGACCTGCACGCTCTTGCGGATCGTGTCGAGCGCCGCGAGGAGCCCGTCGGCCCCGGACGTCGTGACGTCGCAGGATTCGTGACCTTCCACCGTCGGCGTGCAGTCCGCACCGCCGGCCTTCGCGATCGCATCGAGGAGGGCAAACCCGTCGGTGGTGACGCCGGACATTCCCACCGTGAAGGTGACGACGCTGTCGGCGGCATTGCCGAACGCCTTGGCGGCGATGGGCGTCAGCACGCCCGCCGAGCCCGGGTCCACGCATTCGCCGTTGCCGCTGGGGCACTGCGAGCTCAGACCGCAGCCGTTCGGCTGCCCGTCCGTGACGAGGACGACCGCGCACTTCTTGCCGGGATTCGCGGCTTCGTAGGCCGTGCAGTACTCCGTCCCGCCGAGGAGCGCGCCGACCGTCGGCGTCTTGCCCGTCGGGCCCGCCGCGGCGAGCGAGGCCGCGATGGCGGTGCCGTTCGCCGGGAGCGGTCCCATGGGGACCGCGGGCGTGCTGTGTCCGCTGCCGTCGCACTCGTTCGGGCTGGATCCGACGTTCTTCGGATGGAAGTACTGGAGCGCGACGCTGATGGCGCCGGCGCCGGGCGGCTTCAGAGTCGACGGAGCAGGGACGCTCTTGCCGTCCGGGTCGACGCACTTCCATCCTGCGCCTTGCGCGGGGTCGGTCTGGACGAAGCGGTTGATCGCCGCGACGGCGTTCGTCCACTTCTGGTCGTCCTTCATGCTGCCGGAGTTGTCGAGCACCAGGTAGATGGCGATCGGCTCGGGGACGTCCGCTGTGCAATCGAGCTTCTGCTCGACGGTCTTGTCGACCGTGATCGCTTCCGGCGCGAGCACCGTCGCACCGCACGCGGAGTCCACGCCGAGCGGCGCGCTTCCGTCGAGAGTGCGAAAGGTCGGGACCGAGCCGTCCTGACCGAAGAAGGTCGTGGTCGCCCCCGCGTTCGAACCCGTCGCGCTCGCGTACCCCGCCGCGCTTCCGGCGCCGTTGCCGCTCGTCGAACCGCTTGCGTGGTCGTTACCCGAGCCGGAGGAACAGGCGCCGAGGGACGCGACCGTTGCCGTTGCGGAGACGAAAATGAATGCGCGACGTAGACTCATTGGAAACCCGCCCGTCTGTCCGACCAGTGAGGAGCCGGACTCGATAGCGCTGTAATCGTCCCCATCGCGAGACGCGTAAGGGGCAAAGTTTGCGCGATCGCGTTTCAAGCAGCCTCGCTGCGTGACGCGCACTACGCGGCGACGCATTTCGGTGAGCGCGGTTCATACCCTTCGGCACCGCTCGCAGATCGGGAGGGGATGTGGGCGT
>CAYUAW010000515.1:0-4932 GCA_964442485.1 uncultured Polyangiaceae bacterium
GTCGGAGCGCCCCTGCCCGTTCGGCTGCTCAATCCGTGCAGCTGAGCACGCCGAGCGACGGGTAGTGCAGCAGCCCGACGTAACACATCTCCGCCTTGCTGCTGGTTCCGAAGTGGATGACGTCGCTCGAGTCGTTCCGGTAGGTGCAGTCCACCGCGACGGTGTCCCCGGTGTTCATCACGAGAGGGTCCACCAGGTGCGCGACCTGATTGTCGAAGGAGTAAGGGGCGTCGTTCAGGACGGTGTCCCCAGCTTCGCTGCTGTGCGCGACCGCGCGCAGATAGGTGCCCTTCTGATGCATGTGCGCGGCAGCGGCGAAGATGGTGATGGATTGCGTGAGGGTGCAGGTTCCCGAGATCGTCGTCTCGGACTGCGGCGGAAGCTTGATGTCGTTGGTCCCCGCGAGCACGAGGCCCGCTTCGTGCTCCACGGCAGCGGGGTCCGCCGCGCGTGCGCGAATTCCGCTCGTGCCGGTCAGCGGCGCGTCGCCGGTGTTGAACAGATGCAGGTTCAGCAATACCTGTTGCCCTGCCGGAAGTTTCATCGCGATGCCGGCAGGCATGTCGAACTCCTGCGACCCGACTCCCGTCGCGTAGAGGGTGAGTTGACGGTTATCCATCGCAGAGCATCTCGAGACGCCGTCGTCGAAGTCCGGCGTGCCCATGGTGAGCACCGTGTGGTGCGTGCCGAGCGGCTGGACTCCGTCCCAGGCGTCGACGTAGAGCTCCCGGTCGAGCGTCTTCCGCGCGCAGAAATAAGCTTCCTCACCCGGGTCGAGCTGCCAGTCCCCCTTCAGCAGAGTGAACCAGGCGCCAAGACCCGGCTCTCCGGCGTCGCTCGACGGAGACCCGGAGTCAGCGGCGCTCGGAGGCCTCTTCGGTCTTTCCCGACTCTCGCCCGTGGACCCCTGACACCCGGCCAGGAGCACACCCACGAGCGACAACGACGGCAGAGCGAGACGCCGAATCACGGTGCACCCCCGTCATGCCCCGAAAGCAACGTCGCGGAACCCGTTCCGTCGGGGCACCAGACAGTGACCGGGCTCGTCGTGAAACCCGTCGCGACAGGAAAGCGCACCGCGTTCGGCGCCGTTCCTGGATACCCGTAGATAGCTGGCGTGCTCACGGAATCGTTTGGTAGCGAGCTACAGCTGCCCTGGGCTGCATCGAATGTTGCCACGTACATCCCCGGGTCGAGATCCGCCCAGATGACGATTCCCCCACTGGTCTCGGTTGCAGACGCTAGAGGCTGCTCGGCCGTGTCGAGATAGATCGGTCCGGTTCCGCCTGCGGGTGAGACGCTGACGCCGACACCCAGTACCCAGTCGAACAGACCGTAGAAGCGTGCTCCGGGCTGGACGGTCGAGAGAGTGACCGCTCCACGTGACGGGTCGAAAGGCGCGCGTCCCCGGAAGAGGCCGGCTGCGGCTTCGTCGCGCAAGAGCACACCGCCAGCCCAGTCGGGCATCGCGATATCCGCGTCCTCGGTCGCCACCGGATGCAGGCTCGAGCGATAGCCCTCCTTGACGAACGTGAGGCCCGTCTCGCTGTGCATCGGCACACCGCCGATCGAGAACGCGCCGCCGTCATCGCTGGTCACACAAGGAACCTCGGGATGCTCGTACACGCAGACCTTCACGCCCGGGATCACCGGCCCTTCGATCATGGTCGCTGCGACGAACTCGACGACCTTCCCCGTCACCGCCACGCCCGCTCGTTCGGGGGTGAGCCCCGAGTCCTTCGGCTGGGCGGACGAACTTCCCTGGCCGGCGTCGCCCGAGGGCGCGTGACTCGAGTGTTCCGGCACCGCAGCACGGTCGTTCCCGCACGCAACGACTGCAAGAAGTGACGACAAGAGGATCCCCAACCTCGTCAGATTCATTCGAAGCTCCCTCCGGCGACCGATCAGTCGCCGCGTCGCGCCAAGCACCACACGTGCCAGCGCGAAGGCCCGCGGGTCGCTGGCTCATACCGTCGAGTCGTCTCGGAGACGGGACGGCGCACGGGCCATTCGTCTCCGTTCCGAGAATCGTTCTCTCGGTGGAGAAGAATGCTCGCTACCCGAGCCGACACGGTTGTCGCGCGCGGTCAGGGCACGCGCTGAATGCGGATGATCAATCTTCGAAGTGCCGGGTGTGCGGTGTGAGCATCTGCCGAGGCTAGCTTGACCGCTGTGGCGGCCGCGCGCGGAGGATTCATGCAGCACTGGACCATTCTCGCTCTCGCGTCGTTCGCCCTTCCCGTCGCTCTCGTGGCGTGCTCGGGGTCGGACTCCGGCAGCGGAGTGGGCCCCGGAAGTCTGAGCAATTCAGGCGCTGGTGGTGCCGTGGCACCTGGTGCTGGCGGTGCAGCCGCAGCTGCGCCCGGGGCCGGCGGTGCCGTTCCTGGGGCGGGTGGCACCGTCGGTGGCGTCGGCGGTAGTGTGGTCCCCGGCGCTGGCGGTGTCATTCTGCCGGCAGCCGGCGGTGCAGCTCCCGGCGCTGGCGGTTTCGTGAGTCGGGGTGCCGGCGGCGCGGCGGCTGGCGCGGGCGGGACATCGGGCGCCGGCGGCGTTGCTCCGGCCACCGGCGGAACCGCAGGCGCAGGTGGAGGCTCGGTCGGTGGCCTGGACCCCGTCATCCCCGCGATCAGCGGCGACTGCCCCATGTTCAAGGCCGGCACCAGCACCGCGACCGTCCTCGGTGAGCCCGCGACCATCATCGCCGGCGCGCAGAAGCAGGGCACGGGGTCCCTTCTCTTCTACTGGTACGGCACGGCGAAGCTCGGCGACGTCAGCTTTCTTCCCCAGGCCATCAAGGACGACATCGCTGCGCAGGGCGGCATCGTCTTCGCGCCCAGCGCGGCGAAGAACACCGGCGGGGATTGCTCGGGGACGGGCACGTGGGGCCTCGACGACTTCAAGGTCTCCGACCAGGTCGTCGCGTGCGCCGTGAAGAACTACGGCATCAATCCGAAGCGCATCTACGCGACCGGCTGCAGCGCGGGCGGTCTGCAGACGGGGTGCATGGCCATCGCGCGTTCGAGCTACATCGCCGCGGTCGCGCCCAACTCGGGCGGTATCACCATCGGCTACCCGAAGCTCCAGGATCCGATGCGCGTCCCGAACGTCATCACGATGAACGGCGGCGCGGGCGACAACGTGATCGTGAACTTCGGCAACACCAGTGAGGGCTTCGACAACTACATCCTCAAATACGGTGGCTTTGCCGTGAACTGCATCCACAGCAGCGGCCACTGCGGCGCGCCTGCCGACGTCTATGCCTCGGCCTGGCAGTTCATGAAGGACCATCCCTTCGGCACCAAGCCTTCGCCCTACGCGAGTGGCCTGCCGATGGGCTTCAGCCCCGTCTGCAAGATCTTCACGATGACGTCGATGGGCCCCATCGGGGGCTATTAGGGGAGGGGCCAGAGGGCCTCGCCTCGACCGCCGGCGCATCGAACGCGTTTGGCGACTCTCGCCCGGTCACGCTACGTTCGGCCGTAGCTTTTCGTGACCACGAGAGACATGCAAGCACCCCGGAAGAGAGTCGTCGTCGCCGTCGCCTGGGCGCTCTGCGCCTGCAGCTCGGGCGGCAAGAATGGAACGAGTGCGAGGCCCGCCACCTCGGCGTCGAGCGCGCCCGCAGAGGCCGTCGCGAGCGCCGCGGCGTCGGCGGCTGCCTCAGCCTCCGCTGCCGCGCATGCGGCGGAGTGGGAGAAGGTCAAGCTCGAGGACGAGGTGCCGCTCTGCGTGTTCGGGGATCCCGACCAGCGCGATGACGCGAAGTTCCTCCGGGACGTGCACAAGCAGACGCTGCACGCGAATGACAGGGTCGTCTTCGGTACGTTCCCGCCGGACTGCCTGAGCCCGGCGTGCCTCTCGCCCCCCAGCCATCAATGCTGGGTCGACAGCGAGGAGCCGAACACTCTCGTCGTGCACAGCCGCCTGTCGTACGAGCGCAAGCGTGGCGCCGTCTGCACCGAGGGCTGCGAGCCCGTGATCGCCGGCTGCCGGTCCGAAGTGCTCAAGGCCGGCAAGTACACCGTGAAGTACGGCGCGCACGAGTACAGCTTGCGCGTGCCGAGCGTGCTGAAGGATCCTTGCTTCAAGCGGGAGTGAGCAGCCGCTACGGCGGGGCGAACTCCGAGCAGCAGGCCTCCGGCGCGCCGCCCGTTGGAGGAAGGAGGACGCAGTTGCTCGGAGCCGTGCCGCCGAGGCAGCCGAAGAGGTACGGCCTCGTCGGATCGGTGCAACGTTCGTCTGTGCCGAGCCTGTCGCACCCCGTCTTCTGAACGAACTTCGACGCGCAGCTGAAGTAGCCGCTCATCTCGGTGTCGCAGCCGCTCGGGCCGTCCGTGCATGAGAACGACGCGTTCGCCGCGCAGCCGATGAAGGCGTTCCACGCCGGGCCGCAGCCCTCCGGGGCGTATTCCTTCGTGCTCTCGGCGCACGCGAGGAGCTCCGTGTCGCGCGACAGGGTCGGGCAGGCAGTGATTTCGTGGGCGACGAACGCCTGGCATTCCGGTGAGGGAGCCGGCGCCGAGCCCGCGTCGGAATTCGCGCCGCCGCTCGTGCCGCCGATGCCGCCGCTCGCGCCGCCGCTCGCGCCGCCGGTGCCGTTGCTCGCGCCGCCAGTGCCGTTGCCGCCGCAGTTCGCCTCGTCCGAGCCGTCGAGGCACTGCGGGGTCCCGTCGCAAACGGCGCCCTGGTGCACGAAGCCGCTCGCGTCCTTGCAGACGAAGTCCGTGGCGCTCGCGCCGCTGCACGTCGCGATGCATGCGAGATAGCTGCCGGTCGGTGTTGCCCCGAGCTGACTGCAGTCCGCGTGCGCGGCGCACTCGACGGAGCAAGGCTCGGTGGCGTTGCAGACGCTGCCCTTCACCTGGAGGTGGCATTCATCGAGCTTCGCCTGGAGATCCTGGCAGGCCTTGTCTCCCGCGCTCGTGCCCTTGT
>CAYUAW010000516.1:0-3663 GCA_964442485.1 uncultured Polyangiaceae bacterium
ACAGCGTGCTAGCCGGTCCCGGTGTGGTCACCCGGTCGCTGACCGAGGTCACGCTTGCGGACCGGCAAGGCGTCGTCGCGACGTGGACGCCGGAGGCGGTCGTGCGCGCGTACTGGTGAGCAAGCCGCGGCGCTAGCGGGGAAACGTTGCAGCCGGTGCGGCTCTAGCTCGCCGTCAATTGCTGGGCTTCCCGTACGAACCTTCCGCAGGAGGCAGCATACCGCGCAGCCGTTCGATTTCGGAGGCGGCGCGCGGGCCCACGTCAATCTTCGCGCTCTGTACCATCCAGCGCAGCGCACCGGTGATCTCGGAGAACACCGAGATCCGACCCTTGCGGTTCGCCATGAACATCGTGATTGTCGACAGCGCGCTGCGAGTCACGGCCGCTCGAAATCCCGTTCCTTCGATCACGCCCGCGACGCACTTCAACCGGTCACCATGCCCGAGCACCATGTCGGTGGACGCGCGACGAAGTTTGTCATCGGGGGGATGCGCGGTGGGCTCGATGATGCACAGGAACGCTGCCTGGCCGGGATGCTTGTCCACTACCTCGGCGAGCGCCGCTCGTTGCTTTTCGAAGCGCGGCGCGGTCACGCCCTCTCGCCAGAGAACGGCGCAGATCGGGCCGATCTCCATGATGCCTACGCCGCCGCTCGACGAAATGATGCGCGCCGTGCCGGCGACTGCGCCGTGAGACGCCTCCATAATTCAACGAGCTTATAGACGCGCGGTACGAAGATCCATCGCAAGATTCGCTTCGCACTCCACCTACGAATCGGTAACCGCCTTTTCGCGAGTGTCACGAAGAACGCACATTGGTGTCCGGTCGCGGGAGCTCCCGCACGCGAAAAGCGTCCGCGATCTCTCTTGAAATCGGGGGGAAATGTTCGGGCCATAACCACGGCGAAAAACAATCCGTGGAGCTTTCGTTTCGACGGAAGGAAGATTTTTTTCGAGGTGGCCTTAAGTGCGGCTGCGGGTGGGCCGTTGTGCGCGTTGGTAGCGCATCAGTTGCCATCATCCCACAGTGGAGGACGCTTGATTCAGCCGGGCTCGGGGCTCGACCCCGCAAATTTGGTCGACGGAGTTGAACGAAGCCTCACGGAGGCATGGCGCGCGGGAGTACTGTTCGAACGCGCCGAAGGACTGGAATACACCGGCTCAAGCCTCGAAATCGAGGGGACACGGCTGCGGAACTTCGGCAGCTGCAGCTATCTCGGTCTCGATCAGCGACCGGAGCTGAAGGCGGGGGCGATAGCGGCGACGGAGCGCTACGGCACCCAGTTTTCGTTCTCGCGCGCCTACGTGTCGTGTCCCCTCTACGAGGAGCTCGAAGCCCTTCTCGCCACCATCACCGGTGGTCACGTGCTCGTGACGCCCACCACCAGCCTGGCGCACGTCGCGGCGCTGCCAGCGCTGATTCGGCCGGGCGACGCGGTGCTCATCGACAAGTCCACTCACGCGAGCGTCCACACCGCAACCGCGCTGCTGTCCGGGATCCTGGTGAAGCCGCTGCGCCACGGTGACCTGAAGGCGCTCGATCGTGAGGTCGAAGCGCTGTCACGAAGTCACCGGCGCGTGTGGTATCTGAGCGACGGGGTCTACTCGATGCTCGGCGATTTCGCCCCGATGGAGCACATCGAGGCGCTGCTCGCGCGAACGCGGAACCTCCACGTGTACATCGACGATGCGCACGCCACGTCCTGGCTCGGAAAGAACGGACGCGGCCTCGCCCTCGACCACTTCGTCGATCGATCGCGGATCGTCGTGGCTCTCTCTCTCAACAAGGCGTTCTCCGCCGCTGGCGGCGCTCTCGTCTTCGCGAAGGACGAGGACCGGCGGCGCGTGCAGCGCTCGGGTCCGATGCTCTTCTCGGGACCGGTGCAACCGCCGATGCTCGGTGCGGCGATCAGCTCCGCGAAGCTGCATCTCTCCCCGAGCTTCTCGGGTTTGCAGCTGGAATTGCTCGACCGAATCCGCCTCACTTCGGCGCTCGCCAAGCAACACGGCATCGGGCTCGCGCTCGACGAGTTGACGCCCATCTTCTTCGTCCCCTGCGGCACGCCGGAGGCCACCTTTGCCGTCGCGCGTGGGCTACGCTCACGCGGCTTCTACGCGAGCATCAGCGTGTTCCCCGCCGTGCCGACCGACAAGGCCGGAATCCGGTTCACGATTTCCCTCCACAACAGCGAGCACGACATCGGGCGGCTGATGGAGTCGCTGGCCCAGGAGTTGCGCGCGGTTCGCATCCGGGCTTCTGGGGGCGCGGGCATCAGCGGGGTGCGCGCGGCGTTCGACGCCGAGTAGCGACTCAGGCGGGCGCCACCGGGCGTTCGACGGGCCTGCCCGCGAAACATTCAACGTCCACGTCTCCGGGAACCGCACGCCGAGCATGGCGGTGCTCCATGGACATGTCGGATATGGCGACGAAACCAGAGCGCACGCTGTTCGCGTGGCGTCCTTGCCTCGACGCTGGGAGACTGCGGGCATGCCTCGATGTGGAGCACAAATCTCGGCCCGAACCGAGAGGGGTCGCTCGCCCTGGCGTGCATTTTCGATCGGAGTCGTCGCGCTCACTTGCTGCGGCTGCAGCGAACGATTGAGTGAGTCAGCGGGACTCGGCCACGGTGACGGAGGCGCCGATGCGGCCAAGGGCGTCTCCTCGACCGGGCCGAAGTGCGGGCCCGCGCCGAGGCAGCTCGTCGACTTCAACGCGCTCGTGTCGAAGGCCTTGGGTGGGTCGATCGGGGCGATGCAGCTCGCGGTGGACGCGACGAACGTCTACTTCGTCTTCGATGGCTCGCTGATGCGCGTTCCACTTCGGGGCGGCCCTCCCGTCGTGATGCAGTCGCTCGCGAGAGTCATCCAGGAAAACGATGTGGTCGTCACGTCGACGGCCGTCCTCTTGCACGGGATCGTGGGCCTGGGGTCGAACGACCAGGTCCTCCGCGTGCCGCTCGACGGCGGACCCACGACGACCCTTGCGACCACGAACGGGCAGGTCAAGGCGTTCGCCGCGAACGAGAGCGCCGTCTACTTCGGCGATCAGGACGGAGTGAAAACCGTTCCGATTGAGGGCGGGAGCGTCCAGACCCTCACCGATGCAATGTCCGGTTCCGTGTCCGGCCTCGCCATCGCCGGCGCGAACCTCATCGTGACCACGGCCAATTTCATAGCAAATGATGGAGCGGTCTTCTCCGTGCCCCTCGGGGGCGGGGCGCCAACCGAGCTCGCCGCACAGCAGTCGAGCGCGTCGTTCCCGATGGTGTGCGGCTCCGACGTTTGCTGGTGGACCGGCGCACCGCCAACCCCCATGGGCCCGACCGGCCCGGGCTACATCGCGCGCCTCGAAAACGGCGCGGTGACGACCATCTCGGCCCCCGTTTTCCCCTGGAGCCTTGCCTTCGACGGGTCGAGCTTCTTCGAGACCGTCGGATGCGACGTCTGCTCCGGAACGCTCGTGCGCATCCCTGCTTCGGGCGCACCCGTAACCAGCATGGTCACGGCCGGCTATGCCGCCGTCGACGAAGACTGCGTCTACTTCTCCGTCGCGGATGGTATCGACCTCCCATCGAGCGTCGACGATGGCATCCCCGGTGCCGGCATCTTCAGCGTCGCGAAGTCGTACGCCGATCCTGTGCTACCGGCACCGTCCGAGCTCGG
>CAYUAW010000516.1:3763-4926 GCA_964442485.1 uncultured Polyangiaceae bacterium
CGCACCGGGCCTGCGCGCTGCGACGCAATCGGTGAGCGCGATGGTCGTACATGCTCGGGCGCTCGTGACTCGCGAGCCGAGGACGGCGCCTTCTCGTGGCCGCGCGATTTTGGCAAGTGAAGGTGATTCGCAGGCGGAGTCCTGGTCAATCGTTCTAGTCCACAGCGTCGGCGTTACTGCACACCGTCACAGGGGTGACCAGCGAGCCATGGCGTTCTCGAAGAGTGGGGGTCGACCCACTTCTGCTATGGTGACCCTGGCCATCGCCGGGGGAGTCATGCATCCGTTGTTCGAGCTTCACGATCAGCCACAACTGGAGCCGCGCACGAGCCCTTTCAATGTTCGCGGCGTCGTCTACTGCAGGATGCTCGAGGAGGCCCGTGCTATTCCCGGGGGCGTCACCGCTTTTCGCAAAGGCCTGGCGGGCGAGGGAGTCGCCGATTTCTTCACGCAGGCCTTCCGCTGGACGGACTGGTACGACGCGCTCCCCATGAACGCTGCGACGCTCGTGCTCGCGCGCATGGCAGGGGTGGAGCCGGAAGTCATGGCACGGTTCGGCGGCGAGACGACCGCGCGGCAGCTCGTCCCACGAATGTTCCGCATCCTGCTCGGCTTCGCCGGGATGGGTGCTGCGACGCAGCACATTTCGTGGATCCTGCCGTGGTTTTACGATTTCGGCGATGCACGAGTACTCGCCGCCGGCAACGAGTCCACTTCCCTGCTCCTCTCGGACGTTCCAAGGGCCCTGGCCGCGACCTACGTGAACACCATTCTCGGGTTCATGGCCGCCACTGCAGAGCTCATCTGGCGCACCCCCGCGACCGTCGAATACACGGACGTCACGATGACCGGAGAACGGGACGGCTTCGCGCGCGTGAGCATGCGCTGCACGCTGAGGTCTCGACGGAGAGAGGACGGACCAGTCCTACCGGGTACGATTGCGCCGAGTGGGACCACGGATGCTGATTCACGCGAGACAGCGATAGTCATGGTGAAGCCCGCGCAGCACAACGATCGGCTTGCCGGCGTGGACTGAGTGGCGAGCGCACCTCGCTCCGGCGGGACGCGAGGCGGCCAAGAGCGTTTGTCGCTCGGTCGAACCTAAGGGGTGAAAGGCGCGAGCTTCAAGAGGTAGCTGAGTGACCCGCTGTTGTTGACGTTCG
>CAYUAW010000517.1:0-4895 GCA_964442485.1 uncultured Polyangiaceae bacterium
CAGAGCTCGCCTGGGTCGACTCCGTGTTTCGCCCCGCCCGGTGGGCGAGCGGGGCGAAACACTCTGCTCAGGCGGAGATCTGAGGTCTGTTACGACAGCGAGGTGTGGTCGACCCAGCCGAGCGCTGGGTCTAGCCGCGATTGCGGTTCCTGTGGCGAACGGCTTCGCCTACACGGGCTTCATGCTGCCGAGCACCGTGGGGATCAGTTCCGACACCGTTGGATGAATGGGGACGGCCCACTCTAGTGATGGGTAGGGCATCTTGCCGTTCATCGCGTCCAGGATGCCGTGGATCGCCTCGTCTCCCTCGACGCCGAGGATCGCCGCGCCCAGGATCTGCCGCGTGTCGGCGTCGGCGATGATCTTCATGAAGCCCTTGGTCTCGTCTCTCTCGACGGCACGGCTGACGCGCGTCATCGGACGGGTGCCGACGAGCAGCGGGCGGCCCGTTGCGCGAGCCCGGGCTTCGGTCATCCCCACGCGGCCGAGCGGTGGATCGACGTAGAGCGCGTAGCCTTCGATGCGCTCGCTGACCTTGCGCTGCTGCCCGTCGAGCAGATTGGCGGCGATGATCTGGTAATCGTTGTACGCGGTGTGCGTGAACGCGCCGCGCCCGTTGCAGTCTCCCATGGCCCAGATGCCGGGGACGCTGGTCGCGAGACCATCGTCGACCTTCACGTAGCCCCGCTCGTCGCAGGCTACGCCGGCGCGATCGAGGCCGAGGTCGTCGGTATTCGGGCGACGGCCAACGGCCAGGAGCACATCGCTCCCGACCACCTGCGGGGAGCCTTCCTGACAATCCAGGTGGACGGACACTCCTGCCGGATGCGGCGCGAGCCGGATGCACTTCGCGGCCGTACGAACGGTGATGCCCTCGCTCTCGAGGATCTCGCGGATGGCCTCCGAGACGTCCTCGTCTTCCCGGCTGACGAGCCGCGGGCTCATCTCGACGACCGTCACCTGCGCCCCGAAGCGTTGGTACATCTGCGCGAACTCGAGCCCCACGTAGCTGCCGCCGACGATGACGAGGTGAGCGGGGACCCGGTCGAGCTGCAGGATCGAGACGTTGGTGAGATACGGGACCTGGTCGACGCCCGGCATGTCGGGGATGCGAGCGCGGCCGCCCACGTCGAGGAAGATGCGGGGCGCGGTCAGCACTGCATCGCCGACGCGGATCGCGTCCGCGCCTTCGAAGCGGGCGTGTCCCTGGATCACGGTGCACCGCGCGAGGCCGCGGAGGCCGCTCTCCACCCCCGAGCGCGCCGCCGCGGAGACGGCGTCAGCGCGTTCCTTGACCCGCTTCATGTCGATGCGAACTGCGCCGTCCGTCAGCACCCCGAAGTCCCGGCTACGGCGCGCCATATGCGCGACGCGCGCGCTCGCGACCAGCGTCTTCGTCGGCATGCAGCCAGTGTTGACGCAGGTCCCACCGAAGAGCTTTCGCTCGACGAAGGCGACCGTCATGCCCGCGCCCGACAAGCGGTATGCGAGGGATGGCCCGGCCTGGCCAGCCCCGATGATGATCGCGTCGAACCTGTTCACTCCCACGTCGCGGTTCCTGGCCGAGCCCGCCGACTACTTCCCCGCCATGGTGTGGCAGTTGAAGCAGCCGAAGCCTTTCTGCGTCTGGGGGTCGTAGGGCGGGATGTTGAGCAGCTTCGACATCTCCGGGGCGACGCGCTCCATCATGAACTTCGTCACCTTCGGATCCTTCTTCAGGTGCTTGGCGAAGCCGTCCTTGGGGTCGAGCTTCGGCAGCTTCGGGTTCGGCATGTCGAACTTCCCCTGCTTGGCGCCGTCACCGTGGCACGTCACGCAGGTGACCTTCGCGAACATCTTCGGGTCGAGCTCCTGGAAGGTGGTCGTCATGTGCGGCAGGACCACCGTCTTCATGAGCTCCTTCTTCTGATCATCGTTCATGCTGTCGAACGAGGGTTCTGCAGGCGCGGCCGGCTCCGCAGCGGGAGCGGCCGCGCTCGGCGCGGGTGCCGGCGTCGCGGGAGAAGTAGCGGAGGAAGCGGGCGCTGCTTCGGGCGGCGTGGTGGAGGCCGGCGGCGCGGACTCCGCGCTGGGCTGCGAGCCTCCACAGGCGGCCACGACGACGGAGGAAATCAGGGCAAACGAAATCAGAGTTAACTTCATCTCGAACCTCGTCCCCGACCATGCTTCAGCGAGGCTCCGGCGTCCATAGATCGGCGGCGCGCGAGGCTCCCTCGCAGAGGCCTCCGGCGAGTCGTTTGCGATCTCCCGCCGGTGACCTGCCGGCCGGCGCAGTCAGAGCGCGCGCGCTACTTCACGATGGTGCAGTACTTCGAGAAGGTCGAGGGGAGACCGTTCACGTATGGCGAAGGTTTCGTCCTGAAGGGATGCGCCTCCATGAACTCCCAGTCCGCTGCCTTGACATTCTGCCCGGCGGCAATGCGACCGCCTCCATGGTCGCAATCGACCGCGAATCCCCCCTTGGCCACGATGCCGTTGTCGAGCGTCACGCTGGTCTGAGAGAGTCGGGTACCACGACGTCGACGCCCATGACCTGCACGGTGCCCGTCGCGATCTTCGGACAATCGCCCTTGACGGCCGGAATGATGGGACCGTTGCCTGCGCGAGCTCCTCCTCTACACCGTCGAGTCAATACGCCGTGAAGCTCTGACGCTTCATATTCGCGGCTGTCGGATCTTACCCGGTTCCGCCAATCCGCCCACTCTGTTCCCCGGTGTCGTGATGCGGCTTCGCCGGTGCGACGCGTCGCGCTGAACCGTCGCGCTCACGGACACGCCGCGGGAACGGAAAGGAGTCGCGGCTCGACAATTGTGAAGCACGACGCACGGAAGTTTCCGGCAATTTTCTGGTGCGAACGTGATGCCTGGACGGCCCAGGAGAAAGCCCGGACTCTCCAGCGCGACGTGGTGTGTAAAAAACGTGCACGGTGCGGCGCGCGAACGCATTGATACAATCCCAGGTGCGCGCCGCTCGGATGACCTCGAGCCGGCGCCTTCTCCACTCTCAGGAAAGACGCTCGCAGCGCTAGGATCGATTGGTGCGATGGTCGAGACGAGACGAACTTCGCTGGCGGTTGTCTACTTGATGGTCGCTGCCTGCTCGAGCAGCAGCAGCAAGCCGAGCGGAGCCTCCGCGCCGCAGGGCCGCGTGGCTGCCGTCACCGAAGGCATCATCAGAACGGACGACGGGTGGGTGCTCCGAACGAGCGAGCTCAGCGTCGGCCCGGGTCAGGAGAGTTACTACTGCTATGCGGCGACGGCTCCAGAGGACCTGAAGATCAATCAGTTCAGCTTCACGAAGACGCTCGGCATTCACCACTTCATGTTCAACGAGGCATCGACTCCGCAACCGGACGGCCTCACCGAGTGCAACATCTTCCAGGTCACCGGAGAGACGCTGTTCACCGCGACCACCGCGAGCGTCGATCTGGATACACCGAGCGGGTCGGCCAAGCTCGTCTCGAAGGGCGCGCAGCTCGTGCTGCAGGCGCACCTCTTCAACACGAGCGACCAGCCCATCAAGAGCGTGGTCGAGATCCGCATGACGAAGTCGCCGGACGAGAACCCGGTGCCCGTCGGGATCCTCGGGTTCGGGTCCGCCAACATCGTGCTGCCGCCCCGCGAGACCACGACCGTCGAGAGCACGTGCGTGATCCAGGAGGACGCGCACTTCTATGCGATCACTCCTCACATGCACTACCTGGGCACGCGCCTCGAGCTCGACTTCGGCGCGGACGAGCAGAGCTTGAAGCCCGTGTACGTGCGAGACCCGTACAGCTTCGACGACCAGCACTTCGATCCGTTCGACACGGTCGCCCCCGCCGGCACCATGGCGCGGGTCCGCTGCACGTACGACAACACGACCGACGAAACGGTGCGATTCGGTGAGAGCTCGCACGACGAGATGTGCAACCTGCCAGGCTTTCTCGTCGGCCGGGACGGCGTGAAGCTTTGCACCGAGCCGCTGCCGGAGGCTGGCGTCCCGCGAGCGGCGGGCGCTGCAGCGTGCGGGGTGACCGTCACGCCATCGGGCATCGGCAAGCTCTGCACGCCGGGCGGCGGCGAGTGCGACAAGGGGCTGACCTGCTCGGCGGATCAGCTCGGCATGGCAATCGGCATCTGTGCGCGCGTTGGCTGCGGGTCGAACAACGACTGCGAGGGAGCGACGTGCTGCTCGCTGTCGGAGGTCTCCGGGCTCGCGAACTTCTGCGTCCCGGAAGGCTGTCGCCCGAGCAACTGCATCCCCGTCGGGCAACAGTAGCCAGCAATCGACGCCCGCGTGCGGATCGTCAGTCGACCCCGGATGCATTGCTGTCCCGCGCAGGCAGCGTCAGCTGCGACGCGCAGGCAGCGGTGACGCGGGGCGCGAGCGTGGCGTGCGGGTACTTCGCAAGAAACGCCCGGGCTCGCCTCCCGGCTTCGCTGGACCCTGATTCGCACGAAGCAATCGCGCGGACGCCGTCACGCTCCAGCGCGAAGGTGCCGTGTGGCCAGCGTCGTTCGTGCTCGGCGCAGAGAGCGAGCGCGTCTCCAGGATTGCCATTCCGCATCGCCAGATGGATGCGCTTGACGAGTGCGAGCTCGGCGCGGGCATCGTCGAGCCGGTCATCGTGCTCGGGGTCGGGCGACGTGACGGAGGGTACTGGCTCGTTGGGCACGGGGTCGTTCTGCGCAGTCGATGCACTCCGCGAGCTCGCCGTGGGCACGGGCGACTCCGAGCGCGCAGACGTGTCGCTCTCCGGTCTCGCACCCTTCATGGCCGAGGAGCGCTGAGCCCCGAGCGGAACACCAGAGCGCGCTCCCTGTTTGCTCTCCTGTCGCTCCTCGCTCACTGTGGCCGTGTCCATGCGCGCTCGTCGCGACGCACTGCGTGCCGATACGCTGTCCATCGTGTGC
>CAYUAW010000518.1:0-1124 GCA_964442485.1 uncultured Polyangiaceae bacterium
GTGAAAGGCGCGAGCTTCAAGAGGTAGCTGAGTGACCCGCTGTTGTTGACGTTCGGGGCAAACAGCCAGTAGACATTGCCCGCGGGATCGATCGAGACCTCGTTGCCAGTGCCGAGGGTGAGCGGCGGGAGCTGCCCCGGGCCCCACTCGTGCAGGGAACCGCCGACGAACGAATCCAGCAGGAACCTTGCCGGATTGGTACGGTACCCGCTCAGGTAAGCGTTGCTGCGCGCATCCACCACCACGCTTCGGATCGTGCTGATGTTCGCGACCCCGCCGTCCACGAATGCGCCACTTGAGTCAAGCGTGGCTGCGAAGGCCAGAAAGCCGTTTTCGCCCCCGAAAGCGGCGAGGTTTCCCGCCCCACCAAAGTCGACGCGGCCGACGAGACGACCCGCGATCGCGACTCTGCCGTCGCCTCCACCACCGACGAAGTCGATCTCTACACTCCCGCTGATGGGAAACGACCGACTCCAGAGCAAAGCGCCCGCGCGACTGCGCCTGGACACGACGAGCTGGTCGCCAGCCGACGACTTCACCGCCGTGAAGGTATCCCCGGACGGATCGACCGCCCCCCCCGTGGGGACCACGATGCCGTGCGAAGCGAGCGTCAACGCATCATGCAGATACAGCGCCTCGTGCGTTAGGGGTGTTTCGGCGATGTCGCAAACCATCAGCGGTCCTGCGGGCGAATCGGTCACGAGCGCGAGGTTCGCGAGCGACGGAGCGCTGGCTTGCTGCGTTCGGAACGCGAAATTGCGTGCCAGGATGATATTGTTGTTGAGGACAACCGTGTACGTGTGAAAAGCGACGTCGGTGTACATCTGGAATGTGTAAGGTAGGCCTTGCGCATAACCAATCGTCACGTCGGCAGCGTACAGGTCGCCGTTGCGCGCCTCGATCACACCGGTGTCGCTGAAGCGGACTGCAGCAGCGAGATCGTTGAAGCCCGTCGCCGGATGTCCGGAGAGCCCGATCACGCCGTCGATGCCGTTCGCACCCGGTGTCGCCGTGAATGCAGCCGTGAGGAACCTCCCTTCCGCAAGGAAGCCGTCGTTGACGAACCCCCCGCTGGGGACTGCGGTGTTGCAGACGTTCTCCACCACCACGCCGCAGACGCCGAG
>CAYUAW010000518.1:1224-4890 GCA_964442485.1 uncultured Polyangiaceae bacterium
GAGGTATCGCGCTGATCGCGTCAGCGATGGCCTTTCGAGGCGGCGCGCACCGAGGCGATCAAGCAAGCCTTGGGGCGAATATGTATGGGGGCCCCGACGGCGGCTTCTACTGTTGCCCCTGAGCCTTCGCGTCACCCCGGCGACCGGTAGGCGACTTGTCGAGCATCGTGCTGCGATAGACAGCGAGGTCCGAAGAGGGTTCTGACGCGAGCGTGAGCCACGGACGGGGCGGCAGGCGCAGATCCACGCAACAGACGCGGATCTGCCTCGTGCGCGCGACGGGCTCGAGGCCGTCCAGAACCTTCTCCAGTCGATCTCCGCTGAATGGGCAATACAGGAAGAAGACGGACCCGATGGTCATGAAGCCGGTGAGCCGGACAGCATCACCCTCGATCGGCGAGAAGCGCGATACGTTCAGGCGCGCCGCGAGGTCACGTGAGGCGAGAACGAGCGCAGGCTGAATCTCCAGGCCAATCGCCGAGGCTCCGGTCAAGAGGTGCACCAGCGCGGCGGCCCGCCCCACGCCCGAGCCAACATCGACGACCACGTCAGAAGCGTTCACCCCTGCGTGCTCCACCATGCGAAGGATCGCATCGACGGGACAGGGCAGGTAAGGAGCGCAGCCGCGTGGAAGGTCGGGACCATCGTCGGGAATCGCGTCGAGCCCAAGGACCGAATCCAGCCAGGCATCGCGCTGGGTGGGAGGAACCTCTGTCAAGGCCGTGCGAAACACGGCCGGGGTCGCCCGGGCGCTCACGAGTAGTGAACGAATCCAATCGGCGCTCTCGCGGTGTGCTTCTTCCAGTGAAGCGGGCATGCCGGATCGAGGATAGCCGTGGTGAACAAGCGTCGCCGAGAGGAAAAATGCCGGACCTGCTCGGCGGTATGTCGGTAGTTCCGCCTTTCTGTGCGACACGGGAACCGCTAGCATCGGAATACGAATGCCTGACGCACCCACTCCCGCACAGATCGCGCAAGTTCAATCGAATCTGGCGCGGATTCAGCGCCTGAACGACTACATCTTCACCTACGGTCAACCGAAGGTCCTCAACGCCTACTTCTTGCTGTCCCAGACCGACAACAGCGATCCTGGACTCTTCATCGGCTTGCAGGTGCTCGAGGGTGCCTTCTGGGCCATCGGTTCCGAGTTCGGGGCAGCGGGCAGCTTCGTGGCTTCGTTCCTTTCCGGAATGGTCTCGTCCTGGACGAGCTCTGCGCCACCCTCGTTGAAGACGACGTTTGCCAGCCTGGAGACGAGGCTGGCCAATTCGTCGATTGCCCTGGACACGACCCTTGCCGACCTCAGTAGCGATGTCGCCGGCAACTGGAATGCCTCGTTCAGCTATCAGGGTCAAACAGCGACCCTTTCGACTCTGGCCGGCATCACCGTGCCGCCCGAGAGCGATCCAAGCTTCGAAGCCATGGCGAATGCCGCAATTTTTGGGCTGGATCAGCAGATCTGGGCGACGGTCATGAAGGCCAATTTCGTCATCACGACGTATGGAGGGTACAACACGCCGATCACCGTCTCGGGCACGTCGGACAAGCCGCCCATCGCCTGGGCCGAGTCGTTCCTGGCAGTCAACCCGTCCTACTCGCTTGGATGGGTGTGGTACTCCAGCGGCGCTTGTTGCCCGAGCGACACCGACCCCGACGGCTGGAGGATCACGGAGTCGAATATCGGAACGGGTGCAAGCGGCGCTTCGGATGGTGCGATGAGCGCGGCGGCCTGCGCATACCTTTTCATCGACAGCGTTGCTGGAGTGGTGATCAATTCGCAGGGCCTGTTCAACAGAACCACCGTCTTCTTCTCTCTCGGGATCCGGCAAACCAGCCAGTCGTCGCCGTTCGCTGACACCGCTGCTGCGGCAACGCCGTCTCTTGGTTATCTCCGCGCGGTGAAAGAGGGCCGGACGCTGCAGGATCTGATCGCGCGCGAGGGCCGGGCCGCGGTGGAGAGACGCATCGTCGAGGAGGCACAGCGCGATTCGATCTTTGCCGTGAACGTCTCCCGGCGCCCGCGTCAAACGCTGGAAGCATTCCTCGGTGTACGTATACCCGATGTCGTCAACGTGACGGTGGTCGTGGAGAGCTCACGCAGCTTCGGCCTCGTCATTCCCCAGCCAGCCACGACAAAACCGTAGGTGGGGCGAAGGTGCGCACCCGCCACCGCTAGATGGATTCAGTGAGTCATTCGATCCCATGCCCTCGTGGGCTCATGATCGCGACCTCCGGCGGGGGAGCCATGGAAAAACGAGCGGTTGGCCCGTCTGGATCGCAAGTTGCTGCTGGGTGGACAATGAACGCTCACAACCTGGGCGAAGCGGCGGACGACGACCAGTTCGTCTTTTGTCTCACATCTGCATCCAGATCTTTTTCGAGACCTTCCGCGCGCTACGGCGTGGGCTCCGTGCTCGCCGGCAAGTACCGGCTCGATTCCGTGCTCGGCGAGGGGTCGGTCGGTACGGTCTGGCAGGCGACGAACCTGCTCCTCGACTCCCCCGTCGCCATCAAGCTCACCCACGCCGAGCTCGCGGGGCCGGAGTTCCGCGCGCGCCTTCAGTTCGAAGCACGCGCCGCCGCGGGCCTCGGTCATCCGGCGATCACTCGCGTGTTCGACGTGGGCGAGACGGACCTCGGCGACCTCTTCATCGTGATGGAGCTCCTGCAGGGCGCGACGCTCGCGCAGATGCTCGCGGGCGGAAAGCTGACCGCCGTGCGCGCGGTGCAGATCGTGCTCCCGATCATCGACGCGCTCGCCGGCATGCACGCGCGCGGCATCGTTCACCGTGACGTGAAGCCGGACAACCTGTTCATCTCACTCGAAGACCGCACCACCGTTCAGCCGAAGATCCTCGACTTCGGGATCGCCAAGCTGAACGAGTCGCACGGCAAGGGCGGCAACCTGAACGAGCACGGCATGCTGGTGGGCAGCCCCGAGTACATGTCGCCGGAGCAGGCGATGGCCCGCGACGACATCGACTTCAGGACGGATATCTGGTCGGTGTGCGTCGCGCTCTACGAAGCGATGAGCGGCGAAACGCCGTTCGCCATGGTGAGCGACGATGCGCTGCTCGGCGCGATCACCGAGCTCGAACCGGCGTCGCTCGCCGAGCGCGGCGATTGCGACGACCAGCTCTGGCAAATAGTCCACATCGGTCTCGCGAAGGACCGCTACGCGAGGCACGCCACGATGGCGGACCTCGGTCGGGCGCTGGCGAGCTGGCTGGTCAGCCACGGCGTCACCGACGACGCCTGCGGGACGTCCCTCGAATCCAGGTGGTTCGCCGACGACCCCGTTCGGTCGTTCGAGTCCAGGCCGGATCCGCTCGACGCGGAAGTCGCGACGCCCGACGTCATCGAATCGGAGCGCACCGCCCCGGTGGAGTCGGCACCGCCGTCGAAGGTCCGCGCGCAGACGCGCAAGGTGACCCGTCGGCGGTGGGGGATCCGGGCGATCAAGGCTCTGACTCTGGCTGCGGTGGTCATCACCGCATTCTTCGCCGTGACGTCGAATCACGACCTCTCGACTCTCATGGCGATCAGCAAGGGCGCGACGGCCACGGGCGCGCGCCGCGTCGCTTCGGTCGCCGCGCAAGCGCTCGCCAGGCAGCGCCATCGCGGAAACCTGGGTCTGTTCACTCCGTGATTTCGAGCATCAGCGGC
>CAYUAW010000519.1:0-4873 GCA_964442485.1 uncultured Polyangiaceae bacterium
CGCCTTCGGCGAACTGCTCCCCCCGCCGCCTTCGGCGTGCTCGCTCCGCTCGCGTAGCTCCGTATCTTTGATGCTTCGGGGACGACATCGGCGTCGATGGGAATCTACTGACGCGCGTCCGTCAATCCGGCGATCGGGAGCATCTGCCGGAACAGGGACGGCTTCACGCCGAACCGTCGCTCGAAGGCGCGGCTCATCCGCACGGCGGTGCCGAAGCCGGTCTGATCGGCGATCTCCTTCAGCGCGAAGGCGTGACCGAGAAGGATGCGGACGCGATCGAGCCGGAGGTTCTCCACGAATCGCGCCGGCGTCTGACCGAGAGAGCGCGAGAACTTGCGATGAAAATCGCGAGGGGATTGCCCGGCGCGCTTCGCCAGCGCCTCCACGCCGAGCTCCTCCTCGAGGTGCTCGTGCATCCACTGCACGAGCTCGGCGTACGGCGTGTCGCGACGTACCTGCGCGCGCAGGAGCGCGCTGAACTGCGACTGGTGCCCGGGACGTCGCGCGTACACGACGAGCCGCTGCGCGATCTCTCCCGCGAGGCTTGCGTCGTGGTCCTCCTCGACCATGGCGAGCGCCATGTCGATGCCGGTCGTCACCCCGGCGGAGGTCCAGACCGGACCGTCCACCACGTAGAGCGCGTCGGGGTCCACGGTCAGAGCCGGAAAGTTTTCCGCAAGGAGGGCACAGCCGTCCCAGTGCGTGGCGACGCGCCGTCCGTCGAGCAAGCCGAACCTCGCGAGGAGGAAGGTGCCGCTACACACCGAGCCATAGCGCCGCGCGCCCGGCACCGCGCGCCGCATGAAGTCACGGAGTGTCGGGTCCTCCATCGCCGCGAGCACGGCCACGTCGTCGCCGCCGACCGCGAGCAGCGTGTCGATACCAAGCACCGGGACCGAGCGCGCGGCGCGCGTGACGACGGTCACCGCGCCGCTGGTGCACACGGGCGCGCCCGAGGAGGACACCAGCTCGACAGCGTAGAGCTCCTCGCCCGAGCAGCGATTGGCGCTGGTGAACACCGCCGACGGGCCCGTGATGTCGAGGATCTGCGCACCTTCGTAGACGACGAGGACGATGCGCTGGGGAGTCTTGCGTCGGGGCATGGCAGAAAATGTACCATACTGGTCATTTCCGCCAAGCCACTTTTCCGTCACGCTCGACTCATGGCAACGCCCATTCACATCGGTCTCCTCGTGTATCCCGGCGTCACGCAGCTCGACGCGACCGGGCCCGCGCAGGTCCTGTCTCGCGTTCCAGGCGCCGTCATTCACCTGGTCTGGAAGCGGAAGGAGCCCATTCCGACGGACGCCGGATTCTCGCTCCTCGCCACGGACTCGTTCGAGTCGTGCCCGGCGCTCGACGTGCTCTGCGTCCCCGGCGGCGCGGGACAAGCGGAGCTCATGAGCGACGAAGAGGTGCTCACATTCCTGCGAAAGCAGGGCAATACCGCGAGGTACGTGACGTCGGTGTGCACCGGTTCCCTGCTGCTAGGCGCGGCCGGTTTGCTCACCGGCTACGAATCTGCGTGCCACTGGGCCTGGCGCGACCTGCTGGCGCTGTTCGGGGCGACACCGAACGCCGCGCGCGTGGTCCGCGACAGAAACCGGATCTCGGGCGGTGGAGTCACCGCCGGGATCGACTTCGCGTTGACGCTGGCAGCCGAGCTGTCGAGCGCGGAAACGGCGCGGCTCATCCAGCTCTCGCTCGAGTACGATCCCAGGCCGCCCTTCTCTTGCGGCTCGCCGGAGGGCGCCGGCCCAGAGCGAGTCGAGCGATTCCGGCGGGAAATTCAGCCGGCCTACGAGAAGCGCCGCGCGATCGTGGAAGAGGCGGCGGTACGCGCCGCGTCGTGAACGCACCCGCGAGGTCGCGCCGGAGGGCTCCCCGTGCGAGACTCGACAGAGGTGGCCACGGGGAGTCTGCTGAAGAGCATCGTCGCGATCGGTGCCTCGCTGACGAGCGGATGCGGCGGCATGGTCGGCACCAAGACCACCGGGGATACCTCGGTGGATACCGGCGGTGCGGTGGGCTCACACGCAGGCGAAGGTGGCGCGACGAGCACCGGTGCCTCCGGCGAGAAGAGCTCGCAAAACGGCGGCGCGGTCATCTTCATCGGCGGTGGCGCGACCACGAACGGAACCGGTGGCGCCGTTGCGTTGCCCGCGACGGAGGTCACCGCGGAGGATTGCGGGAGCACACAGCGCTTCAAATGCGATTGCGGGTCCCCGCAAGGCTTCACGTCCCCCTGCACGCCGGCGATGGCGCAGGGGCGGGAGATTCACTGCCGTTGTGACGGCACCGCGCCGCTCACGCCCGCGGATTGCGCGCACACCGAGCAGTTCGATTGCGTGGACTGGAGCGGCGCGGGGACATCGTGCTCGTGCAACCTGGACGCACCCCTTGCGGGCAGCGCGTGCGTCGAGCCGGAGCTCCTGCAGTGCCACAGCTTCGAGCCGCCCATCGGGTGCGAGTGCTTCTGCTGCATGATCAGGTGAGCAGCGTCGACAACGCCCTGTGGGCGTCGACACGGAGTGGCGCCGGCTCTCGCTTCAACCGAATCTGCTGAAAAGCCAGAACAGCGAACCGGCGAGCAGCATCGATACCGGCAGGGTCAGCACCCACGCCAGCATCAGGTTTCTCACCGTCTCGATCTGGAGACCCGTCCGGTTCGCCGCCATGGTGCCGGCGACGCCCGACGACAGCACGTGCGTCGTGCTCACCGGGAGACCGAAAGCGTCCGCTGCGCCGATCGTGGCCATCGCCACGATCTCCGCGGAGGCACCCTGCGCGTAGGTCAGGTGATCCTTTCCGATCTTCTCGCCCACGGTGACGACGATGCGCTTCCAGCCAACCATCGTGCCCATGCCCAGCGCCAGCGCGACCGCTACCTTCACCCAGCTCGGGATGAACTTCGTCGCGGCGTCGATGTGCTTGCGGTAGTTCTTCAGCGTCGCCGCGTCCGCCGGCCCGATCGTCGGCTGTCCCGTCTTCTCGAAGAGGCGCATGGCGTCGCTCACCATGTACATGTCGTTCCTGAAGTTCCGGACCTGGTCGGCCGGCACCCGCGAGAGCTGCTTGTACACACCGAGATCGTGAGAGATCCCCTTCACGAGCTCCTTCGTGGCCGGGATGGTCGTGGCGTCGAGCTTGCGGCTCTTGAGGAAACGCTGGAGATCGGCGCGCGGGTCGGTGGTCGGCGCCACGCCGCCGTAGTGGTCGAGCGTCTCCGCCGCGATGTGCGAGACGGCGATGAAGTCCTCCGTCTGGCTCGCGGGCACGGCGTGGTTCAGCGCGTACGCGGTGGGGACCGTGCCGACCAGGATCAGCATGATGAGTCCCATCCCCTTCTGTCCGTCGTTCGAGCCGTGAGCGAAGCTCACGCCGGTGCACGTCAGCAGCAGGAGCCCACGGATCCAGAAGGGCGGCGGCTCCGTACCTTCCGGCGCCTGGTAGAGGCGCTTGTCGGGCACCGTCTTGCGGAGGAGGATCAGCATCAGCGCCGCGCAGGCGAACCCGATGAGGGGCGAGAAGAACAGCGACTTTCCGACGTTGCCGGCCTGGGCCCAGTCGACGCCGCTCGTCCCGGTCCCGCTGGACATCAGCTGATTCGTGATGCCGACGCCGAGCACCGAGCCGATGAGCGTGTGCGAGCTGGACGACGGGAGACCGAGGTACCACGTCCCGAGGTTCCAGATGATCGCCGCGGCGAGCAGAGCGAACACCATCGCGAATCCGGCGCCACCCCCCACCTGCAAGATGAGCTCGACGGGGAGGAGCGAGATGATCCCGAACGCGACGGCGCCCGTGGAGACGAGGACGCCGATGAAATTCCAGACGCCGGACCAGATGACGGCCAGGTGCGGCTCGAGGGAATGCGTGTAGATGACCGTCGCGACCGCGTTCGCCGTATCGTGAAAGCCGTTCACGAATTCGAACCCGAGCGCGATGAAGAGGGCGATGCCGAGCAGGATGAACGGCGTCGCCGACGACTTCGGCACGACCGCCAGGTCCTCGAACAGTTGCATCCCCGCGTAGGTGAGCCCCACGGCGAACACCGCGAAGAACGGCACCATCACCCATTTGCCAGGCCCCTTCGCGAGCTTGGTGTCGAGCATGCTGGGGCGCTCGGGGCCCTTGGATTCCAGCAAAACGGGCGGCGTCGCGGTCGTCATCGGAAAACACCTCTTCCCCAGCCGGCCAGCAGCCGGCGGAAGAGGCGACCCTACAGACCCGCGTCCGGGAGCCCGGTGACGGACGTGTGATTTTTTTGGATCAACGTGCCGTTTTCAGCGGGCATCTCGACCTTCGACGCGTCGCGCCGCTATGAACCGAGCTTCGACACCACGTCGAGGAGGTGTTCAGCGGTGATGCCGAACTCTTTCATGATCTGCGCTCCCGGCGCGGACAGACCGAAACGGTCGATGCCGACGCTCGCGCCGTCGAGCCCCACGTAGCGTGCCCAGGTCGACGTGACCGTCGCCTCGATCGAGACGCGGCGGCGGCACGCGCGCGGCAGCACCTCTTCGCGATACGCCTCGGGCTGGCGGTCGAACCGCGAGAAGCACGGCATGCTCACGACGCGCGTCCCCGCGCCGAGCGACTCGGCGGCCTTGAGTGCGTGCTGCAGCTCGCTTCCGGCCGACAGCAGGATGAGCTCGAGCGGCGCCGTTTCCTTCTTCGCGATGTAGCCGCCCTTCATGGCGCCGTTCCGGCGCGCCTCGAGCGGGATCTGCTTCAGGAGCGGCACGGCCTGTCGCGTCAGCGCGAGCAGGGTCGGCCCGTCGGTTCGTTCGAGCGCCGCCACGAAGGCGCCCGCAGTCTCCTCGGGATCGGCGGGCCGGATCACGTCCAGGTTCGGGATGACGCGCAGGCC
>CAYUAW010000520.1:0-3320 GCA_964442485.1 uncultured Polyangiaceae bacterium
CGTCACCGAATCGCACGGGAAACTCACTTGCAGGAGCTTGCTCGTCGTCTTGATCTTGTCGCAGGAGGTGCCGAGCACTTCGAGCGTCTGTGAGTCGAGCAGGTGCCAGCCGTCGGGCGCCATGTAGTCGAGCGCGGTGCCGTCGAGGCGGACGCTGCCCGCGGATTCCTTCCCGGGAGTGACCTTGCCGTGCAGTGTGAAGGTGCAGGTCCTGGCGCTGTTCACGATGGTCGCCAGTGCCTGCGCGAGCTCCGCGCCGTCAGAGGGCTTGTAGAACTTTGCGTTCTGCGGCGGTGGAGTGGCCGCGTACTTCGGCGTGACCGCGGGGTCGCGCGGACAGTTGTTGTAGAAGTTCGAGTCCGGGGGAGCCACGCCGAGGCCGGCGCCGGCGTTGGCCATCTGCTGCAGATGCCAGCTCGCTACGTCGTCGGAGATGCCGATGACGAACGTGCCGATTCCAGAAGCAAACGCATCCTCTGCGGCGCTGACGGCTTCCTCCTGCCCGCATTGCGGGTTCGGTCGCGCACACGTGTCGGGGTCGCCGTCGGTGGCGAGCAGAACGTGCTTCGGTCCGGGCTCGGTGAAGCTTGCGAGCGCCTGCGTCGCCACGCGCAACGCCGCGCCGGTGGGCGTGTCACCCGAGTACGGAAGGCTGGGCCGCTCTTGCGGGTACACGTTGCGCAATGCCGCGAGCGCGGTGCCGTCGGCCGCCGCGGGGAAGATGTCGGTGCGCTGGAGAACGGGGCACGTCGCCGCCGTGCCGTCGCCCGTGTATCCCATGAAGCCGAAGCGGACCTCCGACGCGAGCGTCTGAACGAGACCGCCGTCGGCGAGCAGTGCGTCGTGGAGCACGCGCCAGCGTGAACTGGTGCCCCCCGACGGATACTTGTTGTCGGACATGCTGCCGGATTCGTCGACGAGCAGCAGGATCGTCGGAATGAGCTTCTCGAAGCCGACGTCGATGTCGTTGCAGCCCTTCGGCGTCGAGGTGCCCGCGCCCGCGTCCAGATGGAAGATGGGCAGGGGCGTCGTGCTGCCCGCCACGCCCGACGTAGACCCTGCGCCAGGCTCGCTCGACGCGCCGCCCGAGCCAGCGCCGCGATCGACGGACGCGGTAGCCGGCGTTGCACTCGACGAGCACCCAGCGGCTAGAACAGCGAGGGAGCAGACGCGGACGAACGTAACCATGCTTCCAAGTTAGTCGCGCGAATGACGCTGTGCGGCTCATGCGTCGCACACTCTGTGTGCAAGAGGCGTCCATCTCGACGATGTGGCGGCAATCGTGAAGTGTGCGCTCAAAAGAGAGCGACGCGCGACGCGTCGCATGCGTATCGCGACGCGAATGGAGAACAATTGGCGTGGCCCCGCATGAACATTACGTGGCCCCGTTGAGCGGTTTCCGTGATAAATTGGCTAGTCGTCCGCCAAGGACAGCTAGCGGCTTTTTCTCCGACACCGGCTGGCGCTCCGTGTCGTCGTGGTCGAGCAGGATCAGGTCAATTGAAGCCCTCGTATCGCAATGCGGACCCTTCCAGAGGGGTTGCCGCTGGTTCCCCACGCTTCCCTCTGCACATTGCTCTGGCCGGCGCGGTCGGTGGCATCGTGTTCGGATGCGGTGCGTCGGACCGTGGCCTGCTGTTCACGGCGGGTAGCGAGCCGTCGCACGATCCCGTCGTCGAGGCGGGCGGCTCCACGGGCAGCGGTGGCGTCGCTCAAGGCGGCTCCGGTCCCCTTCTGGGCCTCGGGATGCAACCGGGGCAGCTTCCGTCGTCGGGAGGCAGCCCCATCATGCTGCCGACCGCCACCTCGTCGGCACCGCCGCCACCGCCCGGCTCGGGCGGCGGCCCGCCGATCATGATGGTCGGCTCTGGCGGCTCAGCTGGAATGGGGCAGCCGCCTCCGCCGCCGATGCCCGCTCCGGATGCGGGCGTGGTCGACCCGTCGTTGCCGCCGCTCGCGAGGTGCAACTTCGCGGGCACCTGGGCCACGATCATCCGCGTCCCCGTGACGTGGCCGGACGCTCCCCTGGTTCTGCACGGCGGCTCGGGCCAGGTGGTTCAGTGGAACATCTCGCACCGTGTTCGCGACGGCGCGCTCACCTATCACGAGGCGACATCCCTCTGCGGCATCTACCTTCCGGATCTGTCCGGGTCGGTGCTCGCAAACAACCAGAAGTTCGGTATCCGCTTTCCGAACGACCTGTTCGACCACAACTACATTCCACCGGTCGTGTTCGCGACCACGGCGACCGTCGTCGGTAACGACGTGAGCTGGAATGCAGGTCCTGTGTCGCTCCTTACGGGCCTTCTGATGCCCGATCCGGCGAACACGACATGGCCGACCAGTTTCCCGGTGGCCCAGACGCCGGACCAGGACAAGGACGGCGCGCCCGGCGTGACCGTCATTCCTGTCGATCCCGCGACCGACCCGACCTACAACTGGCCGCCCGTCGGATTGCCGCCGACGCTCGGTGTGGACTATCCCCGCGCCAAGCGCATCTCCGTGGTGGTGCGCACCGTGACGAACCTGCGGGGCACCGTCGCGAGCTGCGACGAGATGCGCTCGGCCGTGGACATCATCGACATCGACGGGGCGCCGGCGCTGAACTCGATGGTCATCGGGTGCGTCAAGACCACCGGTGAAACCTGCACCGCCGACGAGGCCTCCTTCGTGAACAACGCGAGGCCCCAGTTCACGCCCTCGGGGCCGGGTACCCTGGCCTCCGTCCGGATCGCCGACTCCGGGGGGTGTCCGGATGTACGCAGTCGGCTCCCCCAATAGCCGCGCCCTGTGTACGATGCAGGCCCTATGCCTGCGGCGCGCACAGCCCCTCGGATGGGCCGGTTCTTGCGCCTGCTCGCGCTCACGTGCGTCCTCGCCCCTGCTTCGGCCTTCGCCGAGGGGACGGCGACGCCCGCGCCGCAGCAGCCCACCGATGCAAGCGGAGAGCAGAACGATACGAGCGCGACGCCCAGCTCACCTGCGCCAGCTGATGAGGGCGCCACGTCGGCAGTCGCCAGCGAGCCGCCACCGCGCTTCGACGAGCGAACCCACTTCTCGCTCAGCTGGGTGAGGATGCCGGGTGCAGAGGATTGCGTCTCCGCGAAGCAGCTCTCTCGCGACGTGGAGTCGCGACTCCGGCGACCAGCACTCGGCGCTCCGTCGGAGACGGACGTCGCCATCGAAGGGTTCATCGAGAAGACTGACGCTGGAACCTTTCACGCCGTCGTGACGATCGGCGATTCGCGCGGCAAGCTCCTCGGCAAGCGCGAGCTCGAGGGGGCCGTGTGCCGGGACATGGACGCAGCGCTCGCGCTCGC
>CAYUAW010000520.1:3420-4868 GCA_964442485.1 uncultured Polyangiaceae bacterium
GGGCTCGGAGTCGAGCTACCATGATAAAATCCAGGCCAGCTCGCCAATATAGGTCCATGAGCGCCGGCTCGACCTTCGCGCTGGACGCGGCCTTCTGCGAGAGCATGCGTTCGCCAACGGACACTAGTTTTACAGAGGTGTTCGAGCGGACGGCGCCCTTCGTCTGGCGCGCGTTGCGGCGGCTCGGCGTCCGAGAAGCGGACGTGCCGGACGTGTGTCAGGAGGTGTTCGTCGTCGTTCACCGCAGGCTCGGGGATTTCGACGGCAGCTCCGCGCTGCGTACCTGGATCTACGGCATCTGTCTCCGGACGGCATCGCAGTACCGGCGACGCGCGCCGCAGCTGCGCGAGGTGCCGGAGGCGGACGCGCGCGAGCAGACCGTCTCGGCCGATCAAGAGGAATCCCTGGAGCGCAGCCGAGCGCGCGCTCGGCTCGATCTCGCGCTCCAGCGTCTCGACGACGACAAGCGCGCCGTCTTCGTTCTCTACGAGCTCGAGGAGCTGCCGATGAAGGAAGTCGCCGCGGCTCTCGGGTGTCCGCTGCAAACGGCGTATTCGCGGCTGCACGGGGCGCGCCGCGAGGTGGAAGAGGCGTTTCGAGCTCTCTCGAAGCCGAGGCAAAAGCGATGACGTACGAAAGCGATCCTCCTCGTCTGCGGGTCTCGGGCGATCCCGACGATCCCTTCGTGCAAGCGCTCGAAGCGGCGAGGCTCGAGCTACCGAGCGAAGAGCAGCTCGCCGGTGTCGGCCGGCGCTGGGTGCCGCTGTCCGCGCTGGCCGCGGGTGACGTCCGTGCGGTCGCGCGTGCGCGCCTGCGCACCAAGAGCGTGCTGGCTGCGGCCATCGCGCTTGCCGCAGCCGTGGGCGTCGGCGCTACGGTGATGATCACGGGGCGGCTGCCCTTCGTCCCGGCGCGCGTCGAGACGAAGCTGGTCGAACCCGAGGCGCCCACGCACGCCGAGCCGCCGGTGAAGCCGCCGCGCGAGCGTCTCGCCTCGCCGTCCGTGCCGACCGCCGAGGCGAAGCCACCCGAGCCGCCCGCGGTCGTCGAGCCGAGCAAGAGTCGAGCGGCGAGCGCGCGACACGCTGCGGGCGCGGCGGACGCCAGCCGACCCAGTCACGCCGATCTGCCGTCGAGCGACGAGCAGCCCGCGAGCCCGGAGGCGGAGACGGCGCTCCTCGGTCGAGCGCATCATGCCGTCGCGTCTGACCCGGCGCTCGCGCTCGCGCTCACCCAGCAGCACCAGCGCGTGTACGCCGGCGGAGTGCTCGGTCAGGAGAGCGATCTCATCGCCATCGAGGCGCTGGTCGCGCTCGGTCGCCGCAGTGACGCGAGCGCCGCGGCGGCGAGGTTCCGCGCGCGGTACCCGAGCTCCGCCCATCTGCGACGGATCGAGCGTCTCCTCGGAGAACCGGAGAGCACGACCGAGCCGTCCGGTGGTCAGTAGA
>CAYUAW010000521.1:0-4814 GCA_964442485.1 uncultured Polyangiaceae bacterium
GCTGTGGCCCGGGTCCACGGTTGTAGCGAGGATCGCGCTGCGGCTGCGGCCCGGGTCCACGGTTGTAACGGGGATCGCGTTGCGGCTGTGGCGCGGGTCCGCGGTTGTAACGAGGATCGCGTTGCGGCTGCGGCTTTGGACCGTGATTGTGACGGGGCTCGCGGGGCTTCTGCCTCGGAGGGCCGCCTCTGGTGTCGTCCGTGCCGGCGTGCTCCTGCCGGGGTGGAAGCACGCGCGCGGGCTCGGGCGCCGCGGGAGCTCGCCCCGTGGGCATGAAGTCCGCCGAGAGCTCGCGCCGGACGTAGGCGCGCCAGATCTCGCGCGCATCGCCGCTCCGGGCCTTCAACGCCGGGGCGATCGCGACGAAGTGATCGAGAATGTTCCGGGCATCGCGCAGAAAGAGCCCTTCCGAGCTGTTGTTGTGCGCCGCGGAGATCGCCTGCGGAAAGTCGATGATCGTCGGCCCCTTCGTGCCCCAGAGCACGTTGTACGGAGACAGATCCCCGTGGATGAGATCGCACGAGAGGATGCGAACCAGCTGCGACACCATGTCGAGATACGCCGCGTTGGCCTCCTCGGCCGTCAGATCGACGTCGATGAGCCGGGGGGCGACCTCGCCGTCGTCGCCGCGAACGATCTCCATGAGCAGCACGCCCTCCAGGAACAGCACCGGCGAAGGAACGCGCACCCCTGCTGCGTGAAGCTTGTAGAGGGTGGCGGCTTCCGTGGCCTTCCACGCCGTCTCGCCCGCGTCCTTGCCGAACTTCGACCCCTTGTCGATCGCGCGCTGCGAACGCGAGTTCCGGACCGTCCGCCCCTCCTTGTAGATGGCGTTGTTCTTGAAGCTGCGGTGCGCGCGATCCTTGTAGACCTTGGCGGCGACGACCTCGCCGCCGTAGCGAACCATGTAGACGTCGGCTTCCTTCCCGCTCTTCAGCCGGCTGATGACCTCGCCGAGAATGCCTTCGGCCACGAGCGATTCGAGACTACTTGCCAAGCTGAGATCCGTTCGACGGCGCGGGTAAGAACCGGTGCATACCACGTACGGCCGTCTCTCGAACGGCGGTGGCCCTCCGCTCGAAGACCCCCGGCCGGAGGCCCGGGGGAGACGCCGTCACGCCAACCGTTGTATGGACGGAAGCACTCTTGCCCCCTCCGTCCATACGGTCGCCGTATGGACGGAACCCCTCTCACCCCTTCCGTCCATACAGTCACCGTATCGACGGGGAGTTCAAGCCCCCGCTCCGACGGAGCACACACTGTATCGACGGAAGCCCCCTTGCGGCCTCCGAACCCGGCCACGTTGTATGGACGGAAGCCCCGCCGGGCGGCATCTGGACAGTAACTTGCCAGGATCAGGCTCCCCTGGGCGGACGTCACGACAGCCAGTGGCTGGACGTGAGCAGTCCCCCGGCCTAGCCTGCACCGGGATATCCGGAGCTGAAGGAATGACCGTGGTTCGCAAACGAAACGCGTGGACCAGGAGTCGCGAGCGTCGCCGCCGGAGGCCAAAGACGCCCGCCCCCACGACGGGCTGGGTGCTCCGCGAGTTCGCGGCGCTGACCGACCTGTCGCCGCGGTCCATTCGCTACTACCTCCAGCGCGGTGTACTCGCGGCACCGGTGTTTCGCGGCACCTCCACGCGATACCAGCGGGCGCATCTGCTCCGCGCGCTCGGCATCCGCCGTCTCCAGGCCGAGCGCGTCACGAAGCTGTCCGTCATTCGACAGCGACTCGACGTGATGGGGGAAGCCGAGCTACTGACCTTCGTCACGGCGCAGGAGCTCAGCGAGCCCGTGAGGGCCGCCTTGCAGTTGCCACCACGGCTCGCAGGAGGCGCCGAAGGGAACACTGCATTCGCCGAGGGTCCGCCGACGGCAATCGGTCGCGCTACACCGTTCGATTCCTCCGTACCGGGGGGCGAAGTCTGGCGCCGCGTTCTGCTCCTGCCCGGGCTCGAGCTGAACGTCTCCGCCGGTGCGAGCCCGCTGGTGCAGCACCTGGTGCGGCAGATCTACGAGCACTGCGTCGGCGTTGCTGGCGGTGGCGGGATTCCGGTGCGCGGCGATTCTTGAGCCGCAGCAGGCGGCTGCTGCGCCAACCCCCGGATGCAGGCCCGGACGCAACCCACGACCTTGCTCCAGTCTCTCCGTAAAAGCTCAGTGACGGTGTTGGGCGCCGGCATGTTGCTCCTGGCGTGTTCGGGAGGCGCGAACGACGCCACTCCCGGTAGCGGCGGAAGCGCAGCCGATGAGGGGAGCGGCACCGGTGGCACGACGGCAGCCGCCGGTATGCCGTCGGGAACAGGCTCGGGCGCGCCAACCGCGAGCGCAGGCGGCGCGGCGACCGGCGGCGCCGGCCGAGGCAACGGCGGCACGACGGGCAATGGCGGCGCGACGAGCAACGGCGGCGCGACGAGCAGTGGCGGCACGACGAGCAGTGGCGGCGCGACGGGCAATAGCGGCGCGACGAGCAACGGCGGCGCGACGAGCAGCGGCGGCAGCGTGGGCGCCGGCGGCACGACGTCGATCGCGATGTATTCGCTGCGCGTCGATGCTCCGCAGAACGGCGCGACGGTACGCGGCGTCGTCACGGTGCGCGGCCTCGCGCCGGGCTTCGTGAACGTCGAAGTCTGGGATGGGACGCACCAGAACCCGCCGCTCGCGCAGACCGTGCCGAGAGCAGACGGCACCTTCTCGACGACGATCGACACGACGAAGCTCGCGAGCGGCAGTACGACGTGGACGGTGTGGGCGTGGGACGCAGCACCCGGTCAATCCTTCATGCACACCGCGAACGCCGCCGTACCGCTGACGATCGACCAGGGTTCCGGAGCGGGTTCCGGAGGGGCCAGCAACGGCTCCGGAGGGGCCAGCAGCGGCTCCGGTGGAAGCGGACCCGCCACGGGTGGGCGCAACTTCCTCCTCGGCATGTTCAGCAGCGGAAGCACCATCGCGAGCTACAGCGCGTACCTCGGCTATCACCCGGAGGTCACCTACAACAGCAGCTACCAGGACGACCATCACAAGAAGTGCGGCCAGCCCATCTCCGGGCTGAACGACATCAACAACTACCCCGTCATCATCTCGGTATTCACGTACAACGCCGACTACGCGGGGACCGCCGCGGGCACGTGGGACAGCTGCTACGAGGATCTCTTCAAGGGTCTCGAGGCGAAGGCGAGCACGATCTACGGCGTGCGGATCGACGTCGAGTTCTACCCGCAGCCTCCCGCGGCCGACTTCAAGGGCTCGTTCAATCACATCGTCGCGATCGCGAAGAAGCATCTCCCCGCGCGCATCAAGTACATCTTCAATCCAAACGGCGGCTCCGGGCTCGGCGCGGGCTACGTCCCGGAGAGCGCCGACGTGATCGGTCCGGATTTTTACAACAACCCGCAGTGGTGCGACGGCGGCTCGACGAAGTGCACGGGCGACAAGTTCAACCCCGGCAATGGCGGCTCGATCGGCTACTGGACGAAGATCGCCCAGCAGCTCGGCAAGACGATGGCCCTCCCAGAGTTCGGCGACGATTACGGCGACGGCGTCTTCATCAAGGCCGTCGCGGACTGGGCATACGACAGGGTCCTCGTGACGCCTGGCAAGTCCAATAGCGTCGTGTACCTCGGCTACTGGGACTCGAACCTGAACGAGGACGCTCACCTGCGCGGCACCGCTCAGACCGTCTTCCAGCAGCAATTCGGGAACGTCGCGTACACCGGCACCTACTGGGGCCCGCTGATCCCGACGACGAACTTCGGCAACTTCTGAGCGCCCGCGGCCGGGGCACCGTCAACCGAGCAGGAGCACCTTGCCGTGCGGGTGCTTCTTCTCGGCGAGCAGGTGGGCCGCGCCCGCCTGGGCGAGCGGGAACCTCGCGGCAATCGGGATAAGCAATCTTCGCTCGGCGACCTCTCGCGCATATTTCTCGAGGAGCGCGCTGTCCGGCTTTGCCATGAAAGCCTGGACGACGAACCCACGCTCCTTGGCACCCTGGGGCTCACCGACCACGCTGCCGATCGTGCCGCCGGGCTTGAGCTTGCCGAAGAGATTCTTCACGGTATCGCCGCCCACCGTATCGGCGATCGCGTCGAACACGGGAGCCTTCGCGGAGCCCGACGCGTCGTCGAGCACGACTATACCTTCGGCGCGGAGCTCTTCCGCTTGCGCGCGCTGCGACTCACGGACGCCGGCCCAGACCTTCGCCCCGCGCAGCTTCGCGGCGTGCACGGCGACGCGCCCGACGCTGCCGACCGCTCCGGTGACGAGAACCTTTGCTCCCGCTGACGGATTCGTGGCGCGCTCCATGAGCTCTGCGCCCGTCAGCAGGACCAGCGGCAGCGCGCCGGCGTCCGCGACGTCGAGACCGGGAGGGACCTTCGCCCAGGACTCCACCTGCGCCATGACCTGCTCGGCATATGCGCCCTGCACGAATCCAAGGACCTTGTCGCCGACTGCGAAGGACGTGACCCCCTCACCGACGGCAAGCACCACGCCCGACGCATCACGACCCAGGATGGCGGGGAACGTGACCGGAAAATAGGCCTTCGTGGCACCGCTTCGCATCTTCCAGTCGATGGGGTTGATGCTCGCCCCCGCCATGCGCACGACGAGCGCGCCGGGGCCCGGCGTCAGGTTCGGTACCTCGCGTAGCTCGAGCTTGTCCACGTCTCCATATGCCGTCAGAAAGACTGCTTTCATTTGATTCCTCCGCGCCACGATAAGGCCAGCCAGTCCAAAGCCACAACCTGAACGGATCGCCGTGGCGAAGTGCACCGCCCACCGCCGCTGCTACCCGGCATCGCCGCTGGTAGC
>CAYUAW010000522.1:0-1513 GCA_964442485.1 uncultured Polyangiaceae bacterium
TACTCGGAGCGCGACGGAGAAGCGTTTGCCGTGAAGGGGGCGCCGGGCATGCGAACTGCCCGGTCTACGCCACGCCGCCCGTCCCTTCAAGCGACCCGCCGACCTGGCGATTCGGCGTGCGCGCGCGGCGGCGTCAGCGGACGAGGCGCGCCAGCGTGAACGCTGCCGCGGCCGCGAGGGTGCCCACGCCGGCGGTCGAGAATGCGCTGCGCAGCCTGGGCGCACCCGTGAACCGCGCCTTCACCCATCCGAAGACGAACAGGGCGGCCAGCGTCGAGGCCGCCGAGACCCGAAGTGCGCTCGGCGCTTCGGCGAGCACGAAGTAGGGCACCAGCGGGAACAGACCTCCGACGATGTACGAGGCACCGATGACGAACGCGCTCTTGAGCGCACGGCCCGGCTCGGGCTTCTCCAGACCGAGCTCGAAGCGCATCATGAAATCGACCCACTGGTTCGGGCGTGTACGAAACCCTGCGAGCACCGGCCCCAGGTCCTCACGTGGGATCCCGTACTGCTCGAAGATCGCGACGATCTCGTCCTCCTCGAGCTTCGGGACGCTCTTCACTTCGCGCTTCTCTCGAGCCCGTTCACTCTCGTAGTGTTCGGCATCTCCGCGCGCCGCCAGGAAGCCGCCGAGCCCCATCGCGATCGAACCCGCTGCGACCTCCGCGAAGCCCGCCGCGACGACCAGATGGCTGTCCACCGTCGCGCCCGAGAGCCCCGCCGCGAGCGCGAAGGGAACGGTGAGGCCATCGCTCATGCCGATCACGATGTCTCGCACCGTCGCGCCGCCCGTGAAATGTCGCTCGACGTGCATTCGAAAGAACGCATCCTGAGCTCCGCGGGCACCCATCGGCAAGCGCTTGCTGTCGCGGCTCCTTCCTGGTAGGCGCTTGCGTTGCGGTCAGAAGGATTCTTCATGTCTCGATGGATCGTGGCGCTTGCTTCCTCCTCTTTCGTGGCGTTCTGCCTCGGCGGCTGCGGAAGCGATACCAAGCAATCCGGCTCCCTTTATGGTCTCGACAGCGGCGCCGGCTTCAAGAGCGGCGTGGACGGCGGCACTCAGCTCGGCAATCTGACGCCGTCGCAGCAGGTCACCATCTGCCGCAATCAGGCGGCATTCGTTCACGCCTCGGTCGACACGACGTCGCTCATGCGCTTCGTCTGCGCGTTCACGCCTCAGGTCTTCCTGGCGGCGACCGACGACGCTTGCCAGTCGGCCATGGACGCCTGCGTCAATTCGCTCTCCGTGAAGGTGGACGTGAACCTCCCCACGTCGGCGAACATCGACACGGTCTGCTCGACGGTGCCGATCACCCAGTGTCAGGGCACCGTCGCCGACTACGAGAATTGCGTCGACTCGATCGCCAGCGTGCAGCTCGATTTCGGCACGCAGTTCTCGTGCGGCAAGCGCTCCGACTACAAGAACGGCCCGACGGTGGGCGTGAACGCCTGCGCGGCCGTCGGTCCGTCGTGCACCGCAGCGACTCAGCCGGCACAGGTCAGGTGATAT
>CAYUAW010000522.1:1613-3447 GCA_964442485.1 uncultured Polyangiaceae bacterium
GCTCAACTACCTCGTACGCCCGGTGACCGACCGCGCACTCGAGGGCAAGCCTCCGCTGCGCGAGTGGAAGTTCACGCGAGACCCGGAGGGCCGCTTCGAGGGCGTGCTCGACGTCTTCGGCGACGGCACGCTCTTTGCGCTGTACGTGCCCGGACACACTCACGGAAGCGTGGCGTTCGTCGCGCGCACCGTGAAGGGCCCGGTTCTGTTCACGGGGGACGCCTGCCACACGGTGTGGGGCTGGCGGCACGAGGTGGAGCCCGGCACGTTCTCCGACGACCAGAAGCAGAGCGCCGAGAGCCTCACGCGGCTCGAGGCGCTCGTGAAGCGTCACCCGGGCATCGACGTGCGCCTCGGACACGAGACGCTCGCTGCGCCAGTGGGCGGGTGAGGGACGGGGAGGGGGCGACGCTCTCTTGCGTCGTCAACGTGAGCCGGCGAGCGCGACTCGAAGAGCGTCGTAGCCGTAGCGAGTGCGGACCCCGTCAACGGCGCGATGCAGCGGCTCCGAATGATCGAACAGCGCAAGCTGCTCGGAGGCGAGGCGTAGATTGGAGAGACGGACGCCCAGCAGGCGGATGGCGGTCCGGCGTTGCCTCGCTTGCTCGAAGAGCTCGCGGATCACGGGATAAAGCTCGAGCTCCGAGCACGTGGGAGTGATGGTCCGGGAACGCTGCAGCGTCTGAAAATCCGCGTAGCGGAGCTTCAGGGTGACGGTGCGCGCCTTCACGCCGCGCTTGCGCGCGCGCCAGCACACGCGCTCGGCCAGCGAGCACAGCATTGCCTCGATGCAGTGCGGGTCGCGGACGTCTTCCCGGAACGTACGCTCGTTCGAGATGGTGCCGAGGGAGCTCCCGGAAGGGTCGTACTCAAGAAAGGCGGGGCGCTCGGGGCCGAGCTCGTGCGCGCCATCGCCGCGACAGCACCGCTGAATGGGCTCCGCCCAGGCACCGAAGATGCGACGGAGCTCGCGCGTCGGCGCGTCCACGAGCTGGGCGAGCGTCTCGATGCCCGCAGCGTGGAGCTTCTGCTCGGCGACGGGGCCTATCCCCGGGAGCTTGCGGACGGGGAGGGGCCCGAGGAACGCACGCTCCGTGCCCGCGAGCACCATGCGCACGCCGCGCGGCTTGGCGAGGCCGCTCGCGACCTTCGCCACGGAACGACTGGTGGCGATGCCCGCGCTCGATGGCAGGCCGGTGCGGCGTTCGATCTCGTCGGTGAGCCGCCGCACCGTTCGCTCGATGGTAGCGTCTCGTCCGGCGTCGCCCGGCGCGGCGTAGAGCCCCTCGCACCCCGAGAAATCCAGGAACATCTCGTCGATGCTCGCGACCTGCGATACGGGCGTGTAGCTCTCCGCGATCTCGCGGACGCGCGCGGCGTAGTCGCCGTACAGGTCGTGCCGCGTGGGCAGGTAGATCGCACCCGGTGCGAGCTCGAAGGCGCGTGTCAGCGACATGCCCGAGCGGACGCCGAACGCGCGCACTTCGTAGCTCGCGGCTGTGACGACGCCGCGCTGGCCGGGGAGACCGCCGACGACCACCGGCTTTCCCACGAGGCTCGGGTCGAGGAGCCGCTCGACCGACACGAAGAACGTGTCGAGATCCAGGCAGCAGATGCGCGGCTCGGCGAGCGCCATGCAGGACCAAAGCACGTATACTGAACACGTGTTCCGTCCGAAAGGGTCGTGGGGCGTCTCGAATTTTGCAAACGGATCCCATGGCTTCCGGTTCCAGGTCGCGCCGGCGCGGCTGCTTCGGGGGCACCGACTCTCCGCGGCACCCGAGCCTCCGGTGCACGGCGTGGGTCGCGCCCGTTTCCTCGACGGTGCGCCATT
>CAYUAW010000522.1:3547-4811 GCA_964442485.1 uncultured Polyangiaceae bacterium
GGCGACGCCGAGCCCGCCGAATCCCGTCGACCTGTCGACGGTCATGGGGCTCGATCGCGCGGTGCTTGAGCGGTGCTCGAGGGAGCTGGTCCGACTCGGGTTCACGCCGCTGCTCGACTTCGAGCTCCCGCAGCTACAGTCGAAGGTCGCGCGGATCTACTACTCGTCGTTCCGCTCGGCGGACCTTCAGCGGATCGCGACGGTGGACCTCCGCCTGCAGGGGGCGCGGTGCATCGTGCACGTCTTCTTCGACACCTGGTTCCTCGACGACAAGCGCCTGGTGACGACGAACGGAGTCAGCCCTTCCTTCAACGTCGATCCGGACCTGATCCGCGTTCCCCGAAGCAACGAGTGGGATCTCGGAAAGCTACTTGCCGCACACGACGAGCAGCTGCGCGCCGAGGTGGCGCGCGGTCACGTGCCGCGCACCGTCGACGACGTCGAGACGTTCGGTCGGCTCTTGCAGCGAAGCTTCGAACGAGAGATCGCTCGCCTGCTGGCGAGTGGGATGTTTCGCCGCGAAGGCGACCAGATCGTGCGCACGGTCTCGTTCGAGCTTCGCATGCTGGCGAAGCTCGTCGGGCCCTTCGTATCGGGTCGGTCGGTGCTCTGGCATGCAGGGCTCGGGCTCGTGGTGGCGCTCGCAGCCGTCGCCGCTGCGTTCGGCACGCCTGGCCTCACGGGCATCGGCGTCGGGCTGCTCGTCGGGCTCGCCGCGGGCCTCCACGGCCTCGGATGGATCGTCTGCGCCGCTCTGGTGATGCTCGCCGCCGGAGCTCGGGGGCCGGAGCTTTCGCCCTTCGTGACGGCGGCGTTTCTCGCCTTCGCGTTCTCGGCGACCGTCCATGCCGCTGCGAGCTCTTCGCGCATGGCGCGCTGGCTCTCGCCACCGCCCCGGACTGCTCTGGTCATTGCAGGGCTGATTGCCGCCACCTGTGCGTCGCGCACCGTGGTGGTCGCGGCGCGCAGCGAGGCCCACGTCCTTCCGGCGGGCTATCGCGGCGCCGTCGTGGTCGAATACGGCGTGCCCGGTACGGACCTTGCGACAGCGAGCAAGCTGCGCGCCGAGCACGTCATCCCGAGCAGCGGGCTGATGTTCGTGCCGGACTCGTTCGACGTCACGGAGAGCGCGTCGCGTCGGTTCGTCGTGTACGATGGCCGCAAGGACGCGCGTTCCCGGCTGCCCCAGGAATCGCCGCGCTTCGGGCTTCCGGCTGCCAGGCTCCGCGTGTGCCACCTGAAGGTCACGAGTGCCGCCTCGGGA
>CAYUAW010000523.1:0-4808 GCA_964442485.1 uncultured Polyangiaceae bacterium
CTTCTGAGCCGGCGCGTCAGTGATCGAAACCGGGGTTTGGTGCATGATGACCAGGAGTGACGTTCAATCTTCCGATCGCCGCTCCCCTCGGAGATGTAAGCGTGGATCCGCGGGAGCGGCTCGAACGGTCGATCCGCAACGATTACCGCCTGATATGGCGGCTCCTGCGGCGCCTCGGCGTTCCCCCGGACGCCGTCGACGACGCGGCGCAGGAGGTCTTTCTCATCGTCGCCGAGCGCATGCCGGACATCCGGGAGAACAGCGAGCGTGCCTTCGCCTTCGGTACCGCCATCCGGGTCGCCCACTCCGCGCGCCGGCGCCGGGCCCGGGAGCCCGTCGGGGAGCCTGGCGACGCCGGGGAGGCCAGCGTCCGCTCGCCGTTGCCCGGTCCGGACGAGCTGTCCGACCAGAAACGCGCGCGCGAGCTCCTGAATCGCGTCCTCGACGCCATGGCCTTCGACCTGCGGACGGTCTTCATCCTGTTCGAGCTCGAAGGGCTGCGTTCGCCCGAGATCGCCGAGCTCGTCGGAGTTCCGCTCGGCACCGTCGCGTCGCGCCTGCGCCGGGCGCGCGAGAGCTTTCGCGAGCTCGTCGCCCAGCACACCGCGCTCTCGCCGCGCAGCGGAGAAGACCGATGAGAGATCCAGCGAGGCTACTGGACGAAGGGGCGACCGCTGCGGAGCTCATGCTCCTCCGTGCCGGCGCGAGCGAGGAGCCGTCGGACGCCGCGGCACGGCAGCTGCTCGCCACGCTCGGGCTCGCCTCGGGCGCCGCCATCGTCGGGGCCACCGCGACGAAGTCCGTGGCGGCGGGTCCGCTCGGCCGCGGATTGCTGGCGAAGCTCGCCGGCAAATGGGTGATCCTGAGCGCGTTCGGCGTCGCTTCCGGCGCGGCGCTCGTCCTCGGCCGCGGCGGCAGCGTCGGGCAGACCGCGTCGCTTCCGGCGCGAGCCCCCGCGCCGGCCAAGAACACACCGCAGGAAGCCGTCCCCGTCGCCGAGCCCGCACAGAACTCCTCAGTCGTGCCAGCGGGCGAGTCCGTCGCGGTCGCTGCCGTGCGCGAAGATCCGACCACGCAGGTTGCCGCATCTCAAGCGCCGTCGCGCAGCTCGCCCTCCATCGCAAGGGAGATCGCGGCGCTCGACGTCGCCCGGAAGAAGCTCGGTCACGGCAACCCGCGCGGCGCGCTCGCCGCCCTCGACGACTACGACAGGGCCGCCCGCCCCGGCGTGCTGCATCAAGAGGCGGTGCTCCTCCGGATCGAAGCGCTGGCCGCCGCGGGCGATCGGGGAGGCGCGCGCCGCCTTGCCGCTCGCTTCCTGAAGGAGCACCCGCACAGTCCGCACGAGACGCGGATCCGCGCCCTCGTCGGCGAGCTTCCGTGAAGCGGGCGGCGCACGCGCGCCTTTGCTTTGGGCATTTCAGTCGAGCGGCCGCGCCGTGCGCGCTCTTCCTGGTCGCGTGCACGACCGACGTGCGGCTCGGCGACGGCCGCAGCGCCATCGCCACCGACGCGGGCGTTGACGCCACCGGGCGTGCCGACGCGCCGCAAGGAGTCGACGCCGGACACGTGCCGACAGGGTTCACGGTGCCGCACGTGATCGCGTCGCTCTCCTCCGATTCCACCGTCGACGACGATCCGTCCCTCACCAGCGATCTGACGGAGATTTACTTCGACTCGAAGCGCGACGGGGGCAAGGGCAAGGAAGACATCTGGAGCTCCGAGCGCGGAGACCGGGGCACCGACTGGGCGACGCCAGTGGCCGTCGCCGAGCTGAACAGCGCAGATCGCGAGACGGGCATCGCGCTCTCCGCCGACGGGCTCAAGGTGTGGTTCAGCAGCGATCGCACGGAGAGCATGGGCGGTCTCGACATCTTCACCGCCGAGCGGAAGAGCCGCACGGATGCGTGGTCGGCGGTCACGCGCGTCGACGAGCTCAGCACGGCCGACGACGACTTGGTGAGCGCCGTCAACGACACGAACACCGTGTGTCTTCTCGCCCGGCGTCCGAAGGACGCCAGCAACTACGATATCTACGTCTCGACCCGCGCGAGCGAGAGCGACCCCTGGGGAGCGGTCAGCAAGCTAACCGAGCTCGACACGAGCTCGAACGAATCGGACGCCTTTCTCCTGGGCGACGGCCTCGAGCTCCTCTACACGCGTTCGAAGCAGCTAGAGCTCGCGCGCCGCCCGTCGCCCGCCGCGCCCTTCGTCCGGGTCGGCGCGCTCGACGAGCTCAACAGCTCGAGCGACGACCGCGATCCCTGGGCGACCGCGGACCTCGGTTACGTCGTGTTTTCGTCCGATCGCAGCGGCTCTTACGAATTGTACGAGTCGTCGCGCTGAGGGCGTCCAGGCCCGCGCGGTTTCCGATGTCGGGAACGGTGGGAGGCGCCGTGGATCCGCACCAAGAATCGTGGCAAATCGGTGACGAGGTCGGCTTCTGCGGGAGCGGGCGGCGCAGGTTGGCCACTCCCCGCGCTCTCGTAGTAGAGTTCGGCACTATTTCCATGGGGCAAACGGGGATGAAATACCTGGTCTTATCGGTGGTCTTCGCGCTCTCCGGAGCACTCTCCACGGCCTGCGGCGGCGGTGACAAGCCGCCGCCCCTCGGCGGCAACACGCCAGGCGCATCCGGTGGCAGCGGCGGCTCGAGCGGCCACGCCGGTTCCGCGGGGAAGCTGAGTGAGTTCGATGCGGGAGAGGACGGCGGGGGTCGCGATGGCGCCGGCGGCACGGGTACGAACGCCGGAGACGCGGGCGTGCTCGCGCCCTTCGTCACCATCGTGAGCCCCGATCCCGCGTCGGACCCGAACGTGGATCCGATCATCCAGAGCGTGAAGGGCAACAACATCGTCACGATGCGCTGCGATGCGGTCCCTGGTTCGGGTGCCATGGGCAAGACGGTCGACGCCTCCGCGGTGACCCTCGAGATGCTCGACGCTTCCGGCACCGTCGTGGATTCGAAGCCCGGCGGTCAATCGCAGACGAACAAGAACGAGTTCTCCCACGACTTCGTCTTCACCTCGCTGAAGAGCGGCAAGGTGTCTTTCCGGTGCCGCGCGCACTACGTCGGCCTCCCACAGGAAGCCAGTGCGACGATCGCGTCACTGGTCGACAATGGGCCGACCATCACGCGCATCCAGCCGCTCGCGGATTCGGCCCATCCCTTGACGCAGCCGGTCCCCGTCGAGTTCGCCGTGGATCCGGCGCCGCTCGCGAGCGGAGACGACGGCGCGGCCGTGACCGATGTCGAGCTGCAGATCAACGGTGTGACGGTCTGCGGTGGCGCGTCGGCACCCGCCTGCCCGATCGTGAGCGGGCATTACACGCTCAGCGTGAATCTGGCGGACACGGCGACTTTCACGACGCCTCCGAACGGATCGATCCCGATCTCCATCACGGGAACGAACCGGCGCAAGATCGCGAGGACCGACACGTATCACTTCGTGGTCGATAGCACGGGACCGGTCATCAACATCACGTTGCCAGTAGCCAGTGACATCATCGGCGGCAGCACGCTCCTGCAGTTCACCATCGACGATCCGGGGTCGGGAGTCGCCATCAACACCCTCAGCGTGACCCTGAACAAGGACGTCCACCCCTACATGATGAACGGCCTCTGGAGCATCACCGGAAACGCATACACATTCAAACTGGACGCCACGACGGTCACGGACGCAACCTTCCAGGTGACCGTCATCATCGACGTGCAGGACATTGCCGGCAACGAATCGAAGAAGCAGGTCTCGTATTACATCGACACCTCTCCACCCATCGTCGACCTAGATCCTCCTCCCCTTCAGGAGGTGAAGCTCGTCAACAATCAATATGTCTGTTCGCTGCCGTTCGACCCGCTGGGCGACGTCCCGGCCAATGATTGGACGAACCCGTCGCAGGCCATCAAGGACGTGACGTTCCTTCGCGTGCTCGCGTGGGATCAGGCGAATCAAACGCTGGACATTAACTCGCCCGTCCTGACTCATTTCAGGGGAGTGGATCAGGGGTCGGTGACCATCTACGTCCAGGGGGACGTGAGCAAGGGCGTCCTGGTGAAGAACGCCAAGAACGGCACGGTCTGCGACGAGGTCGACAAGACGCTGCCCATCTTGACCACGTATCCGATCCCGCCGAGCGGTTCCTCCGACTTCGAGCCTTCCCAGGTCTCTCCCATTCCCGGCTATTGCGTGGCGGGGACTGAAAACCTGCCTCCCTACCTCTGCCCCGCGCAGCCGGACCTCCTGCGCGTGATCCAGCACGAGCAATCCGGCGGGAATGTGGAGCCGGTCATCTATTCTCTCGCTCCGTCCAAAGGCGAGTGCAACAGCCAGATTCAGCTCGCGAGCTTGCCCGGGGTGTCGCGGTCCGGGTGGGTCTGCCTCGCAGCGCGCGCGGTGGATGGGGTTGGGAACGTGGGCGTCTCCGCCCCGCTGCGGCTCTGTCTCGCGAACCCGAACGATCCTCTGCCCGATTGCGCCAAGCCGATGAGCTCGACGCCGCCTTCGTGCACGAACGACTGCGTCGCGCCGGCGCACTTCTTCTTTGACCCCAACAACCCGCCGACCCACCGTTCGCACATCAGGCTGCCGCAATGACCGCGCGCGTCACGCGTGGCCGGTCCGCGGCCGCTTCGATGAAGCAGAGCGTGTGATCGATCCCCATCCCTTCGCGCATAGAGCCCGACATGATTCCGCTCTCGCGCTCGGGGCTCCGCTGGTTCTGTGTTTGTACTTTGCCGCTCACGCTGGCCGCCTGCGGTAGCGACGCGAACACGTCCGATGGATCGACCGGCGGCGCGGCCGGCTTCA
>CAYUAW010000524.1:0-2048 GCA_964442485.1 uncultured Polyangiaceae bacterium
GGTCGCGCACTCGTGGCCCGGCGCGCTCGCTGTTCCGTGCGCTCGGTCTGGCTCTGGCCGCGCTCCTCTGGCCGCGTGGCGTTCTCGCGGAAGAGGGCGTCGAGTTCGCCGTCGAGTATTCGGCGCCCCCTGAGTGCCCGGCGATCGACGACTTCGTCCGTGCGGTGACGTTGCGCGTTCGCGCAGCGCGTGCCGTCCCTTCGTTCACGGCGAAGACGCGGTTCCACGTGGGGATCGTACCCGTGCCGGGTGGGGTCGATGGCACATTGACCGTCTTCGTCGAGGGGACGGGCGCCTCGACGCGTGAGGTGCCGGGCACAGCCTGCGACGACGTCGTCGCGTCGATGGCCGTCATCGCCGCGCTCGTTCTCGAGGGACACGACGAGCCGCAGACCGGCGGCGCCGCAGGGTCCGGCCCTTCGACAGAGGTCCCAACGGCGGCGGAGGCTCCATCCGCCGCGCCTCCGGCGACGCCGGCGGCGGAGGCGCAAGGCAGCGTCGCGATGCCGATCCCTCCGAAGGCGCCCGGGGAGCAATCGGCGACACTCTCCGTCGCGCCTGACGTCCGGCAAGTTGAATTACCGAGTTCCTTCGGCAGTCGATCTCCTCCGAAGTTCGACGTGCGCGCTGTCGCCGGTGGCGCGCTCGAGGGCGCGGTGCGCTCGTCGGGGAGCTTCGGCGTGTGGGGCGGCGCAGAGCTCGTGTTCCAGCGCCCGTGGCCGAGCGCCGTTCGCCTTTCGGTCCTGTACGTTCCCCCCGTCGTTCAAACCAACCCGAATGGCAACGCCGAGTTCCGGTTGATCGCGGGGGCGGTGTCCGTGTGCCCGATCCGCTTCGGGTCGGGGTCGTTCGTCGTCAGCCCTTGCGCGACCTCCGAGCTCGGCGAGCTGCGCGGAGACGGACTGTCGGTGCTGAACCACCGGGAGCGCTCCATGTTCTGGCTCTCCGGGATCCTGTCCGTGCGGCCCGAGCTACGGCTGGCTTCGTTTGCGTGGCTATCGGCGGATGCGGGCGTCCGGGCGCTGGCACACAATGACCGCTTCATCCTCGACCCCGATGTCGTCATCCACGACGTTCCACTCTTTTCGTATCACTTCGGGCTGGGACTCTCGGTCCGTTTGTATTGATTTCCGCCCCTGCGCGACGCGGCGTATCTATTCAATATACCCTGGAAATCGCCGCGGCGGACGGAGCGAGTCGACGCGAAGGGGATCGATGGGCCGATCGGTGACATCTTCTCATCGGGGAGAAGTGTCCAGGCCCTGCTCGATTACCGAAGGCTCCGCGTGGTGGGCCGAATGAGACGCGCCGGGCGTGACCCCGAGGGAGTGCTCGCGATCGACGGAATAGGTCAGCCTCCGGAGCCACCGGACGAACGCGAGCGATTGCGCGCCACGCTCTCCGAGCACTTTGCGGTCGTCTGGCGAGCGCTGCGCCGGTTCGGCGTGCCTCAGGCCCTGGTGGACGACGCGGCGTTGCACGTCTTCTACGTGCTCTCGAACCATCTTGCGGAAGTGCCCGCCGGCAAGGAGCGCGCATTCCTGCTATCCACCGCGCTCCGCGTCGCCGCGAACGAACGACGGAAGGCGGCACGGTCCCGCGAAACGCCGAGCGCCGACCTGGATTCCGAAGCATCGGGAGGCGCCAACCCGGAGCAGCTGCTCGACTGGAAAGAGCGACGGCTCGCGCTCGATGACGCGCTGTCGCGCTTGCCGCTCGAACAGCGTGCCGTATTCGTCCTCTTCGAGCTCGAAGGGTTCTCGCTTCCGGAGATCGCGGAGACCCTCTCCGTGCCGCTCGGCACCGCGACGTCGCGTCTCCGACGAGCACGCGTGTTCTTCGAAGGCTGGGTGCAAGCTCGACCAGAGAAGGGAGTCCTCCGTTGACGGACATGAGACGCCTCCTCGACTCGAGCCCGGATCCGCGGGCGCGCGCTATCCTCGAGGCCGGACTTCACGACGCGCCGGCCGCAAGCACCGCCTCCTGCATCGCCGTCGCCCTCGGAGTCGCCGGCGCGACGGCGAGTGGCGCGAGCAGCGCGGCGACGA
>CAYUAW010000524.1:2148-3270 GCA_964442485.1 uncultured Polyangiaceae bacterium
AATGCGCCGCTCGCCCTCGGCGGTGGTAAGTCCGCCGGCGCGTCGCTGGTCGCCAGATGGCTGTTGATCGGCGCCGTGGGCGGAGCGGCCACGAGCGGCGTGGCTGTCGTGCTTTCACCGCGCGGCGCGGAAGACATGACGGCGCCGTCCGCAGTGGATAGCGCGAGACCGAAGGCGAACGCCGCCACGACGCTCGAGAGCGGAACGGCACGAACCGCACGGCCCGCCGCGGAGCTCGCTCCCGATCTCGCCGCGGTCACGCGCGCCGTACGATCGTCGCTTTCCGAAGTTCCGGCGAGCGCGCGATCCGCGGCGCGATCCATCGCGCCCTCGCCTGGGTCGCCTGGGTCGCCTGCGCGCGCCGAGGAAGCCGCGTCGGCGACTGCCGGCAGCACGGCGGCGCTTCCGGATGGGCCGAGTGCCCTCGGCGCCGACGTTGCGATGATCGACACGGCGAGGCGGGCCGTGAATGCCGGCGATTTTCGTGGTGCCATCGACGTCCTCGACTCGTATGACCGGAAGAAGCAGACGCGCGTGCTCGAGCGGGAAGCACGCTTGCTCCGCATCGACGCGCTGGTGCTCGGGGGAAAGACGGGAGACGCGGTACGTCTCGCGAAGAGCTACGTCCGGCTGTTCCCCGACGACCCACACCTCGCGAGGCTCCGGTCCCTCATCGACGGGAGGACGCCGTGAGGCGCGCTCTTTCCGCGCGCGAAGGGATCGATTGCCTCCCTCGGCGACACGTATCTTTCGGAGGAACGAAGATGCATCGAACCTGGACACGGAGAACGATGGGGTGCGCTCTCGTCCTGGTCCTTGGCTGCGCCGAGACGGACAAATCGCTCGGCGATGTCTCGCGAGAGAGCCGCGTATCGGACGGCGACTCCGGCTCTGGAGGCAAGACCTCGCAAGCCGATGGTGCGCCGAGCGCAGGCGACGCCAGTTCGAGCCTGGGGGGCGCTTCCGGTACGACAGGCGGCGCTTCGACGGCGGCCGGGGGCGCTTCGACGGCGGCAGGAGGCGCTTCGACGGCGGCAGGAGGCGCTGGCGCCGTCGATGGCGGTGCGGAGCCGCCCGACTGCCATCTCCGTTGCCCGGCCACGGAGGTCGCGACGGCTCCGC
>CAYUAW010000524.1:3370-4797 GCA_964442485.1 uncultured Polyangiaceae bacterium
GAGCCGCCCGACTGCCATCTCCGTTGCCCGGCCACGGAGGTCGCGACGGCTCCGCTCCTCACCTGGGGTCTGGGCGGAGGTGCCGTCGACAAGAACGACGTGAGCAGGATGCGTCCGTGCAGCACCCTCTACGAGCACTACCGCGTGAACGTGGTCACCACCGAGCCGATGCTCATGTGCAGCGCCGAGCTACCGAATTGCAATCCGAATCAGTCGCCCATCCCGTCCTGGACGGACGTGGTCAACGGGTTCGCTGCGGATGACGTGCAGGCTGCGTTCGCCGGAAGCCCGTCCGTCTTCGGACTGAACCCGCGTCCGGTGGACGGGGTGGTGTTCTTCATCAGTCAAGGAGACGCAGACATCTACCTTGGCGATCCCTGCAACGCGGGCCAGGACGGATGCACACCGATCCCACCGGGAATCGAGGCACTCCGGAAGATGCTCGAGCAGGTGGACTCCCAGGAGCTGGCACGCGGGGAATGCAAGACCGTCTTTGGCCAGTGAGCTGCTGCCGCGTCACGAACGCATCTCCGGCGCGCCTTCGCCTTCGCCTGCGCCACGGCGCCCATCGGACCCGGACGACCAGCAACGACGCGACGACGACGGTCATCGACTTCTTCGAGAAGCACCCGATGCCGTGACCCCGGGGCTCGGCTTGCGCTGACGCCTTGTTCGCATGCTACCGTTCCGCATCGAGCAATCCGTTCCCATGCGAGCCGATCCCGACAGGTCCAGCCCGGACGAAAACAACTGCCGACGCGGTCTGCTTCTCGTGGGGGTCGCGTTCGTGCTCGCCGGCGCTTGCACGTCCTTCGGGTGCTCGGGTACGTCCTCGACGGTCGCGGCCCGTGACGCGGGCGGCGAAAGCCCCACCGCGCAGGGTTCGCGCGATGCAGGCGATGCACCGGAGGGAGGCGACGCCGCGAAACCCATCCCCGATACGTCCGGCGACATCACGAAGTCGCCGGAATGCGCGGCGTACTGCGCCAGGGTGAGGGCGTGCGGCGCCCAGTGCGATCCCGTCAGCGAATGCGCCGTGTCCGACTCCACGTGCGCCGAAGCCCATCGCGCCTATTTGAAATGCGCGGCCGACCAGGGCAGTTTTTCGTGCGGTCCGGGCGGCTACTCCGAGACGGATTCCTGTCTCGAGGACACGACCGTCTGCCCCTCGGTCGCGGCCGACGGCGGCTCGTGTACTCTCGCGGCGCCCGATACTACCTGCGTCGCGTGCGCGAGGATTCCCTGCGGCGCAGAGCTCGCGAAGCTCCAGGCGGAGCCGGTGCTCCCGGCCTTTCGTACATGCTTGGCGGCCTGTCAGCGAGCGTGTTACGCGCCGGCTGATTGCCCCCTGCGGTGCAAGAGCGAACTGGCTGCCGCCGCCGAGTACATGACTCTACTCTCCTGCGCTTACCGGGCCTGCCCGGGCA
>CAYUAW010000525.1:0-4760 GCA_964442485.1 uncultured Polyangiaceae bacterium
CCGACCGTCTCGGTGAAGCAGCAGAATGCGATCCTGAGGAGCCGGTTCTCCTCGTGCGTCGCGCCGACGAACGACAGCGGACGCTCGCTGCGCGGCTTCACCTCGCCGCCGGGGTGACCGTAGTGGCGCGCCCATTGCTGACACCAGAGCGAGTGCCGGTGCTCGTCGGCCACCGCCTGCTCGGCGAGCGAGACAATCGAAGCCGGCGACGACTCCGCCTTCAGATCGTCGAGGACGTGTCGGAATGCGATGAAGGACGTCATCTCCCCCTCGGCGCGACTCCACCAGTAGTCAGCCACCGCTCGGCGCTCCTCCGCACTGAGCTTCTCCTCATTGCTCATCGTCCGAGTGTGAAGCGTCGGGGGGCGCCTCACAAGGGCGGACGCGTCACTCGGACGGGCGCGCCGCGGCGCCCGTCCCGACGGGACTCACCTCGTCCTCGTGCACTGATTCGGGATGCGAAGCCCGCAGATGGAGCCCGCCGGGCACCCGCCGCAGTCGACGACCTTCCCGCAACCATCGGCGATGGGTCCGCACTCCGCATTCACATCCTTGCACGTCTTCGGCGTGCAGGGAGGCGTGCCGCACTTGAACGGCGAGTCCAGACCGCAGACCTCCCCGGGCGGGCAGTTCCCGCAATCGATGAGACCGCCGCAGCCGTCGCCGATGTTGCCGCACTCCGCCATGGCGTCAGTGCAGGTCTGCGGCTTGCACGTGATCTGACCGCACTGGTTCGGGGCGTCGATGCCGCAGACCTGGCCCGCCGGGCACTTGCCGCAGTCGAGGAGGGCCCCGCAGCCGTCGCCGATCGAACCGCAGGCGGCGCTCTGCGCAGAGCACGTGGTGGGTTTGCACGCCGGGGGCGGACACTTGCCGCAGTCGAGCGCGCCACCGCAGCCGTCCGCCATGACGCCGCAGGCTCCCGCAGTGCACTTCACGGGGACGCAGGTGGGAGGAGGCGGAGGGTTGCCCACGCAACCGCCGAGGTCGAACAGCATGTACAGGAGCACCTTCTCCTGGGGGGTGAGCGAGCCGGTGCAATGGTTCGGGAAGATCGCGTTGGCGTACGGGTTGTTGCCACCGCCCGCAGAGACGTGGAAGCCGCTGTAGGCGACGCGACCGCACACGGCGGCCGTCGGCGCTGCGTAGGGCGTATTGAACGAGAACTGCTGCACGCGACCGTTCCCGCCGGTGCGGTAGACGAACTCTTCCGACGACGTACCGAGGCCGGTGCTGAAGCTCCTCGGGTCGACGATGTTGAACTGATAGGCCGGCGGCGCGGCGATCCCTTCCCGCGTCGCCCACGCGGCGAAGTTCGCGATCCTGGGGCTCGCGCGGGGGCGGCCGACGGAGATGACGCCGGTGCCGCTCGTATCGAGGTAGATGGTGGCGTCCCAGGTCCCGGCCTGGTCGAGGCCGGTGGCGATGGGGTTGGCGGCGGAGTACGGCGTGTTGCCGTTGCCGTCGAGCCAGCTGAAGCTCAGGTGGCTCGCGAACATTCGACCACCACGGTTGACGAACTCACGGACGTTCGCGCCAGTGGCGTTGCGCTGCGAGAAGTCGGCGTCCCAGGTCGCGCCCTCGCAATCCGCGACGACCATGTCGTAGCTCTGCATGCGCGGTAGCGAGCCATAGAGCGTCGAGTCGTGCGGCGTCGCGTTGTCGATGCGCGCGCCGGAGCCCGGCGGGTTACCCGTGTTCGGGCCTCCACGATAGAGATGCACGCGCGGCGCGGCGGTGCCGGTCGCCCCGGGGTCGGCGAACTCCGTGTGGGCGATGCCCATCTTCTCGAACACGCACTCCATGGCGTCGATCTCGCCCGTCGTGACGGCGACATGAGGGATGTTCACGGCGATCCCGTCCGTCATGCTGCGCGGCAGGCGCGTCGGGTTCCCCGGCAGCGCGCTCGGCAGGGTGGTCGTCTTGCACGCCGCCGCGGCGGGCAGCGTCTGCTTCACGGCCCGCCGGAACTTTCCGACCTTCACGATGAGCAGGAACTCCGCCCCGACGGGGACGTCGCCCTCGATGGTGAACGCGCCGGTGGCGTCCGTCGTCGCCCCCGCCAGCACCTGACCCAGATCCTGTTCCGAACAGCGGTCGCACGCGGTGCCGTTGGCCGGAATGCCGGTGGAGATCGCCGGCAATCCGGCCGGATCGTCCGCACGAAGGATATACACGAACGCGTTCGGCACGCCGACCTGGTTGCCGGTATCCGTGTCCGTCCGTCCCGGACTGACGACCCTGCCGGTGAGACGGGTGGGCTGCGGCTTGCCGGTACAATCCGGGATCGCCGCGCAGAGCGGGCAGCTGCCGCCTGCGGAGGCCACGCACTTCGTCGGGCCGGTGATGCCGCCGACGCACGCCGCGAGCGGCCCGCAGGTGCGTCCTTCCTTCGCGCAATCGTGAATGGTGCCGCAGCTGTCGACGGCCATGCCGCACGCCCAGCCCAGGGCCGCGCAGCTGGCGGCGGGCGTGCAGGTGGAGGGCGGCGGCTTGTCGCACTGGTAGGGCGTCTTCAGCCCGCAGATGCTGCCGGCAGCGCAACCGCCGAGCTCCTTGTCACAATCGATGGTGCCGCCGCACCCGTTGCCGATGACACCGCACGCTGCACCCGCGGCCTTGCAGGAGGCGATCTTCGTCGGGCAGTGCTGGGAGTCGTAGCCGGTCGAGACCGTGGAGCACGTGAAGGGCGACTGGATTCCGCACGCTTCGCCCGCCTTGCAGCTGCCGCAATCCAGCTGCCCACCGCAGCCATCGCCTTCGATGCCGCACTGCTTGCCGCTGCAGGCGTCCGCCTTCGTTATGGGCTTGCAGAGGTCGGACAGCTTCGTGCAGACGTTCGCCGTCTCGATGCTGCACTTCTCGTCCGAAGCACAATCGCCGCAGTGGAGCGTGTTGGCGCACCCGTCCACCGTGTCGCCGCAGTTCGCGCCGAGGTCCTTGCACGTCTTCTTCTCGCAGACCGGAACACCCGAGTCCGAGCTGATGACGGGCACGAAAACGTCCACGCCAGCGTCGAAGGTGGTGATGGGCTTGGAGCCGGGGCCCCCGCGCACCACCTCCGGGTGGCTGCTGCAGGCGGCGAACGCCTGGATCCCGAGGCCCAAGGCCAGCACACGCAGCCCGATCGTGACAAGTCGGGTGCCCGTTGAAGAAGAAGACACGTTGCCTCCGAAGGAAGGGCGTCAGCCCTTCCGAAGATCGCTATTCGGCAGAATCATGCTCTCAAGCCGGAAAACTCGCAACGCTTCATGAAGCCTGCTCTCCCCCTCGGCGTGTCACCGTGAGGCCGAACCGGCTCACGTTTCGGAGCGCGTCGCGCTCGGGGTGTCGCGCGAGACGATGCTGGCACGAGTGAGGCAGCGCGACCACGGCGGCGTGACGCGCTGTAACCGCACGACTTTGAGCGTTCAGAGGGGAGTGCCCGCGCCTGCGGCCGACCCGAAGCACAGCCCCAACTGCTGCTTGGGGTACCGGAACAGGACGCTGAAGCACATTTCGTTGTTCGAGCTCTCGCCGAAGGTGGCGTCGCGATCCGTCGTATTGTCGTAGGTGCACTCGGTGTCGACGGAATCGCCGGCGGATAGCTTAAGGGTGGGCTCGATGGGGATCTGGAACTGTTCGTTGAACTGGTAGTCCCCGTCGTGGAGGACCATGGGGACCCCGCCGATGTTCACCGTCGTCTTGATGTGCGTACCGAGCTGGTGCATGTGCGGGAACAAGGCGTAAACGGACTGATCCGCGGTCAGCTGGCAGGTGTCGGTGATCTTCGTCTCTTGGTGAGCCGGCAGCGTGAACCCGATGGGGCCGGCGAGGACGGAATCCGACTCGTAAACGACATCCTTCGGGTCCATCGTGACGACCTCCATCGCGGAAGTCCCCGATACCTCAGTGGTCCCGGTGTTGAAGATGTGCAGCCCGAGGTTCAGGACCTTGCCGGCAGGGAGCTTCAGCGCGACGCCGTCAGGAAGGACGAGCCCCTCCGAGCCGAGCCCGGCGGCATAGACGAAGCCGCTGGCGACCGCCGTGATGCACTCTTGCTGGTCCGTCCCGACCGTGAGCAGCGTGTGGTGGGTACCGGGGGGACGCACCGGACGGATGGCGTGAATGTACACGTCCTCCGTGAGGGGCTTCTGCACACAGAAGTTCGGGTTTTCGCTGCCGGGTTCGAGGGTCCAGCTCCCCTCGATGATGCGCTCGTAGGTGAGGCCCGAGGTGGAAGAGCCGCTTGGCTTGCCGGTCGATGCGGCGGGCGACGAGGGCTTGCCCGTGGGCTGTGGGTCGCTCCCGCACGCGGCCGCAGTGGTAGCTATCGCCCAGATGCCGAGATGACGCGCGCCGCCAAGCCTCATGATGTCGAACTCCAGAGAGATGAAGAGCCGGTGACACGTTTCTACTAGCAAAGGGGGGCCTTAGCCCCCCGCAGCTTCGCCTACGGCGAACTGCTCCCCCCGCCGCCTTCGGCGCGCTCGCTCCGCTCGTGTAGTTGCGCATCTTTGATGTCTCGGGGACGACGTCGGCGTCGATGGCGATCTACTAAATCGCGAGGAGGGACCACACCGTTTTTCCTCGCGGCGCGCTGACCGACTGCGCCAACGCCCAAAGATCATTGTCTCGCCACGCCACCCGGCGCGCGCAGACCTTGCAATAGTTAACCAACATCGTTAACTATTGCATGCGTCGTGAAACCGCCCACGGAAAGGAACCAACGACGATGAAACCCCCTCCCCCTGGCTGGCCGCGCATCTCCTCCGCAATCT
>CAYUAW010000526.1:0-4729 GCA_964442485.1 uncultured Polyangiaceae bacterium
GGCGTGTCGTCCCAGCCCCAGAGCCACTCGTCGTCGGGCCGCGTCACTTGTGCGCGTTCAGGACGTTCCAGATCACGAGAAAGAGCACGATCAGGATGCTCCAGAGGAGGAGCGCGCGACGGGCACGCTTCATGAGGATGCTGCCGAGCGAAGGCTGCGGTTGTTGCGCCGCGGCGGACGGCTGCGCCGCTCGCACCTGCTCGAGCTCGCGTTGCAGGTCTTCCGGGGACGGCGTCTCGGGGATCATCTCGGCCATTGTACATCCGTCTTGAACACGAAATGCAGGACCAGGCGAGCGAAGGGGGCCAGCATGAGGAGCGCGAGCCCGCCCACCGTGGCGGCCTTCTGCCTGCTGTCCACGACGCCGAGCTTCGAGATTTCTCGCATCGTGAACGCCGCGGTGGCGAGGAGCACGACGCCCGCGAGCACGGCGAGGCGCATGTCCGGCACGACGCCCGTGGCTATCCACGAACCGATGAGGAGGATCGACCATCCCGCCCCGATGGCCTGCGTGCGAACGACCTTGGGCGCGTCGAAGCCTCTCCAGGTCGAGAGCCCAGCGCGCACCTCCTCGAACCCGACGAGCTCCTTCGGAACGAAGAGGAACCGGTGACGGTCTGCGGTCATGACGGTGATCCCTTCCGCCCTGGATTCGACAATCTGGGTCACCTCGGTGCGCAAGATCTCGACGGGAGGGAGGTTTGCTATGAAGCGGCGGAGCACGTTGGGGCCGACCGTCAACTGGTACGAGTCCCAGGCGCTTTTCCCGTTCTTGAGCTGCAACCCGGCCGCTCGGAAGAGGGAGAACCCGAGGAGCGCCACGATGACGGGTATCGCGATCCGCAGCGTGTCGCTCGTCGCAACGTGAAGACGCGCCATGAAGGCGAACTGCGCCACCAGGAACACCGCCAATATGGGCACCGCCACCGCGTAGCGCCGGTAGATCCGACGCTTCGTGGTCGGCTCGAACGCTGCGGGGTCGAGGCGGTAGGAGCGGATTTCCGGGGCGGGCAACGTCATCTCGAGCCGTGCGCCCGTGAGCCTAGCCGAAAGTGTCGAGGCACCGCATCCTTTGGCCCTGGTCGGTCGTCTTCAAACCCGGAAGCTCAAGGATGTGCGCGATGAAGGTGACGGGAAAGGGAACCAAGGCGAGCCCGTGGAAGCTGACCACGCCGCCGGGAGCCGCCGGATACGAGGCGTATCGTGAAAGACAATCGTATGCGCGCGAAGGCGAAGGGGACGTGAATCGATGACGACCGAGCTCCACTATTTGCTCCTCACGGCAATCCTGACGGGCGCGCTCTGGATTCCGGTGGTGATCGGGTACGTCTCATCGCGTGGCTTCCTCAGGCCCGTCGACTACAGAACGGCGCCGACGTCGCCGCTGCCCGACTGGGTGAATCGCGCCAACCGAGCGCACCTGAACGCCGTCGAGAGCTTCGCGCCGTTCGCTGCAGTCGTGCTGATCGCTCGTGCCGTCGGAGTGTCCGACTCCGTCACCGCGCTGTCGGCGACGGTCTTCTTCTGGGCGAGGCTCGTGCACGCCGTCGTGCACGTCACCGGGTTCTCCCGGCTCATGGCGCGCACTGTCGTGTTCTCGGTGGGCTGGTGTGCGTTCATGACGTTCACGATCGAGCTGCTCCGGTCGGTCTGAGCGGGCAGCCCCGGCCCCGAGAAGGGCGCGCAATCGCGGCGATGGTCTGAAACGTGCAGCGGACTCCGATCATGACGGACCGCCGCCGACAACGTGACCTGCCGCGCGCAAGGGGCGCGTGCCGGCGAACCCCTTGCACGGGAACGCCGAGATGAAGGAGGGCGCACACCGGCGACTGATGGGCCTCGGCGCGGCGCTCGTCGCGCTGCTCTTGCTCCTGAACGCAGCGCTTGCACTATCGAACGTGCGCGCCGTCAGCCGCGCGGAAGCCAGCGCCATCCGGACCCAATCGTTGTCCTCCGAGATCGACGGGCTGCTCTCGGCGATGAAGGACACCGAGACGGGCGAGCGCGGCTTTCTCATCACCGGACGCGACGAGTACCTCGAGCCCTATCAGGCGGGACTCGCCGACGTCGGCAAGCGGCTCTCGACCCTCTCCCGCTTGACCGAGTCCGATGGCGTCGAGACGGTGGATCTCCGCGAAGCCCGCGGCCTCGTCGATGCGGGCCTCACGCTGCTCGCCGAGGCGATTTCTCGAGCGCACGGCGACACCGACCGCCAGCAGGGGCTGGAAGCGGCGCGCGCTCTCGTCCGCACGGACCGAAGCAAGGCCATGATGGACCAGCTCCGCGACGTCGTCGGCCGGATGAGGGAGCGCGAAGCGCTGCGGTTCGACGCCCAGCAGCATGAGATCGCCGCGCGGCAACGTTCCGCGCTGACGACGACGGTCGCGAGCTTGATCTTCGACCTGCTGCTCCTCGGCGTCATGGTGCTCGTCGTCCGCCGGCAGCTCCGCGAGGCCGAGGAGACACGAGAGGCGACCGAGCAACGGGCGGCAGAGCGCAAGCGCGCCGCGGACGCGCTCCGCGAGAGCGAGGAGCGTCTCCGGCTCTTCATCGAGCACGCTCCCGCCTCGCTCGCGATGTTCGACAAGGACATGCGGTACCTGAGCGCGAGCCGGCGATGGAGCTTGGACTACGGGCTCGGCGAGCGGGATCTCCACGGCCTCTGCCACTACGAGGTGTTCGGCGAAATAAGCGAGGAATGGAAGACGGTGCACCGTCGAGCCCTGGCCGGGGAGGTCGTCCGTTCGGAGTCCGATTGCTTCGTGCGCGCCGACGGCAGCCGGCAATGGCTCCGATGGGAGGTACGGCCCTGGCGAGACGCGGAGGGAATCATCGGCGGGATCGTCATCTTCACGGAGGACATCACCACGCTCACTCGCATCGTGGAGGAAGCGCGTGAAGCCGCGCAATGGCTCGAGCTGGCGCAATCGGCCGCGGGTGCGGGGGCATGGCAGTGGAACCTCGGCGCCAGCGAGAACGTCTGGTCCGACGAACTCTGGAAGCTCTACGGGCTCGAGAAGGGTAGCCGCGCGCCGTCGTTCGACACGTGGCTCGAGGTCGTCGTTCCGGAAGATCGAGCCGAAGCGGCTCGGCTGGCAAAGGAGGCTGCGGCGCACGGAGGCGATCTGTCCATCGAGTTTCGAGTGAAATGGCCCGATGGAACGGTACACCATCTTCTCTCCCGCGCGCAGCCCATGCACGACGGGGGCGGCCGCCCGGAGAAGTATCTCGGCATCGTGCTCGACATCACCGAGCGCAAGCAAGCCGAGGACATGGCCCGCCGCACCGAGCAGGAGAAGGCCGCGAGAGAGGTGGAAAAGCGCGTCGAGGAGCGGTATCGCGCGCTCCTCGAAGCCGCTCCGGACGCGATGGTCGTCGTCGACGAGCACTGCAAGATCGTGCTCGTGAACATCCAGACCGAGATTATCTTCGGATACCCACGCGACGAGCTGGTCGGCCGCGACCTGGACGTCCTGATTCCTGGTCGCTTCCAGCTTGCACACCACGGTCACGTCACAAATTTCTTCTCGAACCCGACGCCGCGCTCGATGCATTCCGGCCTCGCTCTGTTTGGCGTCGCGCGCGATGGACGCGAGATCCCCATCGAGGTCAGCCTGGGCGTGCTCAAGACGGACCTCGGCGTGATGGTCTCCGCCGCGATCCGCGACGTGAGCGAGCGCAAGCGGATAGAGGCCCAGGCGAAGCTCGCGTCCGATCGTCTGATGAGCGCCGTGGAGAGCGTCCCGAACGCCTTCGCGCTTTTCGACGACGAGGAGCGCCTGGTCCTGTGCAACGGTGCCTTCCGCGATCTGGTCGGCGCTCTGCCCGCCGGCTCGCCCATCGGCGGGACCTACGCTGAGCTCCTGAGCCGCTGGATGCGCCGCCTGGACTTTGCCGACGAAGCGGCGAAGGCCCGCTTTCGCGAGGAGCAGCTCGCTCGCCGAGGTATCGACCCGAGGGACACCTTCGAGGTGCGCACGCTGGACGGACGAAGCCTGCGCGTGGTGGACCACCGGACCGCGGAGGGCGGGATGGTCACGATCGTCTGGGACCTCACGGAAAACGAACGCCGGTCCAGGGAGCTGCAGGAGGCGCGAGAGGCCGCCGAAGCAGGGAGCGCCGCGAAGACGGACTTCCTCTCCTCGATGAGTCACGAGCTACGCACGCCGCTCAACGCCGTCCTCGGCTTCGCGCAACTCTTGCAGAGGGACAGGAAGGAGCCGCTCTCGGAGCGTCATCGAGACCGCGTCGAGCAGATCGTCAAGGGAGGCGAGCATCTGCTCCGTCTCGTCGACGACGTCCTCGACCTGTCGCGCATCGAGGCCAGACAGGTGTCGCTCTCGCTCGAATCGGTCCACGCCGGAGAGGTCGTCGAGGAGGTCAAAGCGACCCTCGAGCCCATGGCGAGTCGCCACGGCGTTCAACTGCGGGTGGGAGCTCTTCCGGAGGAGTTGCCCACGGTCGTCGCGGATCGCACGCGGTTCGCCCAGATGCTCATCAATCTCGGCTCCAACGCAATCAAGTACAATGAGCAGGGCGGAACCGTGACCTTCACGGTCTCCAGGCCGAGCACGCGGTTTCTCCGCATCACGGTTCAGGACGATGGCATGGGGATCGCCGACCCGCAGCAGCGGACGCTGTTTCAGCCGTTCCAGCGCGCTGGGCAAGAAGCCGGGCCCATCGAAGGGACGGGCATCGGGCTGGTCATCACGCAGCGCCTCGCCCACCT
>CAYUAW010000527.1:0-1882 GCA_964442485.1 uncultured Polyangiaceae bacterium
GCGGAGACGGTCGACAGCGGGGTGCGGCTGAACGTCGTGATGCCGAGCGTGATCGATACGCCCAGCAACCGCACCTCGATGCCCAAGGCCGATCCGCTGAAATGGGTGCCGCCCGAGTCGCTCGCGCGCGTGGTCGCGTTCCTGCTCTCCGACGACGCGCGCGATATCTCGGGCGCAGAGATCCCCGTCTACGGACGGGTCTGAGGGCGCAGGCTCTCCACGTCGGGGGCCGAGCGGAGCATTTCCAGGTACATCGCCGCGGAGCCCTGGCGCTTACGCAGGTTCGCGTTCAGCAGGCGGTAGAACGCGGCGCGCTGGGACGGCAGCACCGTGTAGACCGCGCGAAAGCGCGGCTGGCGCTCGAGCAGATTGAAGTACCAGGCCGTCTCGCGAACATAGAGCCGGTTATGCGCCCCCTGCGCGATCTTCATCCAGTACCGGCGCTCATGCCGGAGCCACTCGTCGTTCAACTCTGTCACCGCCGCGATCTCTTCCGTGATTGCCTCGAGCTCGTCGATCTCCGCGGGCTCGAGCCGCTGCTCGGCGAGATCGATGAGCGCCGCTCCCGAATGAATCTGCCGCTCGGCGAACGCAGCGAGCCCCTCCGGCGTCGGCGGGATCAGCTCTATCTCGAGGCCGAGCAGGCGCATGTCCGTCGCGCGATCCGGATCGAGCACCATCGTCGGGCTGCCCTGACGGACACGCACGAGCTCGTACTCCTTCAACCGGTGGATCGCTTCCCGCACCACGATGCGCGACACCCCGAAGCGATCCGACAGCTCGCGCTCCGGAGGGAGCGGCGCCTCGGGCGTCAGCTCGCGATTCAGGATGGCCGCCGCGATCGCGCGAAAGACACGGTCCGAAGCGTGCTCACGTTCGACAGGTTCTTCGCTCGGAGAGGATTCAGGCAGAAGAACCGCGTTTTCCTCGCCCATGCCGTCTTCTACTACCCGCTGAACGCCGGTCGTCAAGCGTTAGCGGAAGACGGCTGGCCGAAAAAAAAAGCCGACCGGATCTCCAAAGTCCTTCACTTGGCCGGGCGGGTCCCGCCGAAGACCGAGAGCGCCGACGTGCGAACGTCGATGAAGCTCGGCCATGCGCGCACCACCTCGTCCGCGTCCAGCTCGAGATAACTCAGCGCGGCATCGCGCGACATCATGTCCAGAAACGACTCGTCCGGTGCCCTGCCGCGAACGACCGCGTGATCGATGAGGTCCGCGACGCGGATGATCGCGACGAGAAGGGCTTCGTCGCCGCCCTTCGCGTAGGCTCGTCCGGGCTGGTGGTGCCACGCGACGGTGCGCGCAACGGTGTCCGGTAGATTCCACTGCTTCAGCACGTGACCGCCGAGAACGGCGTGGTCGTAGCCGATGAGACGGCGCTCGTGCAGGTGCACCGTGTCGAACTCCAGGTACTCCGCGGGCAGCGCGTCGTACGGCAGCTCCTCGGAGTCCATGCTGAGGAGCTTGCCGACGTCGTGGAAGAGACCCGCCAGGAACACCTGGCTCGCGCCGTCCCAGCCGTGACTCTTCACGAGCGCGCGCGAGATGGCCGCCACGCCGACGCAATGATTCCGGAAGCCGATGCCGATGCCGCGCACGTCCTGGAACATCTCGAGCATCGCGACGGCGGCCATCATCTCGTAGAGCGCCTTCGTCCCGACGCGCAGGATCGCCTGGTTCACCGAGTCGCAGGGGCGGCCGACGAGGAACAGCGCCGAGTTCGAGAGCGCGAGCGTCCGAGCAGCAAGGCCCGGATCCGTCTCGAGCACGCGAGATACCTCTTCGAGCCGCACGCGCTGGTCGGAGACGAGGCGCATGATGCGTTCGGCGACGACTGGAAACGGCTTCATGCCACGGATGTGGGCGAGCTTCGCGGCGAG